>NZ_CP055481.1:1507305-1808766 GCF_013705725.1 Klebsiella sp. RHBSTW-00484 | reverse complement strand
ATGGCATAATATGACTTTGTCATGTATTGAAATGAAAAGTAAAACAATTCTTATTTTGAATGGTCGTATCAAAAAACACGATACGATATAACATTGGTTATCACTTGTTTGCAATTCAGGCCGAATGAGCACTTTTAAACCCTTAAAAACACTGGCTTCGCGCCGCCAGGTGCTGAAAGCCGGGCTGGCAGCAATCACCCTTTCAGGGATCGCCTCACAGGCCAGCGCGAAAGAACAACCGTTAAAAACATCTAACGGGCACAGCAAACCCGCCGCGAAGAAAAAAGGCGCTAAACGCGTCGTCATGCTCGACCCGGGCCATGGTGGCATCGATACCGGCGCAATTGGCCATAACGGCTCAAAAGAGAAACACGTTGTCCTGGCGATCGCTAAAAACGTGCGCAGCATTCTGCGCAGCAACGGCATTGATGCGCGGCTGACGCGCAGCGGGGATACCTTTATTCCGCTATACGACCGCGTAGAGATAGCCCATCAGCACGGTGCCGACCTCTTCATGTCGATTCACGCCGACGGTTTCACCAATCCGAGCGCAGCCGGGGCCTCCGTGTTCGCCCTTTCCAACCGCGGCGCCAGTAGCGCCATGGCAAAATACCTCTCCGATCGTGAAAACCGTGCGGATGAAGTCGCTGGCAAGAAAGCGACCGATAAAGACCACCTATTGCAGCAAGTGCTCTTCGACCTGGTGCAAACGGATACCATCAAAAACAGCCTGACGCTCGGCTCGCATATCCTGAAAAAGATAAAGCCGGTGCATAAGCTGCACAGCCGCAATACTGAACAGGCGGCGTTCGTGGTGCTAAAGTCGCCATCGATTCCGTCGGTGCTGGTGGAAACCTCGTTTATCACCAATCCGAATGAAGAAAAGCTGCTGGGCACCACCGCGTTCCGGCAGAAAATCGCCACGGCGATTGCTAACGGCATTATCAGTTATTTCCACTGGTTCGATAACCAGAAAGCCCATTCGAAGAGACGTTAATGAAACCCGACGCGCAGCAGGTAAAAGCATTCCTTCTTCATTTGCAGGACACTATCTGCCAAAAGCTGAGCGCCGTTGACGGCAGCGATTTCGTTGAGGATAGCTGGCAGCGAGAAGCCGGCGGCGGCGGGCGCAGCCGGGTGCTGCGCGACGGCGGTATCTTTGAGCAGGCAGGCGTGAACTTCTCTCACATACACGGCGATGCGATGCCAGCTTCTGCTACCGCTCATCGCCCTGAGCTGGCGGGCCGCAGCTTCGAAGCCATGGGCGTGTCACTGGTGGTGCATCCGCGCAATCCGTACATTCCCACCAGCCATGCCAACGTGCGTTTCTTTATTGCGCAAAAGCCGGGCGTGGATCCGGTGTGGTGGTTCGGCGGCGGCTTCGATTTAACCCCCTATTACGGTTTTGAAGAAGACGCTGTCCACTGGCATCGTACCGCCCGTGATGTATGCCACCCCTTCGGCGAAGAGGTTTATCCGCGCTACAAAAAATGGTGTGACGACTATTTCTTCCTTAAGCATCGCAATGAACAGCGCGGTATCGGCGGGCTGTTTTTCGATGATTTAAATACCCCGAATTTCGACCATGGTTTCGACTTTATGCAGGCGGTTGGCAACGGCTATACCGACGCATATTTACCGATTGTCGAGCGACGTAAAGAGATGCTCTGGGGCGAGCGCGAGCGCGATTTTCAACTCTACCGTCGCGGGCGCTACGTGGAGTTCAATCTGGTGTGGGATCGCGGCACCCTGTTCGGCCTGCAAACCGGCGGACGCACCGAATCCATCCTGATGTCGATGCCTCCGCTGGTACGTTGGGAATATGACTACCAGCCGGAAGCGGGCAGCCCGGAGGCGGCGCTCAGCGAATTTATTCAGGTAAGAGACTGGATTTAATTTACCGAGCTGTTTATTAAAACCCTCCGTCCCCGAAAAAATAGCCAAGTGGAAAAGTTGACGATATTTATCGTGACCACTTACACGGAAAAAATCGGATAACAGCCTGCTGCTGTTAAGCTTTCACCGCGGTACAGTAGGCGTTCGACATATCTGATATGGAATATTTATCGCATGGACGAGCGAATTCCCTGCAAAAACCCGCAATGCTCACATCACATTCTGCCAGCGACGGCTGCCCGCACGGAGGGTTATTGCATGCCCTGCGTCAATGCGCGCTATCGGCATGAGCAGGAAGAATATATCCGGAAAAACAGAAAAACGATCGATGCGTTCAGCGGCATTAGCGACCCTGTTGAAATGCTTAAGCTCGTTCATGAGCCCCGGGAACACGATCCGTTAATCGAATGGGTCCCCTGCCCCATTCCAACCGATGAGCTTTACAAAAAGCTCTCCGCTGATGAATGCCGCTACATGGCCGATTATGCAGAAGAATTATTTGATTCTGGTTACGAGGATGATGCACAGGAAATTGCTCTGTGCCTGGCGGCATTTACCCAAGCAAATCTGGATAATTTCTTACGCCTGGTAATAAATGAAGAGGAACTGGAGCTAGCTTCCCCCCTGCCTTTTCACCACGCGCCGCCTGACGTACGCGATGCGCTTTTGCAGGAGGTTGAAACCGATGACGAAAACCGTGACCGCATTCTTTGCGCACTGGCCTGGATTGGCGATGAGGTTGTCGTTGAGCGTTTTAACCGCTGGCGTCAGGAACCACCTTTGTGGAGTGCTTCACTTTATGTCCTCCCTCATCACTATGCTCACCAGGCAGGATGGGAGCTCGCTGAAAATGGTAGCAGACGCGATCTTTACTTCTCGCAATGTACCCATCTGGTAAAACAGGCGCCTAAACAGCCTGCCGTTTTTCGCGCCGTCACAGAATATGGTGAGAACTGCCCGCACTGCTCCCTGCCGCTGATCAATCTGTTTGAGGTTGCGCCGGGCGCCGTCGGCCTCAGCGCGGATTGCTGGCCCGACCAAATTCGTATTCTGATCTGCCAGTGCTGTACGGTATATGACACCGTTTTCGCGACGCTGGATCCCCAGGGTCAGCCGCGATGGTTCGAAAAAAATGCGATCTCGGCGCTGGCAGTGAAGAACTCCGCCGACTGGATAACGCTCCCGCTTGATATCCTGCATCCTGGCGAAATCCGCTTGCCGCTGTTCGCCGCCGATCCCAATTTACCCACGACCTTCTCACAGCTCGGCGGTCATCCGGCCTGGGTTCAGGATGCGGAATATCCAAAATGTCCAACATGCGCGCAAACGATGATGTTCCTCGCGCAGATAAGTTATGAAGATATTGAGGAATACGCAGACGGGATGCTTTACGGGTTTATCTGCCACACTTGCCGTACAACGGCGACATCTTATCAGCAGACATAAACGCTCAATCTTAGAGCCTGATGACAAAACTGTTTTGAATATTGTGCTCGCGTTTCTGCCGGGCGGCGGCTAACGCCTTGCCCGGCCTACGGATTCACAGCCGTCGACAAGCCTGTAGCCACTTGCGGGTTACTGACTAAAAATAGCGACAAGCGTTCACAGTATCTACTGGTGGATATTGCCCTTACTAGCTACGGGCTTGATGTCATACGCGGATCTCGTAGGCCCGGTAAGGCGCTAGCCGCCACCGGGCAATTGCCGAAACGCGCACGTTATCAGCAACCGGAGAGCCTGCCCACCAACATCAAACGCACTGGCGCATCCTTTGATGCAGCGTCAGCGACGGTTTCTCGGCGAATAGCTGTTGATAATCGGTGGCGAACTGCCCCAAATGCCAGAATCCCCACTGCATCGCGGCATCTTTGACCGTCGCGCTTTGCGACCACGGGCTAATAAGCTCCCGACGTACCGCGTTTAAACGAATGCGCTTCAGCCACGCGTTCGGGCCAATCCCCAGGATGGCGTGAAAAGCGTTTTGCAGCGTGCGGCGGCTAACATGCAGCTGATTACATAAGTCGAGAACGGTCAGCGGTTCCGACATATTCTCCAGCACATACTCTCGCGCCCGGGATAGTAGTCGCCGATAGCTCTGATGGCTGATGCTCTCGGCGGTGACCATCGGCTGCGCCTCTTCCAGCATCGCCCCCATCGCCAGCAGTAGATTATCGCCCAGTACTTTGCGCACTGCAGGCTGATGAAGATTATCCGGACTCTCGCTAAATGTCGCCAGCGCCTGCTGCACAAAGCCCCACAGCGCGGCTTTATGCTGCTCTTTCACCTCCAGCGCCGACTGGTTTCGCAGCATATGCAGCACTCTTTCCGGGTGATGCAGGAAGCTGGCCTGACGGGAGATGACATCCTCTGAAATAACCACCCCAAGAATGGTGTAATCATCCGGCGTACTTAATTCGAATTCCGTTCCGCCGGGCCGGGTGGCGATTTCAGCACTGCCAATACACTGCGAACCAATAAAGCCCTGCTCACCGCGCGTCGCCGGAATTCCGAACCAGAAGGAATTCGGCCACACCAGGCAGGATTGGCGCAGCGCCAGGCCGGTATACTCACGGAACACCTGAATATCATCGAGTAGAATCTCAGTGAACTCACCGTGGAATTGTCCCGGATGCAGCTGATCGTAAATCTGCTGCCAGGCGGTAATCGTCAGAGCGTGCTCATAAACATCGGTAGTTCGCCGCTGGTGAATATTATCCACCTCCACCATCGGCGTAAGTTTAACGTCTTCGGGTAATGCTTCATGATAAAGATGGTGCAGGTTTGCCGGTTTTTTCTTTTTCATGATCTTTTGAGCCGGGAACCCTGTCGCGCTCCCGGCACCTCCGACTGGTTAATTTTTTAAGCGATAGCGACTACTGCGTTTACGCAACGCCCCGGCAGAAAAGAGCTGCTCCAGCGCCTTTCTGGCTTCTTCAAGCGACCAGCCGAAATGCGCGGCCACCTCCCCTGCCGTCATTCCCTGACGCACCGATGTCAGCAGCGCCACCAGAGCTTCTGATGACTCCGTCGCTGCAGGTGCCTCCGGCGTTTCCTGCTGGCGTTGAAAGCCGCTAATCAGCCGCTGGGTATCCTCTTCCGGTCGGCCAATTTCCCGGCGGCTAATAACACGGCCCGTGCGCTGTGCAGCTGCGCTTCCGGCATCCAGCGCCGCACGGCACGCCGCCAGATCGCCTTCAATCACCAGCGTCAGCCTCCCGGGGTCGAGAACTTCATGGCTGAGTAGACGCACGTTGGCCGCTTTCAGCATGGCATCCGCCGCGTCAACGGCGGCAACCATGCCATCCACTTCCAGTAATCCCAGCGCGTTGATCATCACAGCCCCCTTACGCGCGCTGGATTGGATGACGGGCTATATCCAGAACGGCATCGGTAAAGGCGTTGCAGGCGGCTTTACAGGCAGCCTGGCTCCCGGTCAGAAACGCCGCCGAATAGTTGGTTTCTGACGGCGGTGGCACGTAGGTCACCAACTGAACGTCCGCTGATTTCAACGCCGCATCGATACCAAACGTCGCTTCCAAAGGCGGCGCGACCAGATAAGCCAATGGGTCACCCAGCGCGATGCCTGAAGTCGACGAGAGATACGAGCCGGTGCGCGAAACTACATGTGCGAGGAATGCGGTATCTTCAGCGTCGTTCGCCCACTGAAACGCCGCACCGCTTTCAATATGCGCAACCATCGCATCCAGACCGGCGCGAACCTCCGCCGGGTTAGGGCCGCCCAGCATAATCAGCACTTCCCCCGCTGTCGGCGAAGGACCGTGAGCCGCCCCGGCGTACAGAGAACGGCCATAAACCACTTCAACCATTGCCTGTTTTGTCGCTTCGTCAGCGGCAATATAAGTCACGTCATCAGAATCTGCCGTGATGAGTCCGAGGCTACGTATATGTGGCGGTAATTTAAGTTCGCGCGCGAAACCGTCATTCACCGAAGCAATCACGCGCATGGCCGTCACCGAGGGGCGAATTAAATCTAATGCAGGCATGATGCCTCCTTAACGAGTCATGTTGATGCCGGAAGCCTTCTGCTCCAGCATGCGTTTGGCCAAATCGACAATCACCGCGGCCGCTTCTACCGGCGGCGTACCGCCCTGGTGAATATTCGAAATGCAGGTACGATCCGCTTCGACGGTAGTCGCCACGCGCGGAGAGTAAACGGCGTAGCAGGAGAGGCTTTCCGACTGCCCCAGCCCCGGACGCTCGCCCACCAACAGGATCACCACTTTCGCACCGAGTATTTCGCCAATCTGATCTTCGATTTTGACGCGCCCATAGCGCACGAAGAACGGCGTGCCGACCTTCAATCCAGCCTGTTTCAGGCCCGACAACAGCGGCGGCAGGATCTCTTCATAGTTGACGGTGATCGCGTCGGTCGAGAGGCCATCGGAAACCACCACCTGCACATCCGGGCTCATGACGCACTGCGTTTTAAGCGCTTCAATCGCTTCAGCACTCAGGCGACGGCCCATATCCGGGCGCGTCAGGTAGAGGTTTTTGTCGCTAATTTCTGAACGCACCTCCAGCAGACCCTGAGTTTTCACCCACTCTTCCGGCACCTCTTTCAGCACCGTATCTTTGGAACGCGAATGGTCGGCAAGAAAGCGCAACAGCGCGAGGGTGCGCGGGCGTGGACCGGCACGACCGGTACACACGCGCGCCACGGTGCTGCGTTTGAGCTCGGCCAGCACTTCCGCACGATGCGGCTGCTGCACACCAATCCAGGCCTTGGCTTCAGGCGAACCTAAATCCAGTTCGCAACTCTCCGCGGCAACTTCGCACTGGCTGGCGCACTTCGTCACCGCCGCCTGCGGCGCTGCCGCCGTGGTTTGCGGTTGTCCCATTGACGCCATCACGCCACGTACAATTTCTTCAATCTGCTTTTGATCCATCATGTGTCATCCCCGCGTCATCAAAAGAACAGTGACGGATCGCCCGCCCGTTTGGTCAGGCGACCGTTTGCCATAATGCCCATGGTTTCCAGCCAGCGTTCGAACTCCGGCGACGGCCGTAAATTCAGCAACTGACGGACGGTGGCGGTATCGTGAAACGCGGTGGTCTGATAGTTGAGCATGATGTCGTCGCCGAGCGGCATGCCCATGATGTAGTTGCAACCGGCGGTGGCGAGCAGAATCATCAGATTTTCATTGAGGTTCTGGTCGGCGTCAGCGTGGTTGGTGTAGCAGCAGTCGCAGCCCATCGAGATGCCGCTCAGCTTGCCCATAAAGTGATCTTCCAGACCTGCGCGGATAATCTGCCGGTCGTTGTAGAGATACTCTGGCCCGATAAAGCCCACCACGGTGTTAACGAGGAACGGATCGTAGTGCCGCGCCAGACCGTAGTTACGTGCTTCCATCGTCACCTGATCGGCACCAAAGTTGGCGCTAGCCGACAGCGCCGAGCCCTGCCCGGTTTCAAAATAGAGGCAGTTTTCCCCGGCGATACGGTTGAATTCCGCGCCCACAGCCCGCGCTTCATCGAGCATCGCCAGCTCCACGCCGAACTCTTTTAAGCCCTTCTCACTGCCGCAGATGCTCTGGAAAATCAGCCCGCCCGGCGCGCCGCGACGAATCGCTTCGATCTGGGTGGTGACGTGCGCCAGTACGCAGCCCTGGGTCGGGATATTGAATTTGTCGATAACGCCGTAAACGGTATCGAGCACGCGGGTCAGGTTCTCCACGTCGTCGGTGACCGGGTTAACGCCAATCACCGCATCACCCGCGCCGAAGGAAAGCCCTTCGTAGATTTGCGCGACAATACTCTGCACATCGTCACGGGTATCGTTCGGCTGCAAACGGCAGCTAAAGGTGCCCGGCAGGCCGATGGTAGTGTTGGCTTTTTTGATCACCGGCATTTTCTTCGCGCCGTAGATCAGGTCAGCGTTGGAACTGATCTTCGCCACCGCCGCCACCACTTCGGAGGTCAGCCCTTTGCGCACAAACGCGATATCGTCGCTGGTCACTTCGTCGTTCAGCACATATTCACGCAGGTCGCTGATGGTCCAGTTCTTAATACGGTTATAGGCGGTTTCGTTGACGTCGTCCTGAATCAGGCGCGTCACGCAGTCTTCCTCGTAAGGGATCACCGGATTATTACGAATATCGGCGACCGTCATATCGGAGAGCACCTGCTTCGCCGCCACGCGCTGCTGCGAACTCTCCGCCGCCACACCCGCCAGCACATCCCCCGAACGCAGTTCGTTGGCTTTAGCCAGCACCTCTTTTACATCCTTAAACTGATAAACATTGCCGAACAATGTGGTCTTTAGTTTCATAAGTCGTTCCCTCAGGAAGGAAATGCGAGTGATTTCACCGTCACCGGCACAACCGATCCGCCAAAAAGAGGCGTACCAATGTCGATATAGTCCCCCGCCCGGACGCTCACCTCATCGATGACCGCCAGCGGGAGTTGTTGTAACTGCGGGCGCAGCAGCATGCCCAGCGCCTTGCCAAAATCCTGCTCGGCTACCACCAGCAGGGGATGCGGATTGGGAAAACGCGCGATAAAGGCGACAAGCGCGTCAATAACCGTGAGTAATGCGGCGTAGCGCACCGGAAGCGATGCGGGAAGCGCCAGCACGTAAGCATCGGTTTGAGGATCCAGATCGAGCTGTACCAGCGCCTGCTGCCAGGCCGTCACGAGGTCAGCAGACTCAAGCGGGATCGCCACCGGCAGGTTACGAATCGGCAAAGCGACATCGTCCAGCCAGATAGTGCTGCCGGAGAGCGACAGCGTGTGCGCTCCCGCGCCAATCACCGTGGCGCGTACGGTTTGCGCTGGAAACTGCACGTTCATTTCGCGCAGGCGCGGATGCTCATGCAGCGCCGTCGCCAACAGCGGCCCAATATCAGAAAAACAGAACGGATCGGCGGGCTGGTTGCGGTAGCACTCGCCCACCCCGCCGGAAAGGGTAATCACATCTGGCTTCTTATCGACGGGCAGCAATCCGGTTTGCATCAGCTTTTGCGCCAGTGAAGAGAGCGTGCCGTCGATAACCTCGACGATAAGCGCCGCCATCCGTCGCGCCACCTGAATCAGCTGGGTAGCGTTAAGCGAACGGGCATCGGTGCCAGCACCGAAAACCTCATCGACAATCCTCTGTCCCGGCTGATGAGCATGAACCACGCGCCCTTGCCCATCGGTTTCCAGTAGACGACCACCGACGTTCAGGCAGGCGGTACCGCTGACTTTTCCGGCATCAAACAGGGCGTAATTCGAGGTACCGCCACCGATGTCGATGTTTAGCACCCGACACAGGCGCTGTTCCGACAGGGTTTGCGCCCCGGCGCCGTGACCGGCAATCACCGACTCCAGATGCGGACCGGCGCTGGCAACCACAAAGTCCCCCAGCGACTGCGACAACGCCATCACTGCCGGACGAGCATTGCGGGTTTTCGCACTTTCCCCGGTGATGATGATTGCCCCGGAGTCCACCGATTCGGGGGCAATACCTGCGGTTTGATACTGGGCCAGAATCAGCGCCTTAAGTTCGGCCTCCTTCAGACCGCCCTGCTTATCGACAGGGGTAAAGAAGACCGGGCTTTGCCAGCTAATTTCGCGTTTGATGAATTCGTAACGCGGCACCTGCGACACTGCCGCTCGGTTCACCAGCTCAAGGCGCGAAAAGATCACCTGGGTGGTGGTGGTGCCGATATCGATACCGACGCTCAGCAGCTGGCGCGTGTTCACGATTGCGCCTCCGCTTCGGTTTCTGCTGGTGTAGAAACGTTTTCATCTTTCGGTACCAGCATCATCGCTACGCCAATCGCCGTCACGCCGCCGATCAGCTTGCCGACAATCATCGGGAAGATCATGGCGTTCATATTGGCGGCGGCGAAGCCTAAGTGGTCGCCCAGCGCAAAAGCAGCGGAGACCGAAAACGCGCAGTTAATGACTTTGCCGCGAGTATCCATCTGCTTCATCATGCCGAACATCGGGATGTTGTTGGCCAGCGTCGCGACCATACCAGCAGCAGCGATATTGTTAACTTTCAGTAGGTTACCGACGCGCATCAGCGGTTTTTCAAACCAGCGGGTCAGCAGCAATACCATCGGATAGGCACCGAGCAGTACGCAGGAGATGGATCCGATAACTTCAATGGCGCGCATCACTTCGCCGGGCTTATCGCCTGCGGCCATAAAGATCGGGTCAAGTCCGGGGATCAGATCCCAACCAAGCAGGAATTTAACCACCGCAGCGGCAAGGCCGATGGTGATCAGCGCCACGAGGAACTTGGCAAAGATCTGGAAGCCGTTGATCATTTTTTCTGGAATAAACTTCAGCCCCAGTGCCACCAGCGCAGCGACAATCAGCACCGGGATCATGTTCATCAGGATCAGCGCGAAGGTGAACTCAACCGGCTGGCCGTTAACCTCAACACCGGAGTACATCGCAATCAGGCCACCCGCAATACAGCCGATCGGAATGGTGACAATCCCAGCCAGTACGCCAAGCGCCAGATAACGACGATCGGAGGGCTCGATAATGCCGAGCGCGACCGGTATGGAGAACACAATGGTTGGCCCCATCATGGAACCCAGAATCAGGCCGGAGTACATCCAAGCCGCAATGTCGCCGCCCGCCAGCTCTTTGGCGAGGAAGAAGCCACCCATATCACAGGCCAGCAGCGTCCCGGCGAACATCGATGGGTTTGCACCGAGCATTTCATACAGCGGAATAATCACCGGCCCAAGCAGATGCGCCAGTACCGGAGCCAACGCGGTCATACCAACCATCGCCAGGCCCAGCGCGCCCATCGCCATAAAGCCTTCTTCGAACTGACTGCCGGATCCCTCGATGCTTTTACCTATTTTACCGAGGAAGCGCGCCGAGCCGCCGAACTGCGACAGGATCCTGTCCACGGCGGCAATCAGCATAAAGAACATCATGATGTACATGATGATTTCGTTAATTCCCATAGCCCTTACTCCCTGTCATTTATGATTTATAGATACTGTGAACGCCGGGGATTTTCCCGGCTCGCGCTGCGCTTAGCCGGGCTACGTAGTCACAGCCGCCTGCTATTCCGTAGCCCGGGTAAGGCGTTCACGCCGCGACCCGGGAAAATCCACATCATTGCGCCGCCGCGTACAGCTCGACGATCTGTTCCTGGTTGGCGGTCCTCGGATTGCTGCGCAAACAAATATCCCCCAGCGCCGCCTGCGCCCATGCGCTGAAGTGTTCAGGTAACGCTCCGGCATCCGAAAGCCGTTTGGTCAGGCCCACTTCGGCAATCAGCTCGCGTACGGCAGCAATTGCGTCGTGGTGATCGGTTTTCTTGCCGGTTAGCGCCCGGCCGATATGGCTAAAGCGTTCGCGGCACACCATGCGGTTAAATTCCATCACCGTCGGCAGCAGCATGGCGTTGGCCTGACCGTGCGGAATGTGCAGCACCGCGCCAGGCTGGTGCGCCATCGCGTGGCATAAGCCCAGACCGGCGCTGGAAAAAGCCATCCCGGCCATGCACGAGGCAAGCAACATGCTTTCGCGCGCAGCGAGGTCGTGGCCGTAGCCCACCGCTTTCGGCAGCGACTGGGCAATCATCGCAATCGCGCCAATCGCCAGGCTGTCGGTGAACGGCATCGCGTTGAGCGCGCTGTAAGCTTCTATGGCATGAGTCAGCGCATCGATACCGGTCATCGCCGTCACGTGAGCAGGAACACCTTCAGTCAGCGCAGCGTCAAGAATCGCCACGTCCGGCATCAGAGAAGCATGCGCCAGCACCTGCTTACGTCCGCTAACCGCATCGATAATCACCGTCACGTTGGTGGTTTCGGAGCCGGTTCCGGCCGTTGTCGGCACCGCAATCAGCGCCAAACGCGGGCGCAATGCGCTGGTTTCGGTCATGGCGCTCAGCGCCTGGTCAGGGTTGGTCACCAGCAGCGCAACCGCTTTTGCCGCGTCCAGCACTGAACCGCCGCCAAAAGCCACTACGCCGTCGCACTGCGATTCACGCAGTTGCGCCACCGCCGCACAAACGTCGGTAATGCACGGCTCACCCAGTGGGCACGGCCAGACGGTCATCGCCACGCCCTTCATCGCCAGACTGCGTTCAAGCCCGGCGGTCATTCCCGCTTGATGCAAAAAACTATCAACCATCACGAACAGATGGCTCAAACCGCGAGTTTGCGCTTCCTGCCCGCAGGTGCTGAGCGCGCCAAGGCCGCACAGCGTGACCGGCGGTACGCTAAAGGTTTTTACGCGTTGCAGATTCAGGGTATCGAATGCCTGAAAGAGCGCCGTCTGCAGTTCAGCTTGCATAGATTCCCTCCGCTTTCTCTCTCCCGCTGTTGGCAATTGCCAGCGGGGTCATAAACAGGCTGTGCTGAGGCAAATGCACCTGCAATTCCGGGAAGCGCTTGCGAAACAGCGCATCCACGCCCGGCTGCATACAGGAGCCGCCCGCCAGCCATAAATCGGCAATTCCCTGCCCTTCAATATGGTGAGCAACAATCTCGGCCATCTTTTCGTATACCGGCTTCACCACCGGCCAGATCTCCTGGGCGTTGCTGCGCTTGTACTGCTCCGCTTCTTCCAGTTGAATACGGCGGTTTCCGGCAAGCGTCAGGGAGATGTGATGACCACCGGTGGCTTCGTCGGCGGAGTACGTCACCTCGCCCCGTTTGACGATAGCGATGCCGGTGGTACCGCCGCCGATATCCACCACGCCCGCATTATCCAGTTGCAGCAGATCCGCCACTGCGGTCGGCTCATCCAGCACGTGGCTGACTTCCAACCCGGCGGACTCCAGCACATTGATCGAAATACGCGGATCGGTGCCCGGCGGAAACGAGGTCGCGGCGTGGGTAAAGCGGCAGCCAAGCTGCTGTTCGAGGGTGTCGAGATGGCGGCGCACGATGGTGACGGCACCGAAGAAATCCCAGACGATGCCGTCACGCACGACGTCAGCCCAGTCCAGGCACACCGCCACTGGCTGCCCTTCGCTGTCGACAACCATCGACACCACGTCGCAGGTGCCTAAATCCACGCCCAGCCACAGCGGTGATTCACTGGCGGCAGGCGTCTGATTACACAGGGCAGCCGCTTTTTGCAGTCTGGGGGTGAGCCAAAGTTGTTCGTCGTGCGCCATCTCTTTCACTCCTTATACGATGCGGAACGCATCCACCAGCACGCAGCGCCGCAGGCGAACAAAGGTGCGCGCACTGGTCACCCCTTCCCCGGTTGGCGTGGTAATGGTCATGGTGGTCCAGCCTTCACCACCCAGTCCAAGCCCGGCAATGCACGGTCCGTTTTTAACGAAAATGCTGGTGTCGATGGCGTTAGCCATCTGGTTCATGTTGTCGATATTGCGCGAGTGCATCGCCGCCGTGTGATGGCAGCCGCCTTCAAGCTGGACCGCCAGGGCGATGGCCTCTTCGACGTTGGCGACCCGCACCACCGGCAGCACCGGCATCATCAGTTCGGTCACCGCAAACGGATGGCTGGCTGAGGTTTCAACGAACAGCAGGCGCGTTTGCTCCGGGACGTTCAGACCGATGGCCGCGGCAATCTTGCCCGCATCGCGCCCGACCCAATCACGACTGACGGTGCCTTTGCCGCGCTCATCGACATTTTTCAGCAGCACCGGCTGGAGCTGCTCGGCCTGAGCGGGAGTCAGTTTCACCGCATGTTGGCCTTCCATCAGGCGCATCAGCTCATCGGCGACGCTATCAACCACAACCAGCACTTTTTCATCGGCGCAGATGATGTTGTTATCAAACGACGCGCCTTTGACGATGGACTGCGCGGCGCGCGCCAGGTCGGCGGTCTCATCAACCACCACCGGCGGGTTACCGGCTCCGGCGGCAATCAGGCGTTTATTGGTATGTTTGCGCGCGGATTCCACCACCGCTTCGCCGCCAGTGACGACCAGCAGGCCGATTCCGGGGTACTTAAACAGCCGCTGGGCAGTTTCGATATCCGGGTTCGCCACGGTGACCAGCAGGTTTGCCGGGCCGCCCGCCGCAACCACCGCCTGATTAAGCAGGCCGATCGCACGCTGAGAAACACCTTTCGCTGCCGGATGCGGCGCAAAGACCACGCTGTTGCCAGCGGCAATCAGGCTGATGGCGTTGTTAATGACGGTTGCGGCCGGGTTGGTGGACGGCGTTACCGAAGCCACCACGCCCCACGGCGCGTTTTCAATCAGCGTCAGGCCGTTATCGCCCGTTAACACCTGCGGGGAAAGGCACTCCACGCCCGGCGTACCGCGCGCCTGAGCGACGTTTTTGGCAAATTTATCTTCGACGCGTCCCATGCCGGTTTCAGTCACGGCAAGTTCCGCTAATTCCTGGGCGTGTTTTTCGCCCGCTTCACGAATGGCATGAATGGCAAGCTGGCGCATCGCCACGCTCTTCAGCCCCTGTTGGGCAACTTTCGCTGCCGCAACGGCGTCATCCAGGGAGGCAAAGACGCCCATTTCATGAACGGCGCCAGCAGGCTGACTGCTGTCTTTCATCTTCAGCAGTACCGCTTTGATGACCTGTTCAATATCCTGTTGATTCATTTTCTTATGCCCTATTTGTGAAAGATCACCTGACCACCAGCCACCGCTTCATCGACGATGCCAATCACGCACAGGTCGACGGGAGAGGATTCACGCGCATGCGCCTGGCGGGCTGAGCTACCGCTAACCAACAGCACCCACTCACCGGGCCCCGCGCCAATATTGTCGATAGCGACGGCGCTCTGCCCGTCGGGATTACCCTGGGCGTCAATCATTTCCACCATCAGCAATTTGTCGTGCGCCAGTCCCTGATGGCGGACGGTACAAACAATTTGTCCTGTGACGATTGCCAGTTTCATATCCGCCTCCGTGGCTTATTTCAGGTAAAGCAGTTCCCTGCCCTCCGTAGAGAGCCAATTGCAAAAGGGAGAACGTGACGCCAGCAGGTGACGTCACAGAGAGCGGTTACAGGTTGCTGCTGTCGCCTTTAAAGCTGATCGGAAACACTTCTTCCAGATCGCCATGCGGACGCGGAATAACGTGTACCGAGACCAGCTCGCCAATGCGCTGCGCCGCTGCGGCACCGGCATCCGTCGCGGCTTTACACGCCGCCACATCGCCACGCACCATGGCAGTACACAGGCCGCCACCGATCTGCTTCACGCCAACCAGCTTCACGCGTGCGGCTTTAACCATTGCGTCAGAAGCCTCGATAAGCGCAACCAGGCCCCGGGTTTCAATCATTCCTAATGCTTCCATTGTGTTTTCCTCTTAATCAAAGGGGGTCCAGAACGGGACCTATACAACGAGTGTTTGCGAGTCGTTTACCCGATTCGCGTCAGTCTGGCGCGGCACGGCTGCCACTAACGCCAGTTCGATAATTTCCTGCACGCTACAACCTCGTGAGAGGTCGTGAAGCGGCGCGGCAAGCCCCTGAATGAGCGGTCCAACGGCGCGATAGCCGCCCAGCCGCTGGGCGATTTTGTAGCCAATATTGCCCGCCTCCAGCGATGGGAAGACCATCACGTTCGCATTGCCTTCAAGCGGGCTGGCGGGCGCTTTTTGCGCGGCGACATCCGGCACGAAAGCGGCATCAAACTGCAGTTCGCCGTCCACCATCAGCTGCGGCGCACGCTGGCGGACGATCTCGGTCGCCTGCTGCACGTTGGCAACATTGGGGTGGCGGGCGCTGCCGTTACTTGAGAAAGACAGCATCGCGACGCGCGGCTCCTCGCCGGTAATAGCTCGCCAGGTATCGGCGCTGGCGATAGCGATATCCGCCAGCTGCGCCGCCGTCGGTTGCGGCACCACGCTGCAATCGGCGAAGCCTAATGCCGGTCCGATGTACTGCGGCAGCATCAGGAAAATCGACGACAGCGTTTTGCAACCCGGCAGCAGGCCAATAATCCGCAATCCGGCGCGCAGCACGTTCGCCGTTGACGAAAGATTGCCAGCAATGCACACATCAGCCTTACCCGCGCTGACCATCGCGGCAGCGAACATCAGCGGGTCATTGAGTTTTTCCAGCGCATCCGGCGGCGTTTTCTCTCCGGCGCGGGCCAGCCAGCGCTCGGCAAACGCTTCGCGCATGGACAGATTGCTATGCGGGTCGATGACCTGAATACCGTCCATCGGCACGCGGTGGCTGAGCGCAAACTGGCGCAGAGCAAACGGACTGGCGACCAGAATCGGCCTTGCCAGCCCCTGCTGTTGCAGGTAGTGCGCGGCCTTCAGCACGCGAACATCCAGCGCGTCCGGAAAGACCACCCGAGCGGGTGAATGCAATGCAAGTTGGCGAGCGCGTTCAATAATCATTGCTCCCCTCCCAGGCGCTGTTGTATTTGGCTAACGGTGAGCGGATGCTTCGTGACGCACAGAATCATCATCACGTAGACGGTACTGGAGAGGCGGTTTAACGCTTGCAGAATGTCCGGGCGCAATACCTCAAAACTGCGGCTAATAAAGACCTGGGCGGCAACCGTTTCTGCCTCACGCACCTTGGTACGCAACAGATTCAGTAGCGCGGTATCCCGCCCGTGGCTGGCTTCCGGCACCAGATGATCGTGGTCGAGATAGCGCAGCGGCTGATGGGAAAGCCGGTGCAGTTCATCTTCGTTCAAGCCGACGATGGACTGCGCAGCCAGCGGTTCATCCATGGCGTCGGCGCGCATAATGTTGCCCAGGCGCGAACGAATATCCGCCAGCCACGGCTGCCACGGTTCTGCCAGTTCGATTTGCAGCCACACCGCCAGTGCGATAGTGCTATCGAGCACCGCGCGAAAACCCAAACGCGGGTCGCTTTTGGCGACCATCTTGTCTGCCGTCAGATGGGTCAGCGTGTCGGGCTTTTTCACCACCGGCTGGCGACACAGCTCGCAGCACGCCTGCGGGTGCGTTTCGCTGCTGGTTAAGCCATGTACCGGCTGCGGCTGCTGTTGCTCATCATCAACAAACAGGCTTCCCTGTTCGTCGATAAACTTGATGCGCAGACGGCGGCTTTCCAGCAGTTCCCGAGCTGATGGCGTCAGGCGAGCATCGGCGGGCAGATGAATCTCTGCTCCTTCGCTGAGCGTGTGGTTTGCTCTGAGCCAGGCTTCGGTGATGAAATCTTTCATAGCGATTGCCAGTTCGCAGGCCAGGCAACGTACAGGAAGCGCACGCTCGACGGAGTGCCGAACTCGATGCTCGAACCTTTCGGGATAAACATCACGTCACCAGCTTTGGCAATCATGGTTTCGCCTTCATGGCGCACGTGCAGCTCGCCCTCCAGCACCATATCAACTTCGTCGTAATTCAGCGTCCACGGGAAAAAAGCGTTTTCCCACTGCATAAACCCGGCGGCCATGCTGCTGCCGTCCTGGTCGGTGACTAAGTCCGTTAAGCCGACGCAGTGCGGTTCAGCACCGTCGAAGCGGCCAAACTTGACGCTGCTACCGTCAATGACTTTTACGCCACCTTTGCCGGTGACCGATTTAAAGCTGGGCTGCATATCGCCCTGCGCCAGCGACTGCTTCTCCTTCATCACCTTGTCCATCAACTGCGCGACCAGACTTTCGGTAAACTGCCCTTCCGGCAGTTGCGCGATGATGGTTTCACGAATGCGCTGGCTTTCGGTTTTCTCCTCTGCCACCGGTGCCGCCACCGCAGGTGTGGATTCATCGCATTCGGTAATGGCGACGCCCAGCAGATCCGCAACTTCACGGGCCTCCGGGGTGATGATGCTGGCGCGCAGAACAACCGATATCTTCTGTTCACCACGTGCGTGGACCGCACGAATATCGTTAGCTGTGATGAGTTTCTTCACCTGCCCCTTCCTCCTTTTGGCTGAGCTCTGTCAGATAATCCACCAGGTGCTGTACGCTTTGCGGGTCGTGGCCGTTGAGTTCAAAAATCGGCTCCTGAAACCCCATTGCGTGAAGTAACCGTCGCGTTGCGGCAACGTCGGCATCCGGCATATCCGTTTTGCTGATTGCGGCGATTTGTCGTTTACTGGTGCCGATATCCAACAGCCCGGCAGGTAAGCGACTCTCTTTGTCATTGGCTGCATGGACATAAATCAGCGTGTCCACATCCTGTAGCGTGGTAATTAACGCGTGATACCAGCGCGGATGACTGAAATATTCCCCTGGCGTGTCGATATCGCCACTTTCATTAAATTCCACGGCCTGCGTTTTCCTGGCGAGGGAATAATTCCCCTGCAACGCGTTAAATAGTGTTGTTTTCCCCGCGCCCACCGTACCGACAAATGCAATACGTTTCATCGCCGCCTCTAATTAGCTTTTTGTTAACTCGCAGAGGGTATAATTTAATAATCTGCCCAGTCCGCTAACCGTTTGCAGTAGCGCCTCTTCTACCGCGCCAACCGAACCATAGATAACCAGCGCGCCGCTAAATCTGTCGAGAAAACCGATATGCACATCGGCGGCCTTCATCGCCAAATCACCAGCGATCATGGCGGTTTCTCCAGGGGTTAAGGTCATAATTCCGATAGCACCGGATTCGGGAACGCCGATCTTTTTTGCCAGTTCCTCGCCAGGGTGCGCAATCAGATGCGCCAGCGTGACCTGCTTTCCTGGTACAAATTCCTGAATGATGCGTTCTTTATCCATGGCTCACTGCTCCGCTAAAATCTGGACTCATGGTGACAAGATTTTGCTGGAGTAAATAACAAAATTCGGCAAGCTGATTTAAAAGGTGAGGTAGATCACTAAGAAAATAAAATAAAAATAAGGGCTAAAAATCAGGGTGAGGTGATTAATTAATGTGGTGAGTGTGTACGCATAAAAAATGCCGCGTGAAGGACTTCACGCGGCATCATCATTATTTTTCAAACTATTCTTTTGTCACCGCTGGAGCCTGGTAGCCGCCCCCCAGCGATTTCATTAGCTGAATATTCTGGATAACCCGCTGGGTGTCCAGGATAAGCAGCGATATCTCTTCCGCCAGAACGGGAAGTCGGGCTTCGGTTGCCTGTAAGCGGCTTCCCAGACCACGTTTAAAGGCGGCCTCAGCGGCAGCCTGCGTATAGCGCATCGCCTCAACCCGATCCAGTTGCATCCCACGTTCTTCATTCAGGGTCTGCAAACGCGTACCGTTAATCGCAACATCGCGCACGGCGTCGAGTACCTGTTGATTATAGCGTTCAATCATCATGTTACTGGCGGCCCGGGTGTGCTGCAGGTTGGCATTGAGACGCCCACCATCGAACAGCGGCAGGCGCAAACCCGGAATGAAGTTAATCTGCTTGCTGGCGCTTTTAAACAGCTGATCGAGATGGATTGCATCGAGGCCAAAGAACGCTTTGATATCGAAACTCGGATAGAACAGCGCGCGAGCGGCATCCACCTGGCTTAGCGATGCCTGCACGTACCAACGCATTGCCTGTAAATCAGGGCGCCTGGCGAGCAATTCATACGATAGCGTTGCTGGAAGACCGGTTTGTATCTGCGGCAAAGCAATCGGCTTAATATCAGGTAAATTGCTGGCACCGGCACCGATCAGCGCCCGCAGCGACTCACGCGTTTCTTTGATTTGCCCTTTTACCGCAGCGATCTGTTTGTCCACCGCCAGCATCTGCGCTCTGGCGCCGTGGTACGGCACCTTCGCTTCCAGCCCGTGGGCGACTTTGCTCTGGTGAGCTTTCACTGCGAAATCAATAACGTCACGAGTTTGTTGCAGCAGATCAAGCATCTGATAGCTGGCCTGTATGCTGTAATAAAGCTGCGCTACGCCAGCGCTGAGAGACAGCTCAACCGCCGCCGTCTCAGCAAGCGCGGCGTTTTGCGCGCCGATGGCCGCCGCCACCGCTGAACGATGCACGCCCCACAGGTCAAGGTCCAGACCGGCAAACAACCCCACCGTCGCTTCAGTGTAGTAAGGGCCATCCATGCCAAGCTTTGGCGCATCCATCGCATAAGGGCTAAGGAAGCCGTTGGCCGAAACCCGTTGCCGGTTGACCATCCCTAATGCGGCAACCTGGAGCCGCGATCCGGCCTCTAACAGATCGGCCTGCGATTGTGCATGCTCTTCGCGCAGTTTCGCCTCAGCCAGCGTATGCGAGCCGGAAAGCGTGCGCTGAATAAGATTGTCCAGCTGCGGATCGTTGAACTGACGCCACCATTGCGCCTGCGGCCACCCCTGGCTGGCGAGATGAATGTCATCGGCCAGTTTGATTTGATCGGGCTGAATAGACTGATGCTGGGCAGAATCTTTGCGTATCAGCGCGCAACCGGTGAGCGCGGTGGTGCTGGCAAGAATGCCGCAAAGTAGTAATCGCGGAAGGTTACTGGTCATAGTTGAGAGACTCCTTGCACCGGCTCTCTGGCTGGCGAGTGATCCGTGTGGGTCCAGTCGGGTAAACGGATCATCTGCTGCATGACGCATTGCTCCAGTTTGTCTAACCCGGATAATTTTTCCAAAGAGGAGGATGAGAGCGCGATATCAGGAGGTGAACTCGTGCCGCTCGTCAGGCCCTGCGCGTATTTTTCTAACGCATCGGCAAAACGGGCCGCTCTCGCCTGCTGCGCTTCATCGTCCAGCATCCCGGCATGCTCCCAGGTCGTTTCCCAGGCATAAAGAATTTCTCGCCCCTGGTGAATAACCTGCTGGCCGTAATTAACCAGCCTGATGCGCTCATCGGCATCCAGATGACGCTCTAATGCCACCCGCTCGCAGATTTCCTCGCAGCTGCTGATGGTTGCCAGAAAACCGATGCGCAGTTGCAAATAGTTGCGCTGAGCCACGGCATCTTGCGGGCGCGGAATACGCATCAGCTTACTGAGCATCCCCAGCGCGCTCGCCAGCTTTTTCGGCAGCACGCCCGCTTCGCTTTCTGGCCAGATGAAGGTGTAGATAATGGCTGAAACCGCAGTGCCAATCAGGATCCCGATGGCACGATCGCGTACTTCAACCAGGTCGTAGATCGGACCGAATGCGTTCTCAAGCGTTGCCAGTGCGAAAGTGACGACCATCTGCGTCCCGATATAGGACGAGCGTTCCGAGCCGGTGGCGATCCACGCGCCAAGCAGAAATATCGGTGTCAGAACGCACAATAATTCAACGATACCGTCTAGCCAGGGCATGATAAAAATCGTCACCAGCAGCGCTAACATTGCGCCACATAGCGCACCGCCAAAACGCAACACCATTTTCTGATACGACGAAGCAACACTGGCATTCGCCACAATAATGCAGGTCAGCATACAGGTGTGGATGCCTTCCCAATCGACGCCGGAATAAAAGACATAGCAAATCATGCATGCCAGCAGCGTTTTCAGGGCATAACGGATATAGACCGGGTTGGTAAACGCATCGGCAGCCATTGACGGCTGCTTCGCTGGCGGGGTTGGCGGCGTGTCGGGAGCCATATGCCCTGGCTGTAGCAACATCTGGCAGAGCGTTTGCAGACCACACGCCTGCGCGACGGCACTCTCGTCAGCGCTGAGATGCCATTCACTACGCCAGGGTTCACCCTGAGCAATCGCATTTTGCAGCCCGGCAATTTCAGCGCGCAGCTTACTGATTAACTCGCCAGTTGCCTTGTCGCCGGGTATGGCCGAAATATCAAAGCGGTTAAGCGTGGCATATATCCAGGTCACCGTTGTGACACATGTCTGCCACCAGGCGCTTCTTGCGCGCCAGTCAGCGTCATCAGCCATGCAAAAGACGTTAAGTTTTTGCAAAGCCAGCGCTTCTTTCTCAATGTTTTTTTCTGCCAGAGGCGGAACGGGCGAAGTCAAATGGCTAACCGCGTCATCCAGCCTTTCGCAAAGCGCCGTACGCATCTGCTGAACTGCCCGGCTGGGAAACCACAAAACGCCGGTCAACACCATCAGCAAGGTGGGATAAAGGCCGACCACGATACACCACAGCGTTAAACGCAGTACGATATCCGGATAATCGAGCATGCCTGGAAAGGTTTGGCCATAGACCGCCACAATGGCAACGGCGAAAAAGACCAGGCCCAGGCGATGGGTGCGCATCATAAACATGCTTCCCAACACAATCAGGCTGGCAATACCCATGCGTAGTAACGGATAGCTGTAGGTCCATTTGTAGATCAGCAGCAGGCTGCAAATCTCAAGCACGGTGGCGACCACAAACAGAATCGCCACAAATTTGGTATAAAAGGCGTTGGACTGAATACCGTAAAACAGCACCGCCAGCGATATTGCCAGGAATGGGATTTCAAAGGTCATTGAAACCAGCACCACCACCAGGCAATTCACCCATAGCAGCATCGTCTGATGGGTCCGCCCTGGACGCCGCTCGCTTAGCTCCTCATGAAAGAATGCCAGCAGCCGGACCCATGACATCGGTAAATAATTGAGGGCGCGCATTATTGCGGCTCGAGCGTTGCGACAGCCGAAGCGCCGATACGAAACATCTCCGCGTCCGGTTTATTCACCATAATTTTCACTGGAAAACGCTGGGCTACGCGGACCCAGTTAATTGAGCGGGATACGTGCGGTAATCCTCCCAGCACAATACCGCCATCATCGGGCAGCACCCCGTAGCCAATCGAATCCACTTTCCCCTGGAAGGTTCTGCCAGAATCGCTCATCAAATGAATAGTCGCGGGAACGCCCGGGCGAATATTTTTTAAATCCGTCTCACGAAAATTAGCGATGACATACCACTGGCGTGTGTCGATCAGGGTAAATACGGGCTTCATTGCTGAAGCAAACTGGCCGACGGACGTTTTCAGAGAAACAATCCGTCCATCAAAAGGTGCGCGAACAATCGTCATATCCAGATAGAGCTTAGTCAGGGCGATATCAGCCTGTACAACCTCACGCTGGGCCACCAGCGCATCAACTCCGCTCACGGCGCTGGCCGCCTGCTGTGCCTGGAGTAAAATAGCATTGAGATCGGCCGCGGCGGCCCGCTGCGCCGTTCTGGCACGGTCAACATCTTCAGCGGAGACAAAGCCTTCGGATAACAGAGGTTCAGTGCGGCGCAATGTATCGCCCGCCTGTTTTGCCGCGGCGCGCGCTTTTGCAACTGCCGCCTGAACGGAATCGGCACCGTATTTTTGCGCATCTACGCTGCGCTGGGTCAGCATAATCTGCTTATCAAGCGCGATGAGCGCGGCTTCCGCCTTCGCCAGATTGGCTTCATACTGGCGTGGATCGATACGAAAAAGCAGCTCCCCCTGCTTGACCGGCTGGTTATCTTTTACCGCCAGCTCGACAATGCGCCCACTGACTTCGGGTACAACGTCAATGGTATCCGCAGCGGCATAGGCATCATTTGTTGATGGCGAACTGTCCACTCGCCAGATCACAAACACCAACACGACCAGCGTCAGTAGTACCAGAATCAAGGCCGGTATTTTTTTACCCGACGATTTTTTCAGTGAACTTTCCATGAGGGCATCTCAACATGAATTAAAAAAATACCAGCCAGAACAGCATGGAGTAGAGGACAAAAAGGCTGGTATACACAATAGCGGGGAATCCCGGCTGTATATTTCTGTAAGTAATCAATCGCCGGGTGAGCAATGTCAGAAGAACGCCCATAATAATGCAAAATAGCCAACCAGGATAATATGCGCCGATAACGGGAATAGCGGGCGACAGGGTACATCCTGTTAATAATATCGCTGGCGTAAGCCAGAAAAATCTTTCTATTTGCGTCACAATACGGGATTTAAATGTTTGCATAATGAAATACATCCTGTTTATTGCGAACAATATCCTGAATGAATGTAAAATATCTTAAGAAGGTAAAAGTATCGCTATCCATTACTGATAGTAAACTCTTTTATCAAATCACCGCATTCATAACTTATATTTCCCATCTATTATTTAATCAAACACATTCAACAAATAAATGATTGGATATTTTAAACAGCTCACAGCCAACTTCTCTCCCCATGATATTACCGCCCTATAGTGCCATAATGGACAATATCGGCATGTATTATTCTGAATTTACGCTTCGGCCTCAATAAATTCTCAGGTGATATGGTTGAATGTTATTACAACCAATAGACGCATTGCCTGCCGCCCGCTCCGAATGAAGTGGCGCAGAGCATCGGAAATAGTTTTTAAGGGTCAGCGTAATATGTCTCAAAATATATCAACCCGTGCTTTTCATGCTATGGCGAAACCCAGCGGATCGGACTGCAACCTGAACTGCGCTTACTGCTTCTATCTCGAAAAACACGCGTTATATGACGATATTCCACAACCTCGTATGAATGATGCAATGCTGGAGCATTATGTCCGCGATTATATTGCCTCATGCGATCCAAAGTCAGAGGTGGCATTCACCTGGCAAGGCGGCGAGCCGACGCTACTGGGACTGGATTTTTACCGTCACGCTGTCGAACTTCAGGTCCAATATGGTGCCGGACGGCAGATCAGCAATAGTTTTCAAACCAACGGCGTGCTGTTAGATGATGAGTGGTGCGAGTTTTTTGTACGCCATAATTTCCTGATTGGCTTATCGCTGGACGGGCCTGAGGATATTCATAACGAATACCGCCTGACGAAGGGTGGCCGTCCAACGCACAAGCTGGTTATGCGTGCTTTAGCCCGGCTTCAGCAGCATGGCGTACAATATAACGTGCTGGCCTGCGTGAATCACAACAGCGCCCGGCAGCCGGAGAAAGTGTACGAATTTCTCGTCGCCAGCGGCATCGAGTTTATTCAGTTCATCCCCGTCGTCGAGCGTCTGGCCGATACGTCATCGCAGCAGTCTGGCCTGACGCTACGCTCGCCCGGCGAAACCTGCGGGACGTTAACATCATGGTCGGTACAACCTGAAGACTATGGTGCATTTCTTTGTCACGTTTTTGACCGCTGGGTTAAGCGTGATGTAGGTAAAATTTATGTCATGAACATTGAGTGGGCATTCGCCAGCTTTGTCGGCGCGCCCGGTGCGGTCTGCCATCACCAGCCAACCTGCGGTCGTTCCGTGGTTGTCGAGCATAATGGCGACGTTTATGCCTGCGATCATTACGTCTACCCGCAATATCATTTAGGAAATATCTGCGAGCAAACCTTTGCAGCAATGTTGGACTCAGCAAAACAGGTTGATTTCGGTAAAGATAAATACGCCACTCTGCCCAATCAGTGCCGTCAGTGTTCGGTACTAAAAGCCTGCTGGGGCGGATGTCCAAAGCATCGTTTTGCGTTAACGGAAGAGGGCAAACCGGGATTGAATTATTTGTGTGTCGGGCTTCACCGCTATTTCCAGCACTTACCGCCATATCTGAAGGCAATGGCCGATCTGATGGCGATGGGCCGCCCGGCCAGCGATATTATGCATGCCCATTTACACCATCGCAGAAAAGAGCAATAAAATAACCGGCTTCATAAGAGGCCGGTTATCCACTAAATACAACTTAGAGTTTAATCTGCACTTTAGGTGGGTATTTTTTCATAATTTCCATATAGTTATGGACTTCATCCTGCAAAGGTACCCCCATCGGGATATGGCGTACGCCGACGCTTTCATCTTCCTGCGGGTTAGTATAGAGGTTAAATATCATCGTCCCCGCCGTTTTCATAATTGCGCCGGTAAACCCGCCCTGATAGCCGGTTTGCGTGAAAGCGAAAGGCTGCTGGATAAGCAGATGATATTTAAATTCATCGATACGAACCGCCGAAAGCTCGCCATTGAGGAAGTAGTGTTCTGCTTTACGGTTTGACTGTCCGTCTTTACCGATAAAGAAAGATGCCTGGTCAACACCATCAATAAAGGTTTTTTCAGGCACCAGCTTCGCCAGCTCCGCGCCCGGATGGCCTGCCAGTGAAAGACTGGTCGGGAACAAATCCGCCAAATCCACAATCCCGTCGGATCTACGCGGTTGGATCATTCCCTTCCAGTAAACAAACGTCGGCACGCGCACCCCGCCCTCCCACGTTGAGCCTTTCGCGCCACGGAACGGCGTGCGGCCATGTGGCGGCACTTCCGCTTCCGGGCCGTTATCGGAGGTGAAGACGATCAGCGTATTATCCAGTTGCCCGCTGGTCTCCAGCGCTTTGTACAGGTTGGCAAAGACGTCATTCATCTCCACCATACAATCGCTGTAGGAAGTACGCGCTGGCGAGCGCCCGGCATAATGGGCATTCGGATAGTTATCAAAATGGCAGCCGCGCGTTCCGTAATACAAGAAGAACGGCTTATCTTTTTTCGCCATGCTGTTGATAAACTCAACGCCGTACTTCATCCAACGCTGGTCCAGATCTTCCATATACTTCGGCGTGATTTCGGCTACAGCTTCCTGCTTGCCTCCGCGTACCGCATGGACATCATTTTTATCGAATGGCAGATTCTGAATATACTGGCTACGGGCAGGACTTAGCGCCACTTCCGGGTTCACATTCGGATCGCGCCATTCGGTGTACATATCGGAGACGGAGTTAAAACCGCGGAAATCGTCAAAACCGACGTTTTGCGGCTGCGATCCGGTATTCTCGCCCATGTGCCATTTACCGATAGCCTGAGTGATATAGCCTTGATCGTGCAGCAGTTGCGGCAGCGTGGTCAGTCCCTCAAGGCCGCCAGGCATACCGTACATTGGCGGCATTAGAATTCCGTGGTGAACGGAGTATTGCCCGGTCATGATCGTCGCACGAGTTGGAGAGGAACTCGGCTGCGAATAAGCCGACGTCAGGACTAATCCCTGATTCGCGACGGCATCGATATCCGGCGTCGGGTTACCGACGGCCTCCCCTCCTCCGTTAAAACCGACATCCATCCAGCCGACATCATCGAGAATGAACACCACAATATTGGGCTTTTTGCCCGTTTTCTTTTCTAACTCGGCCAGTTTCTGCCGCGTATCTTTATCCTGCTCAGGGTGGGACATGACCGGCATCAAGTTGTCAGCAATTTTTGTCGCTGGCGTAACAAGATATTGATTGGGATGGTCGTAACCTGCATGTCCATTTTGGGAAGTCGCAACGGCGGGGGTATCTGCCGCGCTGGCGGTAAATGGGATCGCTGCGGCAATAGCGATTGCAAGCAGCCTCGGAGAAAATGCTAATTCCATAAAGATAAGCTCCCTAATTTTTTGTTCCCCAAAGGGGATGAGACAATAGCCACGCTAAATAATAACTTTAGCCATACCTACGTCATGACTCGCTGGTTATTTTTGAATTCAATGCGGCTAATACAATCACACTTAACATTATTGGCAACGCATTGGAAATCATCATAATCCCAGCCACACCACTTCAATACTAACCCGATGTCATCTTTGTAAATGCTATTAAGTTGGCAATTCTGCTCAACCATTAACACAATCATCAAAATAGTGAATAAAATCATTTCATACCCTGTATGAATAGTCCGTTTTAAACCTGAGCACGTACTTCACAATTAATTGTATTTAAATAAATTTCATTTCCAGACACAACTCACACCTTTCATATGAAATACAAAAACAATATAATCAATGAATATATCATTAAAACTTCCTTACAAAGAATCCGATAAAAGACCATTTCACAAGAAATGAAAAACAAATTAAAGAGATGAATTCCCTGTTATCTAATAAATAAAAGACGGGATGATTAATGTCGCGCATTGATAAAATCAAGATTTGAATAATGATAAAATCAAAGAAAACGAGAAGTGAAGTAAAGTAAAGGTGCGGGAGAGTTCCCGCACCTTTATATATTACAGCGGCTGAGTTTGTGCTTCGACAACCGCCAGTGCGACCATATTAACAATGCGGCGTACCGAGGCAATAGGCGTCAGAATATGAACGGGTTTCGCCACGCCCATTAACACCGGACCGACGGTGACGCCTTCGGAGCTGGAGACGCGAAGTAGGTTGTAACTAATACGCGCCGCTTCCATATTCGGCATCACCAGGATATTCGCCGAGCCTTTCAGCGGGCTGTCCGGCATCCTGTCGTTACGAATGCTTTCCACCAGCGCAGCATCACCGTGCATTTCACCATCGATCATCAAATCCGGCGCACGCGCTTTCACCAGCTCCAGCGCCTGGCGCATTTTGCTGGCGGACGGGCAATCCGACGAGCCGAAGTTCGAGTGCGACAACAGAGCTACCCGCGGTTCAATGCCAAAACGGCGCACGCTCTCCGCCGCCATCAGCGCAATTTCAGCAATCTGCTCTGGTGACGGGTCGTGGTTAACATAGGTATCGGCAATAAAAGTGTTGCCGCTCGGCAGCAGCAGCGCGTTCATCGCTCCGGCGGTATGAACACCATCACGGTAGCCAAACAACGGCTTAATGACGTGGAAATGCTCGTGGTAATCACCAATGGTGCCACAAATCATTCCGTCCGCTTCTCCACGCTGTACCATAATTGCGCCGATGGCGGTGGTGTTGCTGATCATCTCACGCTGCGCCTGCTCTTGCGTAATACCGTTGCGTTTCATCAGGCCGTAGTATTCCTGCCAGTACTCTTTAAAACGCGGATCGGACTCGTTGTTGACGATTTCAAAATCGACACCCGGTTTAATCTGCAGGCCCAGCTTTTGAACGCGCATCTCAATCACGCTCGGACGACCAATCAGAATTGGCTTTGCCAGCCCCAGCGTCACCAGCTCCTGCGTCGCGTGCAGCACGCGGTTATCTTCACCTTCCGCCAGCACGATACGCTTCGGCTCTTTACGCGCCTGCGAGAAAATCGGCTTCATAAACAGGTTGGTTTTGTAGACGAACTCGCTCAGTTTCTCGACGTAGGCATCAAAATCGGCAATCGGACGCGTGGCAACGCCGGAGTCCATCGCTGCTTTCGCCACCGCTGGCGCGATCTTGACGATCAGGCGCGGGTCGAACGGTTTCGGAATGATGTATTCCGCACCGAAGCTCAAATCCTGATCGCCGTAGGCTGAAGCTACAACTTCGCTCTGCTCGGCGTGAGCCAGCTCGGCAATCGCGTTTACTGCCGCCAGCTTCATCTCTTCGTTAATCGCCGTCGCGCCGACGTCCAGCGCCCCACGGAAGATGAACGGGAAGCACAATACGTTGTTAACCTGGTTCGGATAGTCAGAGCGGCCAGTGCAAATAATGGCGTCGGGGCGCACCTCTTTCGCCAGCGGCGGCAGAATCTCCGGCTCCGGGTTGGCCAGCGCCAGAATCATCGGCGCGCGGGCCATCTTCTTGACCATCTCCTGAGTCAGCACTTTCGGGCCCGAACAGCCAAGGAAAATATCCGCCTCCTCAATCACGTCATCCAGCGTGCGTTTACCGCTGTCTTCCACCGCGTAAGCCGCTTTGGTTTCCGCCATGTTCGGCTCGCGGCCTTTGTAGATAACCCCTTTCGAGTCGCACACCACGATGTTGTGCTTCTGCATCCCCAGCGCCACCAGCAGGTTCATACAGGCAATCGCCGCCGCGCCTGCGCCGGAAACCACCATTCGCACATCGGAGATGTTTTTCTCTACCACTCGCAGGCCGTTAAGGATTGCGGCGGTACTGATAATCGCCGTGCCGTGCTGATCGTCATGGAAGACGGGAATATTCATGCGCTCGCGCAGTTTTTGCTCGATGTAGAAGCACTCCGGCGCTTTGATATCTTCCAGGTTAATGCCGCCAAAGGTCGGCTCCAGAGCCGCAACGACGTTGATAAATTTGTCCGGGTCCAGTTCATCGACCTCAATATCGAAAACATCGATACCGGCGAATTTTTTAAACAGAACGCCCTTGCCTTCCATCACCGGCTTACCGGCCAGTGCACCGATATTGCCAAGACCCAGAACCGCCGTGCCGTTAGAGACCACCGCAACAAGGTTGCCACGCGCGGTATATTTGTAGGCCGCCAGCGGATCTTTTTCGATTTCCAGACACGGGGCGGCAACGCCCGGCGAGTAGGCCAGAGCCAGGTCACGCTGAGTCGCGAGCGGTTTAGTCGGGGAAACCTGGATTTTTCCGGGAACAGGGAATTCATGGAAGTCGAGGGCGCTTTGTTTTAACTGCTCATCCATTTTATCTTTCCTTTCACATATCGATCGTAGGGGTGAAGCGTAATGGCGTATCGGATGTTCACCCTAAAGGGCCACCTAGTATCTCGCCTGACGGCTTCGTAAACTTTGAACACCGCCAAACTCTCGCCAAAACAAAGTTATATTTGTTATCGATTTATAATGTTTATGTAACTTAGTTTCGGAAGCAATGATAGTCCCGTCTGCTATGCTTTTTAGTTATGCACTTCATCAACCTCTCTATCCTAAGCCAATAAAAACTCACGCAACGTATTGTTTCAGGAGCACATTATGTCCCGAAGAGAACTTGCCAACGCGATTCGCGCCCTGAGTATGGATGCTGTTCAGAAAGCCAATTCCGGCCATCCCGGCGCCCCAATGGGTATGGCGGATATTGCCGAGGTGCTGTGGAATGATTTTCTCAAGCACAACCCCGAAAACCCGCAGTGGTACGACCGTGACCGCTTTATTTTGTCTAACGGTCATGCTTCGATGCTGCTTTACAGCCTGTTGCATCTGACGGGCTATGACTTACCCATTGCGGAGTTGAAAAACTTCCGTCAACTGCACTCAAAAACCCCAGGCCATCCGGAAATTGGCTATACCCCAGGCGTTGAAACCACCACCGGGCCGCTGGGTCAGGGGCTGGCGAATGCCGTTGGTCTGGCGATCGCCGAACGCACGCTGGCCGCGCAGTTTAATCAGCCGGGGCACGAGATTGTCGATCACTTCACTTATGTTTTTATGGGAGATGGTTGCCTGATGGAGGGGATCTCCCACGAGGTGTGCTCGCTGGCAGGCACGCTGGGATTAGGCAAGCTGATCGGCTTCTACGATCACAACGGCATCTCCATTGATGGCGAAGTTAAAGGCTGGTTTACCGATGACACGGCAAAACGCTTCGAAGCCTACCACTGGCATGTGGTGCATGAAATCGACGGCCACGATCCGGAAGCGGTGAAAAAAGCTATTCTGGAAGCCCAGAGCGTGAAAGATAAACCGTCGCTGATTATCTGCCGGACGGTGATTGGCTTTGGTTCGCCAAATAAAGCTGGCAAAGAAGAGGCCCACGGCGCGGCGCTGGGCGAACAGGAAGTGGCGCTGGCGCGGCAGAAACTAGGTTGGCACCATCCCGCTTTTGAAATCCCCAAAGAAATTTACCGCGCCTGGGACGCCCGCGAAAAAGGCGAAAAGGCGCAGAAAAACTGGCAAGAGAAGTTTGCCGCATACCAAAAATCCTGGCCGGACCTGGCGGCCGAGTTTACGCGTCGCATGAGCGGCGGTCTGCCTGACTCCTGGAATGAAACTACGCAGAAATATATTGCCGACCTACAGGCCAATCCGGCAAAAATCGCCACCCGTAAAGCATCACAAAACACCCTAAATATTTACGGCCCGATGCTGCCGGAACTGCTCGGTGGTTCGGCGGATCTCGCGCCAAGTAACCTGACCATCTGGAAAGGTTCTACCTCGCTAAAAGAAGATCTGGCGGGCAACTACATTCACTACGGGGTGCGCGAATTCGGCATGACCGCCATTGCCAACGGCATCGCGCATCACGGCGGGTTTGTCCCCTATACCGCCACCTTCCTGATGTTTGTCGAGTATGCCCGCAACGCGGCGCGGATGGCGGCGCTGATGAAAGCGCGGCAAATCATGGTTTATACCCACGACTCCATTGGACTTGGGGAAGATGGCCCAACTCACCAGGCGGTGGAACAGCTTGCCAGCCTGCGCCTGACGCCGAATTTCAGCACCTGGCGACCGTGCGATCAGGTGGAAGCCGCAGTAGCGTGGAAACTGGCGGTAGAGCGTCACAACGGACCGACTGCGCTCATTCTCTCACGACAAAATTTGACGCAGATGGCGCGCACGCCGGAGCAGGTGCAGAATATTGCGCGCGGCGGATACATACTGAAGGACGCCGGCGGCAAGCCGGATCTAATCCTGATCGCCACCGGTTCGGAAGTGGAGATTACCGTGCTGGCAGCGGAGAAGCTGCTCGCCAACGGGGTGAATGTTCGTGTCGTCTCCCTGCCGTCAACCGATGTGTTTGATACCCAGGACGAGGCGTATCGGGAATCGGTCCTGCCATCGGGCGTAGAAGCTCGCGTCGCCGTCGAGGCCGGGATCGCCGACTACTGGTATAAATACGTCGGCTTAAAAGGCAAGGTTGTCGGTATGACCGGCTTTGGCGAATCGGCCCCGGCGGATGACCTCTTCCCGTTCTTCGGCTTTACCGTTGATCATATCGTCAGCGTGGCGGATGAATTACAGAACGGGTTTCACCGTTGAGTATCTTGTCAGCGTGGCGGCTGCGCAACTGAACGGGTAACCCATAAAGTGGGCCAGGCGTCTGGCCCCTGCCAGTTATCGCATTGCGGCTGCCGGGCGTAGCGCACAAGGCTAAACCGCTGGCCGTCATAGCGCCAGCGCGTTTGCGTCCCGCAGTCGCCGGGCGCACGCCCTTTATCCAGCGTCACCAGTTCCTGGTGCCGATCGTCATAGCTGGCGTTAACCAGCTCAATCGCGCGGGGCGCATCGCCGGGGGGCTGGAAAGGCAGTGTCAGGCGTAGCGGGCGGGCAATAAATGGACGCTGGCGCGACACCAGCCAGGCCAACCAGATGGTGTTGTAAGCGCCCGCTTCACAGCTGGTCATCAGCAGAACTTTATCGTCGGTCAGCGCGGCAACCCGTACCTCGCGGCGAAACGGGTCCAGTGAACAGGCGCTGTTATTCATTCGTTCGTTACCGTAATCCATCAGATCGTTAAGCTCATCACGGCTGAGGGGCGATTGCGTCATATCCACTTTCGCTACCGTCCGCAGCGCAGGCGCTGGCGGAACGCTGAGCGGCGGCTCTTCTCCCTTACCAATCCACGCTGTTTCGCTACCCACCCGCTTTTGTCGGTTATCAATAAACAACAAAGCAGCCTTCAGTCCCTGCAGAGAAATCTTCTGCAGGCCATTTTCGAGGGTAATCGCCTGCGCTTCCTGCACTTGTTGCAGGAAGGCATTAATGGTGGCGCTATCGTCAGTTTTAAGGAGTTTATCGGCAATCTGCCAGTGTTCATCGCCCAACGTCAGGGACTGACCGTCGAGGAGAAGACGAGGCGCAATCGGCGCCAGGGTAGCAACCGGGTTGCCCACGCCGCCAAGTTCGATGCGCAGGCTGGCATTGGTGGCCGCTCCGGCGCTGCGAGTGAGGGTCATTACCAGCCCATGATGTAGCCCAACGTTGCGGGCGACGCAGAAGTTTTGATTATTGCAGGTTACCATCCAGTCGCTAAAGAGCTGTTGCGCCGGTGCCGCCCACGCCGACGAAGTCGGCAGCAAACCGAAAAGCAGGAACAAAATAACCCGATACAACATGAGCGGCACGACCCCGGTGAGAACACGATTAACAGCGGTTATGTTCACCAGCGGCGAGCTTTTACTCAATCGGATTTATCAGATATCCCGCGTCATCAGCCCGGAAGTTTGCAAATATTGCAGGAGGATCACTGCTTTGCCATCACGTATTTCCCCATTCGCCACCATCTCCAGCGCCTGGCTGAAAGGCAGCTCAAGCACGTCAATCTCTTCATCATCAACCCCGCCGCCATCGTTAGCCCGCTGGGCATCGCTGTATTCAGCGATAAAGAAGTGGATAAGCTCGGTGACGCCACCGGGGGACATATACAGCTCGAACAGTTTACGAACTTCGCCGACCTCAAAGCCGGTCTCTTCGATAGCTTCTTTGCGCACGCACACTTCTGGCTCGTCGTTATCCAACAGCCCAGCGCAGGTCTCAATCAACATGCCGTCTTCATTGCCGTTTACCCAGGTCGCGACGCGAAACTGGCGCACCAGGACCACGCTCTGCTTGCGGCGGTTATAGAGCATGATGGTAGCACCGTTGCCGCGGTCATAGACCTCACGTTTATGGCGAACCACGCTGCCGTCGCTACGCGTCAGCTCGTAGGTCATATTGCGTAAAACGAACCAGTTTTCGGAGAGAATTTTATCTTTGATAACGTTGATATTGAGTGACATACGGGCCCCACGGCATGAAATAACGTCGCCATACTACGCCGTGGGACCTGCTTTGTCGTTAGTGAAGAGGAATCGATTTAACGTCGAGGAAATCCATGATCCCCTGCGCCGCGTGGCGGCCTTCGGCCATCGCGGTCACCACCAGATCGGCACCGCGCACCGCATCACCGCCAGCAAACACCTTGCGATGGGTGGTCTGGTAACGATAGCGGCTTTCGACATTGGCTTTGATTCGTCCGCGACTATCGAGCTGTACGCCGACCGACTCCAGCCACGGCATACCGTGCGGATGGAAACCAAAGGCCATAATCACCGCATCAGCGGGCATGACGAATTCACTCCCTGGGATCGGTGATGGGCTACGACGCCCCTGGGCATCCGGTGCGCCAAGCTGAGTACGCAGGAAGCGCACGCCGTTGACGTTACCTTCAGCATCCAGTTCCAGCGTTACCGGCTGAACATTGAACTCAAACATCGCGCCCTCTTCGCGCGCGTTTTTGACCTCTTTTTTCGAGCCTGGCATGTTGGCTTCATCACGACGATAGGCACAGGTCACCTGCTTCGCACCGTGACGCAGCGCGGTTCGCACGCAGTCCATCGCCGTATCGCCCCCACCCAGCACGACCACGTTCAGGCCTTCTGTGTTGACGTAAGGCTCTTCCGGCAGCTCCAGAAGCCCCATCACCTGCTTGGTGTTGGCGATCAGGAATGGCAGCGCATCGTACACGCCGGGGGCGTCTTCATTGGGCAGATCCGCCTTCATTGAACGGTAGGTTCCGGCACCAATAAACACCGCATCATAGTCCTCAAGCAGCGCAGTCAGCGGGATATCTTTGCCTATCTCGCAGTTCAGCTCAAAGCGTACGCCCATCTGGGTAAAGATTTCGCGCCGCCGGGCAAGGAGTGATTTATCCAGCTTAAATGCCGGAATACCAAAGGTTAGCAGGCCGCCGATTTCCGGATGGCGGTCAAACACTACCGGCTGCACACCGTTGCGCACCAGGCGGTCGGCACAAGCAAGCCCCGCAGGACCGGCACCAATAATCGCCACCCGCTTGCCGCTTTCGACGACCTGAGAGAGATCCGGTCGCCAGCCGCTGGCCAGCGCCTGATCGGAAATATAGCGCTCAATATTGCCGATAGTGACCGAACCGTGCTCATCGCGCAGCGTACAGGCCCCTTCGCACAGGCGATCTTGCGGACAAACGCGGCCAGTGATTTCCGGCAGGCAGTTGGTTTGATGAGAAAGCTCCACGGCTGCTGAGATATCGCCCTCTTTCACTCGCTCAATCCACTGCGGAATATGGTTATGCAGCGGACAGGTCCATTCGCAAATACTGTTTTCTCCGCACTTCAGGCAGCGTTCCGCCTCGCGGTTGGCCTGGCCGGCGCTGAACGGCAGATAGATCTCAGAAAAGTTGGCTTTGCGCGCTTCAGCGGACAGCTTGTCAGGCTCACCGCGCGATGGCGTGGCGGCCATCTGGGCAACCTTTCCGCCCGAACACGGCGATGCTACTGCGCCCGGGTGGCTATGCCACGGCTGCGCTTCCAGACGCGCTGCGCGCTGACGCCGCTGTCTTGCCAGATTTAACAGCGTGTTGTCCGTCGCCAGCTGTAATGCTTGTGCCGGGCAGTTTTGCACGCAGGCGGGCCCCTCTTCACGACCATTACACAAATCGCATTTGTGCGCTGTCGCTTTAAATTTTCCCTCCTGTACTGGGGTAAGAACGATTTGCATCACGCCAAACGGGCAGGCAACCATACAGGATTTGCAACCGATGCATTTCTCCTGATTAACCTGCACGCTGCCGTTAAGCTGACTGATTGCGCCATTTGGACAGCTCCGGGCGCAAGGAGCTCCTTCACAATGGTGACATGTTACTGCGTTACGTTTTTGCTCGCTTTTGATAACCGTAATACGCGGCAAGAAACGCTGCGGGGTCAATACATGCTGCTCATCGTTGTGCGCCATGACGCAGGCAACTTCACAAGCCTGGCATCCGATGCACTTATGACTATCGCTTAAAATAAAGTGGTTCATGACATCCTTCAGTCTTATTGGTGAATAACCCCTCAATTCGCATGCTTATCTATTACCCGACAAAACGGTGCAGGGACAATGTGCATTTGCACAGGTTGCCGATTTTTTGGTGATAACCCGAGGTGGATCAATTTTTTTGACTTAAATGAAATTACGTTTTATTTAGCTAAGTAATAATTGGTTACGTTAGAGGTCAGGCGACGATGCACAGAAAAGCAGAAGATTGGTGGAGATAGCAGGACAGTTCTTTACGCTGCCATAAAAGCCACATGATAAATTACACTATCTCCTTAATTTCTCCACGATTGCCTGAGGGCTTGCCGCTAAAGTGTCACAGGCTATGCAATAACAAAAAGATGAGCAAAATGAGGTTCCAATTCTGATGGCGAATTTCTTTATCGATCGCCCCATTTTTGCGTGGGTTCTGGCAATCCTTTTATGCCTGACCGGAACGCTCGCGATTTTGTCGCTTCCCGTGGAGCAATACCCCGAACTAGCACCGCCCAACGTGCGAATCACAGCGAACTATCCCGGAGCCTCTGCACAAACGCTGGAGAATACCGTTACCCAGGTCATCGAACAAAACATGACCGGACTCGACAACCTGATGTATATGTCATCACAGAGTAGCGGCACAGGTCAGGCAAGCGTGACGCTGAGCTTTACCGCCGGGACCGACCCGGACGAAGCCGTTCAGCAGGTGCAGAACCAGCTGCAATCAGCAATGCGTAAACTCCCGCAGGCCGTACAAAACCAGGGTGTGACGGTGCGCAAAACCGGGGATACCAATATCCTGACCATCGCCTTTGTCTCTACCGATGGCAGCATGGATAAACAGGATATCTCCGACTACGTCGCCAGTAATATTCAGGACCCGCTGAGCCGCGTAAACGGCGTCGGCGACATCGACGCGTACGGCTCCCAGTACTCAATGCGCATCTGGCTCGACCCGGCCAAGCTCAATAGTTTTCAGATGACGGCGAAAGACGTCACCGATGCGATTTCGTCACAGAACGCCCAGATTGCCGTCGGCCAACTGGGCGGCACGCCGTCGGTGGATAAACAGGCATTGAACGCCACCATTAATTCACAGTCGCTGTTACAAACCCCAGAGCAGTTCCGCGATATCACCCTGCGGGTTAATCAGGATGGTTCCGAGGTCACTCTCGGCGACGTCGCCACCGTCGAGATGGGGGCGGAAAAATACGATTATCTTAGCCGCTACAACCGTCAGGCCGCTTCCGGTCTGGGGATAAAACTGGCATCCGGCGCCAACGAAATGGCGACCGCCGAACGCGTTATCGACCGCCTGAACGAGCTATCGCAATACTTCCCGCACGGTCTGGAATACAAAGTTGCCTACGAAACCACTTCTTTCGTGAAAGCATCAATTACTGACGTAGCGAAGACGCTGCTGGAAGCCATCGCGCTGGTGTTCCTCGTGATGTACCTGTTCTTGCAGAACTTCCGTGCCACGCTGATCCCCACCATCGCCGTTCCGGTGGTACTGATGGGAACCTTCGCCGTCCTCTACATCTGCGGCTACAGCATCAACACCTTAACCATGTTCGCCGTGGTGCTGGCGATCGGCCTGCTGGTGGATGATGCCATCGTGGTGGTGGAAAACGTCGAGCGCATCATGAGCGAGGAAGGTCTTTCGCCGCGAGAGGCGACGCGAAAATCGATGGGGCAGATCCAGGGGGCGCTGGTCGGCATTGCCATGGTGCTCTCGGCGGTATTTGTGCCGATGGCCTTCTTCGGCGGCACCACCGGCGCTATCTATCGTCAGTTCTCAATAACGATTGTCTCAGCGATGGTGCTATCCGTCCTGGTGGCGATGATCCTGACGCCAGCGCTGTGCGCCACCTTGCTCAAACCGATTCATAAAGGAGAATCCCACGGACAACGGGGCTTCTTCGGCTGGTTTAACCGCATGTTTAATCGTAATGCCGACCGCTACGAAACCGCCGTCGGCAAAATTCTTCACCGTTCGCTGCGCTGGATAATGATCTACGTCCTGCTGCTGGGCGGGATGGTGTTTCTGTTCCTGCATCTCCCTACGTCATTCCTGCCGCTGGAAGACCGCGGCATGTTTACCACGTCGGTGCAATTGCCCAGCGGCGCGACCCAGCAGCAGACGCTGAAAGTGGTACAGCAGGCGGAAGATTACTTCCTGAAACAGGAGAAACAGAACGTCGAATCGGTATTCGCCACCATCGGCTCCGGCCCCGGCGGCAACGGGCAGAACGTAGCGCGCATGTTCGTGCGTCTGAAGGATTGGGACGAGCGCGATCCAACAACCGGTTCATCCTTTGCCATCATCGAACGCGCAACCAAGGCGTTTAACAAAATTAAAGAAGCGCGCGTGTTCGCCAGCAGCCCACCGGCTATTAGCGGGCTGGGCAGCTCCGCCGGTTTCGATATGGAGCTGGAGGACCACGCCGGTAACGGACACGAAGCGCTGATGGCCGCCCGTGATACCCTGCTGGAGCTGGCTGCCAAAAATGACCAATTGACCCGTGTCCGCCATAACGGCCTCGACGATAGCCCGCAGTTGCAGGTCGACATCGATCAGCGTAAAGCGCAGGCGCTGGGCGTGTCCATCGACGATATCAACGATACGCTGCAAACCGCCTGGGGCTCGAGCTACGTCAATGACTTTATGGACCGCGGTCGCGTGAAGAAGGTTTATGTTCAGGCCGCAGCGCCATATCGCATGCTGCCGGACGATATCAATCTTTGGTATGTACGCAACAACAGCGGCACGATGGTGCCCTTCTCCGCCTTCGCCACCTCGCGCTGGGAGACCGGCTCGCCGCGTCTGGAGCGCTACAACGGCTACTCGGCGGTGGAGATCGTCGGTGAAGCCGCCCCGGGCGTCAGTACCGGTACCGCCATGACAATCATGGAAGAACTGGCCCAGCAGCTACCGAATGGATTTGGCGTGGAGTGGACGGCGATGTCTTATCAGGAACGCCTCTCCGGCGCGCAGGCCCCGGCGCTGTACGCCATTTCGCTGCTGGTTGTGTTCTTGTGTCTGGCGGCTCTGTATGAAAGCTGGTCGGTGCCGTTCTCAGTGATGCTGGTGGTACCGCTGGGGGTTATCGGCGCGCTGCTGGCGACCTGGATGCGCGGTCTGGAAAACGACGTTTATTTCCAGGTGGGTCTGTTAACGGTTATCGGTTTGTCGGCGAAAAACGCCATTCTTATCGTCGAGTTTGCCAATGAGTTAAACCAGAAAGGTGAAGACCTGCTTATCGCGACGCTATCGGCCTGTCGCCAGCGACTGCGGCCAATACTGATGACTTCGCTGGCATTTATCTTCGGCGTGCTGCCGATGGCGACCAGCACCGGGGCCGGTTCCGGCAGCCAGCATGCGGTGGGGACTGGCGTGATGGGCGGTATGATCTCCGCTACCGTGCTGGCAATCTTCTTCGTACCGCTGTTCTTCGTGCTGGTGCGCCGTCGCTTCCCGCTTAAGGAACGGCCGCAATAACAAAGAGATAAGTCTGCTTTATTTTACCGGGATTAATAACAGAAAAGGCGACCGAAAGTGTCGCCTTTTTCATAATTGGTCGTTTCGACTGCATTATTATTCTGCCCGTGGAATCGCCCTACTTACATTATGGAAATTTATTTACGAAGCATACCTTCAATAAAATCTTTCCAGTTCCCTAGTTCATGCTCAATCATAATAGCCTCTCTTATTATTATGGGTGATTTTATGCAAATTCGTTGATGGTGAAAAGTGTGTTTACGCTATCGCTCTGATTACTTTAATTACCGCCTCCAGAAAAAGCCCTTTCATTCGTAAGTACTATGAGCCGAATTTAACCCGTTTAATGTGACCAACAGCAACATTCAGCAACATTTGTTCATCAGCACAATCCGCCCTCACTCGGCTTGTGACAAGTCACAGCGCAAAAACAGGTCAAAAAGCAACCAATAGATAACGTTCAGGATATATCACGGGTAAAAAACGATATTTATTAACGTAATTCACGTATTATTTATTAACGACCTATATACCCTAAATAATTCGAGTTGCTTAAAGGCGGCAAGGGAGTGAATCCCCGGGAACATAGATAACTATGTGACTGGGGTGAGCGAGTGCAGCCAACACATAAGCAACTTGAAGTATGACGGGTATTATTAGGAATATTCCTGGTCAAACTTTTAATTCAATGGAAAAGGTTTAATCATGCTCACCATGTACGGGATAAAAAATTGCGATACCATAAAAAAGGCCCGCCGCTGGCTGGAAGCCCAGCAGATAGAATATCGTTTTCATGATTATCGGGTTGATGGTCTGGACCGCGAATTATTAGATACCTTTATAGATGAACTCGGCTGGGAAGCGCTGCTCAATACCCGGGGAACCACCTGGCGCAAGCTAGACGAAACGGTCCGCGCAGGTATCGATAACGCCGATGCTGCGGCAAAACTGATGCTGGAAATGCCGGCAATCATCAAACGCCCATTGCTCTGTGCGCCCGGTCAGCCTATGCTGCTGGGTTTCAGTGAATCTAGTTATCAGCAGTTTAACGAGGTGTAGTCTATGTCTTGCCCGGTCATTGAGCTGGCTCAGCAGCTTATTCGCCGCCCTTCCCTCAGCCCCGATGATGCGGGATGCCAGGCGTTAATGATTGAACGTCTGCGTGCGATTGGCTTTACCGTTGAACCGATGGATTTCGGCGATACCCAAAACTTCTGGGCCTGGCGCGGGCGCGGGGAAACGCTGGCTTTCGCCGGCCATACTGATGTTGTCCCTTCTGGCGATGCCGACCGCTGGATTAACCCGCCTTTCGAGCCTACTATTCGCGACGGAATGCTGTTTGGCCGCGGCGCGGCAGACATGAAAGGCTCTCTCGCTGCGATGGTGGTTGCCGCTGAACGCTTTGTCGCCCAGTACCCGAACCATCAAGGTCGCCTGGCATTTCTGATCACCTCAGATGAAGAAGCTAGCGCCAAAAACGGCACCGTTAAAGTCGTGGAAGCGCTAATGGCGCGTAACGAGCGCCTGGATTACTGTCTGGTCGGAGAACCCTCCAGTACCGAAGTTGTCGGCGACGTCGTCAAAAATGGCCGTCGCGGCTCCCTGACCTGCAACCTGACCATTCACGGCGTGCAGGGGCACGTGGCCTATCCCCATCTCGCGGATAACCCGGTCCACCGCGCCGCTCCGATGCTGGCAGAGCTGGTGAATATTGAATGGGATAAAGGCAATGATTTCTTCCCGCCAACCAGCATGCAAATCGCTAACGTGCAGGCCGGAACCGGCAGCAACAACGTGATTCCCGGCGATATGTTCGTGCAGTTCAACTTCCGCTTTAGCACAGAATTGACTGACGAAATGATCAAAGCGCGCGTTGTAGCACTGCTGGAGAAATACGAACTGCGCTACAGCGTTGACTGGTGGCTTTCAGGCCAACCGTTCCTGACCGGCCGCGGTAAACTGGTTGATGCGGTGGTGAACGCCATAGAGCACTATAATGAAATTAAACCGCAGCTCCTGACCAATGGCGGCACCTCCGACGGGCGTTTTATCGCACGCATGGGTGCGCAGGTGGTTGAGCTGGGGCCAGTGAATGCCACTATTCATAAAATCAACGAATGTGTTAATGCCGCCGATCTCCAGCTACTGGCGCGGATGTACCAACGCATCATGGAACAGCTGGTCGCCTGACGGCATCATAGATAAGAGGTAGCGCGCATGGATTGGCTAACGAAATACTGGTGGATTCTGGTGTTGGTATTTTTAGTGGGCGTGATGATTAACGTGATTAAGGATCTGAGTCGCGTTGACCACAAAAAATTTCTCAACAATAAGCCGGAGCTGCCTCCGCATCGCGATTGCAACGATAAGTGGGACGATGAGGATGACTGGCCTAAGAACGGCCAGTCGAAGAAAAAGTAAGCGTCTTACTTCAGTAATGTCTACGGGTCCTGCAGATCCGGTAGCCCGGACAGATGCACAGCATCGCCTCCGGAAAATTAACACAGTGTGCCGCTATTTTCCCGGGGGCGGCGCTTGACGCGCCTTGCCCGGGCTACGGGTTCACTGCCGTATGTGGGTCTGGTAGCCCGAACAGATGCGCAGCATCGCCTTCGGGAAATTAACACAGTGTGCCGTTATTTTCCCGGGGGGCGGCGCTTGACGCGCCTTGCCCGGGCTACGGGTTCACTGCCGTATGTGGGTCTGGTAGCCCGGACAGATGCGCAGCATCGCCTCCAGGTTTTCTATTTACAGCAGTTCGATTAGATCGTCGTCTTTCGGCGTGCTGCCACTGAGCGCTTCATCAAAATAGTGTTTCGGCACGGTAAAACGCAAATGATCGAGGGCAAACTGCATGCTGCGATCGTCAATCGCGTGTCCCAGGTCTTCAACAATATCCAGCGTCACATCGCCACCGGCCTGCTGGAGCGCTTCTTGCCCGGCGACTGCCCACGCTAGATCGATAACACGATCCTCACCGCCGTGAATCAGGTGGACTGTTGTCGCCGTGGTCGCCTTCTCCGGCAGAGTTGCATAGCGGCCGTTAAACGCAATCACCCGCGATGCCAGCCCCGGCTGCGCTTTAACGCTCTCCAGCGACATAATCGCCCCCTGCGAGAAGCCGATCAGCGCCGTCGCCTGCGGACTAACGCCGCTCTGCTGCTGCCAATAGCGAACTGTTTCAATAAAGGTCGGCATAATGGCATCCACGCGCTGCTGGCGGTTCTCTTCAGTGACGCCCTGCACGGAGAACCACTGGCGTCCCGGAGGCGGTCCGCACGGCTCCGCGCCGCCGACGCTGACAATCAGCGCATCGGGAAAGAGCGGCGCAAACCAGCTGCCGATTTGCCCCATAGCAACCGGGTTATCACCGACGCCATGAAACAGCAGCAGCAGTTGCTGTGCAGGGGTCGCGGGGCTTTGAACAACAAAATGATCGTGTTTCACGGCTGTCTCCTTAATGTCTGCAAGGAAGTTTACGCCGCATGCGAAATATGACCATGCCATTTAACTGAAGGAGTTAGTTAAAAAAATTGCAGCATGTTGACCTGCTGGCGCAGAGCATCCGCGCGCGTTGCGTCCAGGTTTGATAACGCCTGCGCCGCCTCTTCGCGCAGCCTGGCCAGCAGCGCTTTTCGCCCGGAGAGTTGCAACGTGCGGCAAAGTTCCGCTTCATCCTGGCGCTCCAGGCGTGCGCGCAAAGCAGGCAGCGGTAAATTCACCTGCATGAGCAGCCGATTGAGGCTACCAACCGCCGCCAGCAGCGGGCGATGGGCAAACGCAAAGCCCGCAGCCTCCAGCCAATCCTCTTCAGTAAAGATAGCCGCTTCTTCCAGCATAGTCAGCGGCAAAGGCTCATCTCGCCAGTCGCGCAGCCAGTGTTCATCGCGCAGCAACCGGCGGATTTCCTGCTGAGCCAGATGTCGGCCAGCCGCGCTGATGGGATAGAGCGCCATCGCGGTATAACAGCCGCTGCTGGCTTCCCGATGAGTACCCAGGCGCACTAGCATAAAACCGCAGCTATCCCAAAAACGCCACAGTTCGGGTGTGTAGCCAAAACTGACCGAGAGATAGTCCCGCTCCGACGCCTGAGACGCCGCCCAATCAACCAGCCGTTGCCCAAGCCCCTCACGCTGGCGCACCGGGTGTACGGCAATGCGACTGATACGCAAGCCCGTCAACGTTGCCGCCTGCGGGCTACCGCCGTGTGCAGCCAAGGATTGCGCCACCAGATTACCACGCGGGCGGCGATATCCAGCCCATACGGCCTGGCTGAGCGATGACTCCAGCCCTCCCTCCTCCACCAGCCACAACGCTCCGGCGACGCGGTTTGCGCTGCGGGCGCAGGTAAAATGCTGCCCCGGCGCATCCATCATGCGGCGTAAATCGAGAGGAGAAGTGCGATAGTGCGCCCCGGAGAGCAGTTGATACATCGCCTCCGGTAAAGCGGGCTGCTGCTGCCAGCTGGCCTGACTGACATTTTCCAGTACCGTGTCGCCAGCAGGCGCATGCTGAAAGGTCTCATCGCTAAACAACAGCAACTGCGCGATAGCCGCCTCCAGCGGGCAGCCCAATGCCCAGCGGATGGGCGTCGTCAAACTAAACTGCCGCAAATGGGCAAAACCGGCGCAAAACTTAAGCAGAAAACCGCGCCCGGTGCCTTCGTAGCCCTGAACAGTAGTCGTGAGCAGAGTGCGCGGAAAACGCTCCACCAGCTGGCGCAACAGCGGCCCCGGAATGGCGGCGGCCTCATCAACAATCAGCCACGAAGCGTTGCGCTCTGATGCCAGTAACGCATCGGGAGCCATAAAGCGAAAGCCCTCACCTGCAAAAGCCGCCATCACATCTGTGGCTCCACGCGCCGGTGCCGTGACGATGGCATCCCCTGCCAGCTGGCGAATAAGCATTCCCGCCAGAGCGGATTTGCCTCGTCCGCGCTCTGCGGTTAAGGCGGCGATACCGGGAGGGAAGTCAGCCAATTCGGCAAGAACGGCTGCCTGCTCCGCCTGCGGCTGACCATCAGCGGGATGCCAGGGTTCTCGAAGCGGGAAAGCGGGTAATGTCAGCTCATTCCCCTGTCGCCAGAGTACAGAATCATTATCGGCAATAATTTGCTGGCAGAAACGATAGACAAAATTTGGCGTGGGGACCGACTCGGGAGTGTCGCTCCAGCGCAGAGAGTCAGCGTCAGGCCGGGTCGGCCATTGGGAAAAATCGGGGATCAGCAAAATCAGCCAGCTTCCTGCGCGCAGCGTACCGGCTAACGCAGCAAATGCCGCGACGTCGAACCCCTCACGCGCATCGAAAAAAGCATGCTGGAATTCCCGGCCCAGGAGGGTCTTCAGCGCACCGGGAGGCGTATACGGCTCCGGCGCCGGCTGCGGGCCAACCCACAGCCCATCACCAGCCAACAGAGTACGCAGATTTTGCGCCTGGTTGAAAGTCCAGGCATCATCGCCGCTGAGCACCAGCAGACGACGGATGCCCTCACGCGCCATTTGCGCCGTCAGGTGAAGCAGTTCATCCATGACCGACGGCAATTACAGCGCTTTGCCAAAGGTGTTGCACTGCGCCGGGTCGCCGCTATCGAAGCCGCGTTTAAACCAGGTATAGCGCTGCTGCGATGTACCGTGAGTAAAGCTGTCCGGCACCACGCGTCCCTGGCTCTGCTGCTGCAAGCGGTCATCACCAATCGCCTCTGCGGCGTTCAGCGCCTCCTGCAGGTCGCCAACCTCCATTACGTCCTGCTTCTGCATATTGTAGCCCCAGACGCCCGCGAAGCAGTCCGCCTGTAGCTCCATTTTAACTGACAGGCGGTTCGCTTCCGCTGGTGAAGCATTCTGCTGTAGCTGGCGCACTTTCGACTCAATACCCAGCAGCTTTTGTACATGATGACCGACTTCATGGGCGATAACGTAACCCTGAGCGAAGTCGCCGCCCGCGCCGAGCTTAGTTTTCATTTCATCGTAAAATGACAGGTCGATGTACACCGTACTATCCGCCGGACAGTAGAACGGCCCCATTACCGACTGGCCAGTACCGCAGGCGGTTCGCGTCGCGCCGCGATACATCACCAGCTTAGGCTGCGGATACTGACGACCCATGTCTTTAAAAATCATGCCCCAGGTATCTTCCGTATCCGCCAGAACCACTTTAGTGAACTTCGCGGCTTCTTCATCCTGTGGACTAATAGAGCGTTGAGTGGTGGTTTGCTGTTGTGACACCGGTTCACCGGTTAACATGCCGGTTAAATCAACGCCGTAATATCCCGCCACCACAATGATAATCAGCAGCACGATGCCGCCTTTCCCGCTGGGGAGACGAAAACCGCCACCTCCGCCCATCGGTGAACCGGATTGACCACGGCGATCTTCAACATTGTCGCTTTCGCGACGCCCTTGCCAGCGCATAAGCACCTCAATTCATCATAAAACCAATGTATGAGATCGTAGGCGGTTCAGCGGAGGATTACCACAGGAAACAGCAAGAAGAGCGCCAGAAGAAGAGGGTTTCCTCTGGCGTCGGGGGATTAGTCCAGTTCTACGCCCAGACGACGGGCAACTTCTTCATAGGCTTCAATCAAGCCACCGAGGCTCTGGCGGAAACGGTCTTTGTCCATTTTATCCATGGTCTTTTTGTCCCACAGACGGCTGCCGTCCGGAGAGAACTCGTCGCCCAGCACCACTTCGCCTTTAAACAGACCAAACTCCAGCTTGAAGTCCACGAGGATCAGGCCCGCATCGTCAAACAGCTTTTTCAGCACGTCGTTAGCTTTGTAGGTCAGTTCCTGCATACGCGCCAGGTTCTCTTTACTCACCCAGCCGAAAGTTTCGCAGTAGGATTCGTTGACCATCGGGTCGTGCATGGCGTCGTTTTTCAGGAACAGATCAAATAGCGGCGGGTTCAGCTCGATGCCCTCTTCAATCCCTAAACGTTTCACCAGCGAACCGGCAGCGCGGTTACGCACAACGCACTCCACCGGCACCATATCCAGCTTTTTCACCAGACATTCGGTATCGGACAACAGCGCTTCCATCTGGGTCGGGATACCCGCTTGCGCCAGTTTGCTCATAATGAAATAGTTGAACTTGTTGTTCACCATGCCTTTACGATCGAACTGCTCAATGCGAGCACCGTCACCTGCTGACGTATCGTTACGGAATTCGAGTACCAGCAGATCCGGGTTTTCGGTGCTGTAAACGGTCTTCGCTTTACCACGATACAACTCAGCTAGCTTTTTCATCTTTCACCACTCCAGTGATATTAAGCCCAAAAAATACGTTTCCGCCTATACACAAAATCATTCAAAGTGCATCGAGGCGGCAACTGAGCGAATCCCCAAGAGCTTACATAAGTAAGTGACTGGGGTGAACGAAGGCAGCCAACAAAGAGGCAATTTGGAGGATGATGTGTATACGCACACGTTTGCGTCACTATACATTAAAAAGGGCCGGATTACTCCAGCCCTGTTTATTACTTACTTAATGCGGCCTGGAATACGGCAACCAGGGCGTCATTTTGCGACTGCGTCAGGGTATGTCCTTTCGGGTCGATGAACTGCAGACTACTGCGGTTATCGAGGTCCCCGACCTGCAGTTTATAATCGCCGGATACCAACTGCGGGTCGCGAGCGCCCAGATCGGTCCAGCCGCTGTCGGATAGGGGTTTGTAGGTTACGGAGAAGCTACCCTGAGAACGGGAGCTATCGGTTACCTTCATACCCACTTTTTCCAGCGCGCCCGGCAGGCGTTGCCACACCAGGTTAAACGGTGCGCGAACGACCAGCATCGGCAGACCGGTATCATCCGCACCGCTCTGCACGTCGAAGGTCGCCCCGGCATTTTTCTGCGCGGCGTTCTGAGCGCTGGTAGCGTTCAGATCCAGACCTTCGGAAATGACGTTCAACATGGCAGTACTGTAGCGCTGAAGCGAAGCCGGATCGGCAACCGGTTTACCCGCCTGCTCCAGATTCACCAACTTCACGACCACTGCTTGCTGATAGCCCTGCTGTTTAACTGAGATTTGATAGCGACCACGGTACTGCTGGTCTTCATCGAGGCGATTCCATTCGACCCAGTCGGTATTCAGCGTCTGGCTGGCATCATCGCGTTTCGCGATAGTGTAGTTTTTCGACTGCATGATGCTTGCCACCTGCGCCCACAGCGAACCGCTGCGACCGTTCTCCACCATCAGCGTCGCGGTATCACCGTTAAACTGAGTGCGCGCGCCGCTAACCAGTGCCAGAGGCTGAGCCGGAGGACGGATATCCAGAGCCTTGCCTGTGTTACCGGTGCTGGCAGCAACCGGAATATTATAATCACCCACCTGAACCGGCAGGATCATCCCTGCTGGCGCGTGAAGTTCACTAAGCGGCGTTGCCTGCAAATAGGCCTCGTCGCCGCTCACCTGACGCTTATAGCGCGAGTCAGAACTACAGGCCGCGAGGAGTAGAACCAGCGAAACACCCGCAACCTTCGCCAGGCGCGACTTCTGTACTGAGTAAGCCATCAAATCTCCCTAAACTTTACAGCAAACCGGCATGCTTCAACGCTGCGGTGACAACCTTAGTACCGTTTTCGGTAATCGGGGTCATCGGCAGGCGTAGCGTATCGGTCGCCACAAGACCCAACGCCTTACATGCCCATTTGACCGGGATAGGGTTGGGTTCGACAAATAATTTTGTATGCAACGGCATCAGACGCTGATTAATCGCCCGAGCTTCGGCGAATTGACCAGCCAGAGCCAGTCGGCACATTTCAGCCATTTCGCGCGCCGCAACGTTTGTGGTTACGGAAATCACGCCGTGACCGCCAAGCTGCATAAAGTCCATTCCCGTCGCGTCATCGCCGCTCAGCAGAATAAAGTCATCTGAAACCAGCTCTTTGATCTGATGAACGCGACTTAAGTTCCCCGTCGCTTCCTTAATACCGATAATATTTTTAACTTCCGCCAGACGACCGACGGTTTCCGGCAACATATCGCAACCGGTACGGGACGGCACATTATACAGGATTTGCGGCAGGTCAGTATGTTCTGCAATAGCTTTAAAGTGTTGGAACAGTCCTTCCTGGGTCGGACGGTTGTAATAAGGCGTAACCGTCAGGCAGCCAACCACACCGCTATTGTTAAACCGCTTGGTCAGGCTAATCGCCTCTGCGGTTGCATTTGCACCGGTACCCGCGATAACCGGGATGCGCCCGTCAGCCAGCTCCAGCGTCTGCATAACCACGTCACCATGCTCTTCATGGCTCAATGTTGCGGACTCTCCGGTAGTGCCTACCGAAACGATCGCCGAGGTACCGCTGGCGACATGGTAATCAATCAGTTTTTTCAGGCTTGACCGGCAGACGTTACCGTTTTCATCCATCGGCGTGATAAGCGCTACAATACTTCCCGTAAACATGGGCCATCCTCAGAGCAGAAGTGGGACAAGATTCTCAATGTTACGTTTGGTGCCGCAATAAAAGCAAGAGACCCGATGCCATCAGGGATGTTGTATGCCGGTTTTTTTTATGCTTTCCTAATGTTACCTCACCTTTTTAAAGGAAGAACAGGTTTGACAGCCTCATTACAACACTATCTGGTTATTACCGCGTTGGGTGCTGATCGCCCTGGCATCGTGAATACAATCACTCGCCACGTCAGCAGCTGCGGCTGTAATATCGAAGACAGCCGGCTGGCCATGCTTGGTGACGAGTTTACGTTTATCATGCTGCTCTCCGGCTCGTGGAATGCGATTAACCTGATTGAATCGACTCTGCCGCTGAAAGGTGCCGAGCTTGATCTGCTGATCGTAATGAAGCGTACAACCGCAAGGCCGCATCAGGCGATGCAAAACACCGTCTGGGTTCAGGTTGAGGTGCCGGATTCGCCGCATATTATTGAGCGATTTACTGCCCTGTGCGATACGTGGAAAATGAACATTGCCGAGCTGGTCTCCCGCACCCAACCGGGAGCGAACGACGATTCAGCGCAGCTTTTTATCCAAATCACCGCCCATAGCCCGACTACGCAAAATGCATCAAATATCGAACAAGCGTTCAAAGCCCTATGTACAGAACTGAATGCACAAGGCAGTATTAACATCGTTAATTATTCACAGCATGATGAACAGGATGGAGTTTGAGTAATGAACCCACTGAAAGCCGGTGACATTGCACCGAAATTTAGCTTACCAGACCAGGACGGCGAGGAAGTAAATTTGACCGACTTCCAGGGACAGCGTGTTCTGGTTTATTTTTACCCGAAAGCCATGACCCCGGGCTGCACCGTACAAGCGTGTGGTTTACGCGATAATATGGACGACCTGAAAAAAGCAGGCGTTGAAGTACTGGGTATCAGTACTGATAAACCAGAAAAACTCTCCCGCTTCGCCGAAAAGGAGCTGCTGAACTTTACTTTGCTGTCTGACGAGAATCATCAGGTATGCGAACAGTTTGGCATCTGGGGTGAAAAAACGTTTATGGGGAAAACCTACGACGGTATTCACCGTACTAGCTTCCTCATCGATGCCGACGGCAAAATCGAACATGTGTTTGATGATTTCAAAACCAGCAATCACCACGACGTGGTGCTGAACTGGCTGAAAGAAAACGCCTGACGCGCAGACAAACGCAAGACGCCGGATCAGTTTCAAACCGCCCGGCGTCTTTTTTTACCGCTCATCGGTAAGCGTTGCGCTAATTCTCTTCTTCTACGTCTTCCACTATCAGGCCATCCGGCCAGGCATGCACCACCGCTTTGATTAGCGTCGCCAGTGGAATCGCGAAGAACACGCCCCAGAATCCCCACAGGCCGCCGAAGATAACCACCGACAGAATAATCACCAGCGGGTGCAGGTTAACGGCTTCGGAGAACAGCACCGGCACCAGCAGGTTGCCATCCAGCCCCTGAATAATCAGGTAAACCGCGAACAGGCTCCAGAATTCGGTGCCCGCGCCAAACTGAAATAGCGCCACGCCGACCACAGGAATGGTAACCACAAAAGCGCCAATGTAGGGAATCAGTACTGAAAACCCAACCAGCACCGCCAGCAACAATGAATAGTTAAGCCCGAAAAGGATAAAACCAATCCACGTCGCCACGCCGACGACGATCATCTCCAGCACCTTACCGCGAATATAGTTGGTAATTTGCTGGTTCATCTCTTTCCACACCTGCCCTGCCAGCCCGCGATTGCGCGGCAGCACACGGCGCACGGCGTTAAGCATCTGCTCTTTGTCTTTCAGCAGAAAGAAAACCATCAGCGGCACCAATACCAGATAGACCGCCAAAGTCAGCAGCCCGACCAGCGAGGCAAGCGAATATTTCACTACCGAATCACCGACGGTTAACATCCGCCCGCGCATATTCTCCGCCATGGCGTCGATAATTCCGGCATCCATTAAGGCCGGATAACGGCGCGGCACCGTCGCGGCAAAATCAGAAAGTTTGTTCAGCATCCCCGGCATATCACGAATCAGATAAATGCCCTGCTGCCAGGCAACCGGCATCACTACAAACGCCATCAATAGCAGAATGCCGACGAACAGAATCAGGACCACCGAGGTGGCCCAGGTACGAGAAAAACCGATACGCTCCAGCCTGACCGTTGGCCATTCAAGCAGATAGGCCAGCACGATGGACACTAATAGAGGTGCCAGCAGGCCGCTGAAGAAAAACATAATGCCGAACCCGGCCAGCAAAATGACCAGCAGCGCTATCGCCTCCGGATCGCTGAACCGACGGCGGTACCACTGCATTAACATCTGAAGCATAAAACCCTTCCCTGAAGAGCAAAGCTGTAACAATCTCGGGAATTGTATCGAAATGTCACAAAAAAGACTTCGCTTTTTATGGGTAAAACCACAAACATTAATGACCGGGTGAATATGATATTTGCAACGCCGCTAACGACGGCTAAACTCGCTGAACTTGCTGAACTTGCTTGCGGTCAGGGAACATTACGCCGCACAATCGGTCAAACTGGCACACCTACATTACAGGATTGAGGTTATGTTCAGGCAGTTGAAGAAAACGCTGGTGGCAACCGTCATAGCGTCGCTGACGCTGGGTTCGATATTACCTGCTTTTGCCGACTCCGCAGACACCCTGCCGGACATGGGCACCTCCGCAGGAAGCACGCTCTCCATTGGCCAGGAATTGCAGATGGGGGATTATTATGTACGCCAGCTGCGCGGTAGCGCACCGCTAATCAATGACCCGCTGCTGGTACAATACATTAACGGCTTAGGTATGCGTCTGGTTTCGCACGCCAATTCAGTGCGAACGCCGTTCCACTTTTATCTAATCAATAACGATCAAATTAACGCCTTTGCATTCTTCGGCGGTAACGTTGTGCTGCACTCGGCCCTTTTCCGCTATTCCGATAACGAAAGCGAGCTGGCGTCGGTCATGGCGCACGAAATTTCTCACGTCACCCAGCGCCACCTTGCCCGCGCGATGGAAGACCAAAAGCGTAACGCTCCGCTGACTTGGGTCGGCGCGCTGGGATCGATTCTTCTGGCGATGGCAAGTCCGCAGGCCGGGATGGCGGCGCTCACCGGGACCCTGGCGGGAACCCAGCAGGGAATGATCAGCTTTACCCGGCAAAACGAAGAAGAGGCCGACCGCATTGGTATTCAGGTTCTTCAGCGTTCTGGTTTCGATCCGCAGGCGATGCCGGCATTTATGGGCAAGCTGCTTGATGAATCGCGCTACTCTACTCGTCCGCCGGAAATGCTGCTGACGCACCCCCTGCCGGAAAGCCGTCTGTCCGACGCCCGCAACCGCGCAAACCAGATGCGTCCGGTCGTCGTCCAGTCCTCGGCTGACTTCTATCTGGCGAAAGCCCGTACGCTTGGCATGTACACCTCCGGCGACAACAAGCTGGGCAATGATCTGCTAAGCAGCTGGGAGAAAGGGAATATCCGCGAACAGCATGCCGCGCAATACGGTCGCGCCCTGCTGGCGATGGGCAACGACAATTACGCGCTGGCGAGCAAAACGCTGCAGCCGCTGCTGAGTGCTGATTCGCAAAACGCCTGGTATCTTGACCTGGCAACCGATATTGACCTTGGGCAGAAGAAAGCGACGGAGGCGATTAATCGCCTGAAAAGTGCCCGTGAGCTGCGAACCAATCCGGTGCTGCAATTAAACCTTGCCAACGCCTTGCTGGAAGGCGGGCAACCGGCAGAAGCGGCGAATATCCTAAATCGCTACACTTTTAATTATAAAGATGACGCCAACGGTTGGGATTTACTGGCGCAGGCGGAAGCCAAACTCGGCAATCGCGATCAGGAGCTGGCCGCACGGGCGGAAGGCATGGCGCTGGTTGGCCGACTCGATCAGGCCATTACGCTGCTCAGCAGCGCCAGCTCGCAGGTGAAATTAGGCAGTTTGCAACAGGCTCGCTACGATGCGCGCATCGATCAGCTGCGCCAGCTGCAAGAACGCTTCAAACCGTACCAGAAAATGTAAGGAGATCTCATGTCCGATACGGTCAAAATCTATCACAACCCTCGCTGCTCCAAGAGTCGCGACACATTAAGCCTGCTGAAAGCCAACGGCATCGATCCTGAAGTGGTGCTTTATCTGGAGACGCCGCCGGACGCCGCTACGCTGCGTCAGCTGCTGAAGATGTTGGGGATGGCCAGCGCTCGTGAATTGATGCGCCAGAAAGAAGATCTGTATAAATCGCTGGATCTCGCTAACCCACAACTTAGCGAAGATGCGCTAATCCAGGCGATGATCGACAATCCAAAGCTGATTGAACGGCCTATCGTAGTGAGCCACGGCGAAGCAAGAATCGGCCGCCCACCTGAGCAAGTTCTGGAAATTGTCAGCTAGAAGCAACGCGCCGTAACGGATTTGAACGTTGCGGCGCAGCCTAAAGCTTCAGGATTTCTTTCACGAACGGGATCGTCAATTTGCGCTGAGCGGTAATCGAGGCGTGATCCAACTGATCAAGAGTCATGAACAGCGAGCGCATTTCACGATCCAGCCGCTTAAGTAGAAAACGACACACATCTTCCGGCATCTCGAAGCCGCGCAATCTGGCACGCAGTTGTAGTGCCTGAAGCTTATCTTCATCTGATAGCGGCTGTAGCTTGTAGATTTGCCCCCAATCGAGGCGCGATGCCAGATCCGCCAGCCCCAGTTTGAGCTGGCGAGGAGGCCGATCGCCGGTAATCAGCAACCGAGTTTTGCCCGATTCAAGGATCCGGTTATAGAGATCGAAGATCGCCATTTCCCACAGTTCATCGCCCGCCACGCATTCAATATTATCGATGCAAACCAGCGATAGCTGCTCCATTCCGTCCAGCACTTCTGGCACAAACCACGTCCGTTTATCCAAAGGAACGTAGCCCACTGCGTCGCCACGTTGGGAGAGTTCCGCGCAGGCGGCGTGCAATAAATGGCTGCGCCCCGCCCCTTCGCGTGACCAGATATAGATGTATCCGCTATGTTCCTGCCGCAGCACGTTCTGAAGGGCAGCAAGAAGAGAAGGATTATCGCCCGGCCAGAAACTCGCGAAAGTTTCATCATCGGGAAGATACAGTGGCAAAGAGAGCTGTGCCGGTGCGTTCAGATGGACCTCAACATAGGCTTTCAGAAAAACGCGAAGAGTTTAGCACACAAATAGCTAAGGAGAGAACCGGGCGGGATCGCCGCCCGGTATAAGGATCAATGTTTTGCTTCTTCGCTATCCGCCGCGTCGAGGACAACCTCTTCCGGACGCAGAACGCTAATCAGTTTGAAGATCAGGCTCAGGCAGATACCCACGATGGTCGCCAGCGCCATACCTTTCAATTCTGCGGCACCAATATGCACCTTCGCACCGCTAACGCCGATGATCAGGATAACGGAGGTCAGAATCAGGTTCTGCGCTTTGTTGTAATCCACTTTTGATTCAATCAGCACGCGAATACCCGATGCGCCGATCACACCGTACAGCAGCAGAGACACGCCGCCCATGACCGGTAGCGGAATGATCTGGATTGCTGCCGCCAGCTTGCCAACGCAGGAGAGCAGAATCGCAATAATCGCCGCCCCACCAATAACCCAGGAGCTGTAAACGCGGGTAATCGCCATCACGCCGATATTCTCGCCGTAGGTGGTGTTCGGCGTGGAGCCAAAGAAGCCGGAGATCACCGTGGAGAGACCGTTGGCAAACATTGAACGATGCAGGCCCGGATCGCGGAGCAGATCTTTTTTGACAATATTCGCCGTCACGACTAAATGCCCAACGTGCTCGGCGATGACGACCAGCGCGGCAGGCAGAATGGTGAAAATCGCAAACCATTCAAAGCGCGGCGTGTAGAAGGTCGGCAGCGCGAACCAGTGAGCCTCAGCGATTGGCGTGGTATCGACAGCGCCCATCACAAAAGAGAGTGCGTAGCCCACCAGCACGCCGATCAAAATCGGGATAATCGCCATGAAACCGCGGAACAGCACCGAACCGAAGACCGTCACGCCCAGCGTCACCATCGAAATGATAATAGTCCTGGTATCTGGAGCTTGCCCGTCCGCAGGCAGCAGTCCGGCCATGTTCGCCGCAACGCCCGCCAGTTCCAGCCCGATAACCGCAACAATCGCGCCCATCGCCGCCGGGGGGAACATCACATCCAGCCAGCCGGTACCGGCTTTTTTGACAATAAAAGAGACGATGCAAAACAGCACGCCGCACATGATAAAGCCGCCGAGGGCAACTTCGTAGCCCAGCGGCAACAACAGCAGTACCGGGGAAATAAAGGCAAAGCTCGATCCAAGGTAAGCCGGGATTTTGCCTTTGCAGATGAAAAGATATAACAGCGTTCCGATGCCGTTAAACAGCAGTACCGTGGCCGGGTTGATATGAAACAGAACGGGCACCAGTACCGTTGCGCCAAACATGGCGAACAGATGTTGCAAACTAAGCGGGATTGTCTGTAAAAGCGGCGGTCTTTCACTCACCCCGATAGCACGGCGCGTCATGGCATTTTCCTCTGAGAGTCGTTTGTTGGTTGTTGTTGGTGTGTTTTATTCAAAAAAAAGCCGACTATCAAAGTCGGCTTTTTCTACTTCATCATTTATTTCGTACCAAAAATCTTATCGCCGGCATCGCCGAGCCCCGGAATAATGTATCCGTGCTCGTTAAGGCCCTGGTCAATTGATGCGGTGTACATTTCCACATCCGGATGCGCTTTCTCCAGCGCGGCGATACCTTCCGGCGCGGCCACCAGAACCAGCACCTTAATACTGGTGCAGCCCGCTTTTTTCAGCAGGTCGATAGTGGCGATCATTGAACCGCCGGTTGCCAGCATCGGGTCAACTACCAGCGCCATACGTTCGTCAATATTGGACACCAGCTTCTGGAAGTAAGGAACCGGCTCAAGGGTTTCTTCGTCACGATAGATGCCCACGACGCTGATACGCGCGCTCGGCACATGCTCAAGCACGCCTTCCATCATTCCCAGACCTGCGCGCAGGATCGGCACAACGGTAATTTTCTTACCTTTGATTTGCTCGACTTCTACCGGACCGTTCCAGCCTTCAATGGTGACTTTCTCGGTCGCCAGATCGGCAGTGGCTTCATAAGTCAGTAAGCTGCCCACTTCTGAGGCGAGTTCACGGAAGCGTTTGGTGCTGATGTCATGCTCGCGCATCAGGCCCAGCTTGTGTTTGACGAGTGGGTGTTTCACTTCCACGATCTTCATTCTCTTTCTCCTCTGAGGGGCAGCCACAAAAAAAATCGCCGGATTATACCGCCTTTTACCTTTTACGCCATAGCCGATATGTTTGACCGGGATCAACCAAAATGCTTTACGCTGCCTGAGCCAGTATAAGACAAAATAAAAAAACCCCGCGAACGCGGGGCTGGATGGGGCTTTGTGGCAATTTACAGCTTTTCGCCGTTGCTGCCGATAACTTGCTGATACCAGGCAAAAGATTTCTTGCGGCTACGCTCAAGCGTACCGTTGCCTTCATTGTCTTTATCAACATAGATAAAGCCGTAGCGTTTTTTCATCTCGCCAGTGCCCGCCGAGACCAGATCGATACAGCCCCACGGGGTGTAACCCATCAGGTCAACGCCGTCTTCAACAACTGCTTTTTTCATCTCGGCAATATGCGCAGAGAGGTAGTCGATACGATATTGGTCATTCACCGAGCCATCAGCCTCGCGCACGTCGATGGCGCCAAAACCGTTCTCAACGATAAACAGCGGCAGCTGGTAGTGATCCCAGAACCAGTTCAGGGAGTAGCGCAGCCCGACCGGGTCAATCTGCCAGCCCCAGTCCGACTTCTGCACGTACGGATTGGAAACCAGGCTGGTGGTTTCATCGTAATCCAGCTGCGGATTATCCTCAGTCGCTTTGGTGGCGAACGACATATAGTAACTAAAGCCGATATAGTCGACGCAGCCCTGAGTCAGCGCCGCGCGGTCTTCTTCGGTAATATCCAGCGCAAAACCGCGACGCTCGAAGTAGTTCAGCAGGTGCTGAGGATACTTGCCGCGCACGTGAACATCGGTGAACCAGTAGCGACGATGCATGGCGTTCATCGCCATCATCATATCGTTGGGCGCACAGCTCAGCGGGTAAATCGGGCACATGGCGATCATGCAGCCAATCTGCAATGTCGGGTTAATTTCGCGAGCCACTTTAACCGCCAGCGCGCTGGCTACCAGCTCATAGTGCGCCGCCTGATACATGACCGGCTCGCGGTCTTCGCCGGGCAGATACTTCAGTCCGGAGTTAGTAAATGGCGCAAAATCTTCGTGGAAGTTCGCCTGGTTGTTGATCTCGTTAAAGGTCATCCAGTACTTCACTTTATGCTGATAGCGGGTAAACACGACCTGCGCAAAGCGAACGAAGAAATCAATCAGCTTACGGTTACGCCAGCCGCCATATTCCGTCACCAGGTGGTACGGCATTTCAAAGTGGGAGAGCGTAATGACCGGTTCGATGCCGTGCTTTAGGCACTCATCAAAGAGATCGTCGTAAAACTGCAGTCCGGCTTCGTTCGGTTCCAGCTCATCGCCCAGCGGGAAGATACGCGTCCAGGCAATTGAGGTACGGAAGCATTTAAAGCCCATTTCGGCAAACAGCTGAATGTCATCTTTATAGCGATGGTAAAAATCAATCGCCTCATGGTTAGGGTAGTTTTTCCCCGGCTGCACGCCATCAGTGATTTCACGCGGCACGCCGTGCGCGCCTGCGGTCATCACATCGGCGACGCTGGCGCCTTTACCGCCCTCTTTCCAGCCGCCTTCCAACTGATGCGCTGCGACCGCACCGCCCCACAGAAAACCTTCTTTGAATCCAGACATGTTCTCTCCCTATCTATGCGCAGTCGCCGCTATGCGACCGATATTGCTGATTGAAATGGTAAACAGCGCCTACCAGCCCGGCGTCGTTGCCATGGCTGACGGTGTCGATATAGTCCGCAATGCCAAACCAGGCCAGATGTTCGCGCAGCAGCGCCAGAAAGCCCGGTCGTTCCACAATTCCGCCGCCGATTAAAATCGTTTGCGGGTCGAACACGTTGACGAGGTTATAAAGCCCGGTGCCGAGACCGTTAAAAAATTCGGAAACCAGACGCCGACAGGTGGCGTCGCCCGCATCGTAGCGGTCAAAAATTTCTTCACCGGTCACTTCATCCAGCGCTTTACCGATATGTTCAGCATAGCGATGGCGCAGAACGCGCAGTGTGCAGTTTTCATTCATCGAATAGCGCCGCACGTCGCGGGTACCGGGACGCGCCGTTTGCATATAGCCGAATTCACCGGCGCGAAAACGCGCACCATGCACCAGTTGGTTATTACAGAAAATCGCTCCGCCGATACCGGTGCCGATGGTCAGAACCAGGAAATTAGCCATTTCTGCGGCTTTGCCCTGCCAGCGCTCGGCCAGCAGCACACAGTTAGCGTCATTTTCAATGGCGACCGGCAAACGCACTTGCTCTTCAAGCCAGGTTTTAATGGCGAAATTATCAAATTTACGGATGGCGCCGCCCATTTCGATAAAGCCAGTGTGCGGATTCACGTAGCCGGGAGCGCTGATAGCCACCCCTTCACATTCTGGATGAGCAGCAATCCACGCCAGCATCGCCTGCAGAATCTGGTCGCCATCGCTGTCGCTTATTGACTGTTTACCTTTATCCAACAGCGCGCCTTCTCGGGTCATTACGCCCATTTTTAACGCCGTGCCACCAATATCAAACGCGGCAATTTTCATCCTCAACTCCCTTACTAAATCCCACCCAACTCACGGTTTATCTGTTATTGATAAAAAAGAAACCGGTTTCATTGGCATGATGGTGATTGTCTGGCTCAGTGGCAAGCAGAAGAATGTACCCGGTTTCATTTTCGTGAACAGTATCAAATTTGCGCACATAGCAACTGTTTTACGTCGACTGCAAAGCAGGCTCGCAAACGTTTGCTTTCCCTGTTAGAATTGCGCCGTTTTTTATTGCTACCGCAAACGCGTGGAGACTTCGCAGTGACCGATAAAACCTCTCTCAGCTATAAAGATGCCGGCGTAGATATTGATGCAGGCAACGCTCTCGTCGACCGTATTAAGGGCGTGGTGAAGAAAACCCGTCGCCCGGAAGTGATGGGTGGACTGGGCGGATTCGGCGCACTGTGCGCATTGCCGCAGAAGTACCGCGAGCCGGTGCTGGTTTCTGGAACTGACGGCGTCGGCACCAAGCTGCGTCTGGCGATGGATCTAAAGCGTCACGACACCATCGGTATCGATCTGGTCGCCATGTGCGTGAATGATCTGGTCGTTCAGGGTGCTGAGCCGCTGTTCTTCCTGGATTACTACGCGACCGGGAAACTGGATGTGGATACCGCAGCCAGCGTGATCAGCGGTATCGCCGAAGGTTGTTTGCAGTCCGGCTGCGCGCTGGTCGGCGGCGAAACGGCGGAAATGCCGGGTATGTATCATGGCGAAGATTACGACGTGGCGGGTTTCTGCGTCGGCGTGGTAGAAAAATCAGAAATTATCGACGGCAGCAAAGTGGCCGATGGCGATGTGCTGGTGGCTCTGGCCTCCAGTGGCCCGCACTCTAACGGTTACTCTCTGGTGCGTAAAATTATCGAAGTGAGCGGCGTTGACCCGCAAACTACCGATCTCAACGGTAAGTCGTTGGCGGATCACCTGCTGGCCCCGACCCGCATCTATGTGAAATCCATTCTCGACCTGATTGCTAACGTTGACGTTCACGCCATCGCCCACCTGACTGGCGGCGGTTTCTGGGAAAATATCCCGCGCGTCCTGCCGGACAACACTCAGGCAGTCATCGATGAGTCTTCATGGCAGTGGCCGGAAGTATTCAACTGGCTGCAAACTGCCGGTAACGTCAGCAGCCATGAGATGTATCGTACCTTTAACTGCGGCGTGGGCATGGTTATCGCCCTCCCTGCTGAAGCTGCTGACAAAGCCATCGCCTTCCTGAATGAGAAAGGTGAAAAGGCGTGGAAAATGGGTTATATCAAAGCCTCTGATTCCGAACAGCGTGTGGTCATTGAATGAAAAACATTGTGGTGCTGATTTCCGGCAACGGCAGTAATCTACAGGCCATTATTGACGCCTGCGCCCGGAAAAAAATCAACGGCACCCTGCGAGCAGTCTTCAGCAACAAGGCCGATGCGTTCGGCCTTGAGCGCGCGCGTGAGGCTAATATTCCGGCTCATGCGCTCACCGCCAGCGAGTTCGCCAATCGTGAAGCTTTCGATCGCGAACTGATGCATGAGATTGACGCTTATGCGCCGGATCTAGTGGTACTGGCAGGCTATATGCGCATTCTCAGCCCGGCGTTTGTCGCTCACTATCATGGGCGCCTGCTGAATATCCACCCTTCCCTGCTGCCAAAATACCCGGGCCTGCACACTCATCGCCAGGCGCTGGAAAATGGCGACGAGGAACATGGGACATCGGTGCATTTCGTCACTGACGAACTGGATGGCGGGCCGGTAATACTTCAGGCGAAGGTACCCGTTTTCGCCGAAGATACCGAAGATGAGATCACCGCTCGCGTCCAGGCTCAGGAGCACGATATCTATCCGCTGGTGGTCAGTTGGTTTGTCGATGGTCGTCTGCGTACCGATGGCAAAGAAGCCTGGCTCGACGAAATAAAGCTACCGCCCCAGGGCTACGCTGCCGAAGAATAACCCATCGCCCTGCGTTTTATCCATGCGGGGCTTTTTTTGATTAAAATCGTTTAGCAATCAATCATGTCGAAGAAATAGTTCTTCTTACTGTCATATTGTTGTGACACAGTGAATCGCTATGCGGAAAATTTCGTCATAATAGTCTATGTCCTGTGAGTAAAACGGAGTGTGAGTTGTAATGGGCCAGGAAAAGCTATACATCGAAAAAGAACTCAGCTGGTTGTCCTTTAACGAGCGCGTACTTCAGGAAGCGGCGGACAAAAGCAACCCGCTGATTGAGCGCATGCGTTTTTTGGGAATCTACTCCAACAACCTCGATGAATTTTATAAAGTGCGGTTCGCCGAGCTAAAGCGCCGCATCATCATCAGCGAAGAGCAAGGCAGTACCGCCCACTCTCGTCACCTGCTAGGCAAAATCCAGGCTCGTGTACTAAAGGCCGATCAGGAATTTGATGGTCTGTATAACGAGCTGCTGCTGGAAATGGCGCGTAACCAGATTTTCCTGATTAACGAACGCCAGCTCTCCGTCAACCAGCAGTCCTGGCTGCGCAATTACTTCAAGCTCTACCTTCGCCAGCATATTTCGCCGATCCTGATTAATCGTGAAACGGATCTGGTGCAATTTCTGAAAGATGATTACACCTATCTGGCGGTAGAGATCATCCGCGGGGATACTATCAATTACGCGCTGTTGGAAATTCCGTCAGATAAAGTTCCCCGTTTTGTGAACCTGCCGCCGGAAGCACCAAGACGCCGTAAGCCAATGATTTTGCTTGATAATATTCTGCGCTACTGTCTGGATGATATCTTTAAAGGCTTCTTCGATTACGACGCGCTGAATGCCTACTCGATGAAAATGACCCGTGATGCCGAATATGATTTGGTGCATGAGATGGAATCGAGCCTGATGGAACTGATGTCCTCCAGTCTGAAGCAGCGCCTGACCGCGGAACCGGTACGTTTTGTCTATCAGCGCGATATGCCTGACGCAATGGTCGAAATGCTGCGTGATAAGCTGTCTATTTCTAACTACGACTCCATGCTCCCGGGTGGACGCTACCACAACTTTAAAGACTTTATCGGCTTCCCAAATGTTGGCAAAGCCAATCTGGTCAACAAGCCGATGCCGCGCCTGCGTCATCTGTGGTTCGATAAGTTCCGCAACGGATTTGACGCGATTCGCGAACGCGACGTGCTGCTCTATTATCCGTACCACACCTTTGAACACGTGCTCGAACTGCTGCGTCAGGCCTCTTTCGACCCGAACGTATTGGCTATCAAAATCAACATCTACCGCGTGGCTAAAGATTCGCGGATTATTGATTCCATGATCCATGCCGCTCACAACGGCAAGAAAGTCACCGTGGTGGTAGAACTGCAGGCACGTTTCGACGAAGCGGCCAATATTCATTGGGCCAAACGTCTGACCGAAGCCGGCGTGCACGTGATCTTCTCGGCGCCTGGGCTGAAAATTCACGCCAAACTGTTCCTCGTTTCCCGTAAAGAGGGTGATGAAGTCGTCCGCTATGCGCATATCGGTACCGGCAACTTCAACGAAAAAACTGCGCGTCTTTACACCGACTATTCCTTACTGACCGCCGATGCGCGCATCACCAATGAAGTTCGTCGGGTATTTAACTTTATCGAAAACCCATACCGTCCGGTCAGCTTCGATTATCTGTTGGTTTCACCGCAGAACTCCCGTCGCCTGCTGTATGAAATGATCGACCGTGAAATCGCTAACGCGCAGAATGGTCTACCTTGCGGAATCTCCCTGAAGCTGAACAACCTGGTCGATAAAGGCCTGGTCGATCGCCTGTACGCTGCGTCAAGCTCCGGCGTGCCGGTTAATCTGCTGATTCGCGGCATGTGTTCTCTGATCCCTGGGCTAGAAGGTATCAGCGACAATATTCGCGTAACCAGTATCGTTGACCGCTTCCTTGAGCATGACCGCGTCTATTTCTTTGAAAATGGAGGCGATAAGCAGGTTTGGTTATCGTCTGCGGACTGGATGACGCGTAATATCGATTATCGTATTGAGGTCGCCGCGCCGCTGCTGGACCCAAGACTGAAACAGCGCGTGCTGGATATTTTCGATCTCTTGTTCAACGATACGGTCAAAGCACGCTATCTTGATAAAGAACTGAGTAATCGCTACGTGCCGCGCGGCAATCGCCGTAAAGTACGCGCGCAAACGGCGATTTACGACTATCTCAAATCACTCGAACAGCCCGACTAACCTATGCCAATAAACGAAAAAACCCCTCGGCCACAGGAGTTTGCTGCGGTCGACCTTGGTTCGAACAGTTTTCATATGGTGATCGCCCGCGTCGTTGACGGGGCAATGCAGATCATCGGTCGCCTTAAACAGCGGGTGCATCTGGCCGATGGTCTGGATGAAAACTCTGTGCTGAGCGAAGAGGCCATTACGCGTGGGCTGAACTGCCTGTCGCTATTTGCTGAACGCCTGCAGGGTTTTTCCCCCTCCAGCGTCTGCATCGTCGGGACGCACACGTTACGCCAGGCAGTAAACGCAGCTGAGTTCCTCAAGCGCGCAGAAAAGGTTATCCCCTATCCGATAGAGATAATCCCAGGCAACGAAGAAGCGCGCCTGATTTTTATGGGTGTTGAGCACACGCAACCAGAGCGAGGCCGTAAACTGGTTATCGATATCGGCGGCGGCTCTACCGAGCTGGTTATTGGCGAGGATTTCGAACCTCGCCTGGTGGAAAGCCGTCGCATGGGCTGTGTGAGCTTTTCCCAGGTCTATTTCCCTGGCGGTATTATCAGCAAAGAGAATTTCCAGCGCGCGCGCCTGTCGGCGGTACAGAAACTGGAAACGCTGGCCTGGCAGTTCCGCATTCAGGGCTGGAACGTCGCCCTCGGTGCCTCCGGCACCATTAAAGCTGCTCATGAAGTGCTGGTCGCTATGGGCGAGAAAGATGGCTTTATTACCCCTGAACGTCTCGAAATGCTGGTCGAAGAGCTGCTGAAATATAAAAATTTCGACTCTCTTAGCCTGCCGGGGCTTTCTGAAGACCGAAAAGCCGTTTTCGCGCCAGGCCTGGCTATTCTCTGCGGCGTGTTCGATGCGCTGGCGATTAAGGAACTGCGCCTGTCCGACGGTGCGCTGCGCGAAGGCGTTCTGTACGAAATGGAGGGACGTTTCCGCCATCAGGATATTCGTAGCCGCACCGCGCAAAGCCTGGCTAACCAGTACAATATCGACCGCGAACAGGCGCGTCGGGTGCTGGAGACAACCACGCATATGTTTGACCAGTGGCAGGAGCAGAACCCTAAGCTTGTCAACCCACATCTCGCGGCGCTACTGAAGTGGGCAACCATGCTGCACGAAGTCGGCTTAAACATTAACCATAGCGGCATGCATCGTCACTCGGCTTATATCCTGCAAAACAGCGACCTGCCGGGCTTTAATCAGGAACAGCAAATGCTGATGGCAACGCTGGTCCGCTATCACCGTAAAGCGATCAAGCTGGATGATTTGCCGCGTTTTACGCTGTTTAAGAAAAAGCAGTTTCTGCCGCTGATCCAGCTCCTGCGCCTCGGCGTGCTGCTGAATAATCAGCGTCAGGCGACGACAACGCCGCCGACCTTAACGCTGAAGACCGAAGCTAACCACTGGACGCTGGTTTTCCCCCATGACTGGTTCAGTCAAAATGCGCTGGTGCTGCTCGATCTGGAAAAAGAGCAGGAGTACTGGGAAGGCGTTCCGGACTGGTGGCTGAAGATTAGCGAAGAAGAACAGCCTGATATAGCGCCATAACCCACCTCATATGGGCCGGACTGACCGGCCCATTCAATGATGTTCAACCGTCGGCAAGTCGCTCAAGCGGTGCGGGTTTACCGATATCGTAGCCCTGCATATAATCGATTCCCAGCGAAATCACCGCCTGGCGAATCTCCGCCGTTTCAACATATTCCGCCACCACCTGCATATTTTTCATTCGTGCCAGAAGACAAATGGATGCGACAGCCTGATAGTCCAGGCTGCTGGTCAGCAGATTACGAATAAAGCTACCGTCTATTTTCAGCAGATCAGCATTCATTGTTTTTAGCCGCGCATAGCTGGCATAACCGGTACCAAAGTCATCAATGGCCACGCGACAGCCCATATCCTGCAAGTGCGCCAGGGTTTGTCGCGCCTGCTCAGGATTAGTCAGCGAATGGTTCTCGGTCAACTCAAAAATAATCTGCCAGGGTTCGATATCATAACGTTCCAGCAGCGCTTTTACCTGATGATGAAAATGGCTATTACTCACTGAAAAAGGCGAGATATTAATCGCCAGGCGCATCCCCGGCAGCTTCTTGCGCTGCTTGTCCATAAAGATGAGCGTATGCTCCAGAACCCAGCTATCAATGCGCGCAGAGAGGCCAAACTCATGCGCTACCGGTAAAAAAACGTCCGGCATGATTATCTTATCGCTGTCATCCAGCATTCGGAGTAAGACTTCATGATAACTATCACCACGAATGCCAACGATCGGTTGCGCCATCAGGATAAACCGATCCTGCTCCAGCGCCTTCACCAGCAGGTTCATCATCGTGACTTTGTCTTTCAGCTCTTGCTGCAAATTAATGGCGCCACGGCGCTGCAGATTCTCTGGATTTCCGGTCACCAGAGAAAGGTCGGCTGCACTATTAAGTTCACCAAGTAGTAAATGCAGATGAACCACCGGGGAGCGAACGTTGCAATAGCTAAACCCCACCGGGGGCTGCAGTGGCATACCATTCCAGACAAAACGAAACTTTTTGAGATGCTCATACAACAGGGGAATTCGCTGCTGGTGGTCTTCACTGTTGAGGCGGATCACCAGCTCATGCCCGGCCATCTGATAGACATCCTCCCCCGGCATCAATAACTCGCCAAGAGACTCAGCCAGATGCTGCTTGTATTGAATACGCAACAGAACGCCGTAATGGCGGCCTAATATTTCCAGCTCAGGAATGCGTAAGAGGCACAGCACTGACCAGGGTGAACGATTCAACTCGCGGCCCAACGCCCGCAAATTGGGCAAGTGAACAACCGGGTCCAGGAAAGCCATTCGGCGCACGCGAGCGTAGATAGCCCTCTGCTGAGTCGCCAACATCGCCATATACGCAATAATAAAAGAGAACACCAGATAGCTGGAGGAAGTGATGGCTAACTGATTATTGTAAATCGGAGACAGCGGCAAATATCTATAATGAAAATGAATAATAACAATCAAAACAGGAGACCAAACCAATGAAACGAAACGATAACCAAAGCGCATCGCCCCCCATAACATCACCGGCATAAGTAATGACAACGTATAGTTTGTGCTAAAAATAGTACTCGAACTGTTCAATGGCATTAATAGTAATACGAGTAATATTAACAATACCGCTGCCCATAAAACGATCTCAAAGCGTTTTATTTTTGGATCGATCTGCAGGCGAATCTGAGAAATAAATCCACGAATATAGAGTGGATTTCGGATAATTCGAATCAAGAAATAGCACAATGGTATGCCGGTTAGACACCCCGCCATCAATGCCTGAAAAGTGATTAACGTACGTAAACTAAAAGGATTTATCCCCAGCAGCCCCGTGGCACGAGGGTGAATACCAAGATATTCGGCAAGCTGAGAAAGAACCAGAAAAATCAGCGATGGCAGCAGCATTTGCCAGAACAGTCGGTGGGGCATCAGTCCGACATTACCGTGAGAGATTTGCTGCCTGCGCGGCACGAAAATGCGATAACCACCCCAGCACAGCACCGTCGGAATAAGGAAATGGAAAATCACGCCGACGGAATCTTCCAGCGTCATGCCACGAGTAATGGAGCACAACAGGCCAATGACGATCCCCGGCAACGCAGCCCAGCCAAAAAAAAGCATCAGGCTAAGGACTAATCCCAGAGGCAAATAGTAAAGAGAAACGTCATTACCATTCAGCACAGCAACGGTATTGGCCCATCTTGATATAGGAAGCAAAAACGTGGGTAGAACGAGCGGTAGCGCCCACCATTTATCCCGATATTGCCTGTAAAGTTTAATTAAGCTCATAGATGCTCAACAGATAACCCTAAATCCTGCAGGGTATATTCAGGCAGGCATCCGACCAACCATCATAATCGCGCCAAAAATAATAACGCGGAACTGGCTGGAGATTTTAGTTATCAGAGAGAACAGGCGATTGATATAAATCAAAAAATCACGCAGCTAATATTAATAAAGCTTATTTTTTAGCACTCAAACGCCATAAGCAGAAAGCATGTAAATACGACAATCATCTTATATAACATTAAGTAATGTTTTGACCGTCGGATTTTTACATCCGCATCAATTGACCCCACCGCTTTCCTGTGCCTTAATACGCATATCGCCCGCCCTGCGGGTATACTTCAAGGAACCTTTTGTGAGTCAGGCACCCAGTATGCGTAAACGACATCGATTTAACCGTCGCATGACCCGTATCGTACTGCTAATCAGCTTTATCTTCTTTTTTGGACGTTTTGTCTACTCCTCTATCGGCGCCTGGCATCATCATCAGGACAAGAAACAATCACAACAATCGACTATCACCGTTGAGCCGTCAGCCCCGTCGGACGCCCCCGTACGAAAATAAGCGCACGGTGTACCCAACTATCGGTTGCCCACTTGATGTAGTAAACGCAGCATCTCAGCAATTCCCTTGCTGATGACTTTATCCTGCCGCATAACCACACCTAACTGACGATGCAGCAGCGGGGTCAACGATTGAACATTTAAGCCGACGCGATCCTGTGGATGCTCTACCGCCATTCGCGGCACAATACTGAACCCCAGCCCCGCACGCACCATGCGTTTAATCGCCTCAATGCTGCCTAACTGCATCACTGGCACGACCATCAGTCCATTAGTGCGAAACCAACCGTCAATCAGATCCCGGGTTCCACTCCCCACTTCAAAAGCAATTAGCGGCAATGATTGCAGAATCTCTGGTGTCAGACGCGATGGCAACTCGTCCTGCCCATCGCTGAAAATACACACAAACTCTTCATCTAAAACCGGCGTCACCGCCAGACTGCGTCCGTTTGCCGGCAGCGTACACAGTCCCAGGTCAAGCCGGTTCTCCTCAATAGCGCGGACCACCTCCAGAGTATTGCCGACCGTGACCCTAACCGTCAGCAAAGGATGATCCTGATGCAGCTTCTGCAGTAGTGGAGGTAAAAGGTGGATACAGGCAGTTGCTCCGGAGCCTAGCGATATTGATCCACTGATTTCGCGGCTAAATTCACTAACTGATTGCACCGCCGCGCTCACCGCCAGTTCAATCTGCTCGCTGTGCGCCAGCAAGGCAATTCCGGCCGCCGTCGCTTTAATGCCGCGCCCGGTTCGTTCAATCAATCGCGTCTGTAGAAACTGCTCCAGCTGACGCACCTGCAGGCTTACTGCGGGCTGCGATAATCCCAGAACATCAGCAGCGGCGGAGAAGCTCCCACGCTGTACCACCAGACGAAACGTCGCCAGATTTCCCAGATTGAGCATCATCATCACAAAGTTTCTCTTATAGGGGTCATAAACGAACTGGCCTGCCTGCACAATGGCTTGCAGGGTATGCTGCCGACAACAGCGTAACAGAATGGAAGATGATGAAAACACCTGAAAAATCACTCTCCGCACCAGGCTTTGTCACCCTTGCCGCCGGATGCAATCAACTGATCAACTGGGGGATATCGTTTTATATGCCCGGTACTTTCGCCAGGGCTATTGCCCAGGACACCAACTGGGCCGCAACGCAAATCTACCTGGGCCTGACTATTGCGATGTTGATGATGGCGCTAACCTCTCCGTTTATCGCTCGACTACTGGCCCGCTTTGGCGGCCAACGGGTGGTTATCTCCGGCACGTTGATGATCTCAACGGGTTGCCTCATCATGGCAAATATTCACGGCCTGACGAGCTGGTTCGCCGCCTGGATATTGACAGGTATCGGCATGCGACTGGCGCTGTACGACACGATGTTCGCTGCGCTGGTGAATCTTTACGGACAGCGTGCCAGGCTCACGATCTCACGCGTGACTCTGGCCGGAGGATTGGCCTCGGCTCTTTTCTGGCCATTCGGAACATGGCTACTGACGCAGATGGACTGGCGGCATGCTCTGCAGATCTATGCCCTTTTTGGTCTGGTTAGTGCCGTGCTGTTGTGGGCTATGCCGAATCATAAACTCCCCTCGCCAATACGGAGAAAACCACACAATCCGATTTCCCGCCACGATCGGCGCCCAGCTCTGCTGTATGCATCTCTCATTGCGCTGGTCACCTTTGTCTCTAACGGCACTTCAACACACTTACCGGAGTTTATTGCCAGCTATGGGCTTCCGGTTGCCGTGGGAATGCTCTGGGGGATTGGGCAAACCGGCGCGCGCTTTCTCGAAGTAGCGTCCGGTTCAACATTAACGCCATTGAGGCTAACACTATTGACCACCATGCTAATGCCGCTCTGCTTTGTACTTGGCCTGAGCGGACCTTATCTGTCCTGGGCGGCCGGTGGGTTCGTACTGGGCTATGGCGCAATTAACGGTTTGACAACCGTATTTAAAGCAACGCTGCCGTTACAACTTTTTGCCGCCGAGGATTACGCCCATCGCACTGGCATTCTGTTAATTCCCGCGCAGCTGTTAGCAGCCGTATCGCCTTTTACCTATGCGTGGCTTAATCATCATCTTGGAATTCAGGGAAGCTTAGCGGTTTCCGCAGCACTGGCGCTGATAGTGGTAGGGTTGGCAGTATCGATTGCATTCAACCAACATATAAAATTGCCGCTAACGGCTGGCAAGCGATCGTGAACAGCGAGGATAAAAAACCCTCTTTTCAAAGAGGGTTTTAGTTAGCAAAAATTTAGCTATTACGAAGGGAAATTATTCCCACTCAATAGTCGCTGGCGGCTTACCGCTGATGTCATACACCACGCGGGAAATGCCGTTGACTTCATTGATGATACGGTTAGACACGCGGCCTAAGAAGTCGTACGGCAGATGCGCCCAGTGCGCAGTCATAAAGTCGATGGTTTCGACAGCGCGCAGGGAAACCACCCAGTCGTACTTACGGCCATCGCCCATGACGCCGACGGAGCGAACTGGCAGGAACACGGTGAACGCCTGGCTTACTTTGTTGTACAGGTCAGCTTTGTGCAGCTCTTCGATGAAGATGGCATCAGCGCGACGCAGCAGATCGCAGTACTCTTTCTTCACTTCGCCCAGCACGCGCACGCCAAGACCCGGTCCCGGGAACGGATGACGGTACAGCATGTCGTACGGTAGGCCCAGCTCGAGACCAATCTTACGCACTTCATCTTTGAACAGCTCACGCAGCGGTTCAACGAGGCCCATCTTCATCTCTTTCGGCAAACCGCCCACGTTGTGGTGAGATTTAATGACGTGTGCTTTACCGGTTGCGGATGCCGCAGACTCAATGACGTCAGGGTAGATAGTCCCCTGGGCCAGCCACTTCACATCTTCCAGTTTCAGCGCTTCTTCGTCGAAGACTTCAACAAAGACGCGACCGATAATTTTACGCTTCGCTTCCGGGTCATTTTCGCCTTTCAGCGCGCTCAGGAAACGTTCTTCGCCTTCAACATGAACGATATTCAGGCCGAAACGATCGCCGAACATGTCCATCACCTGCTGAGCCTCGTTCAGGCGCAGCAGGCCGTTATCAACGAATACACAGGTCAGGTTTTTACCAATAGCGCGGTGCAGCAACATCGCGGTAACGGAAGAGTCCACACCGCCGGACAGGCCGAGGATCACTTTATCGTCGCCAACCTGCTGACGAATACGCTCAATAGCATCTTCGATAATTTTTGCCGACGTCCACAGCGCTTCACACTGGCAGATCTCAAGCACAAAGCGCTCAAGCATACGCAAACCCTGACGGGTGTGAGTCACTTCTGGGTGGAACTGCACGCCGTAGAAACGCTTCTCTTCGTTAGCCATAATGGCAAACGGGCAGGTTTCGGTGCTGGCAACGGTGACGAAGTCAGACGGGATGGCGGTCACTTTATCGCCGTGGCTCATCCAGACGTCCAGCATAGCCTTACCATCTGCGCTCAGCGCATCTTCAATGTCGTGGATCAGCGCGCTATCGGTCTGAACTTCAACCTGCGCATAGCCAAATTCGCGCTCATTAGAGGCTTCAACGTGGCCGCCCAGCTGCATCGCCATGGTCTGCATGCCGTAGCACACGCCAAATACCGGTACGCCAGCTTCAAACACATACTGCGGCGCGCGCGGACTGTTATTTTCAGTGGTACTTTCCGGGCCGCCGGAAAGAATAATGCCGTTAGGGTTGAACTCACGAATTTGAGCTTCAGTGACGTCCCATGCCCACAGTTCGCAATAGACACCTAATTCACGAACGCGACGCGCCACCAGTTGGGTGTACTGAGAACCGAAGTCCAGAATAAGAATACGATGTTTATGAATGTTATCCGTCATTGACGATAATTCCGAGGCAAGTGATACAGGTTAAATAAATCGCCCGGCGCATGGCCGGGCGAAGAAAATCAGGAGCCCATGCGGTAGTTAGGCGATTCCTTGGTGATCGTCACGTCGTGAACGTGGCTCTCCTGGATACCCGCGCCGCTGATGCGCACGAATTCCGCTTTGGTCCGTAGGGTGTCGATGGTACCACAACCGGTCAGACCCATACAGGAGCGCAAGCCGCCCATCTGCTGGTGAATGATCTCTTTCAGGCGACCTTTATAAGCGACGCGACCTTCGATACCTTCCGGTACCAGTTTGTCGGCGGCGTTATCGGTCTGGAAGTAGCGGTCAGAAGAGCCTTTGGACATCGCGCCAAGGGAACCCATACCGCGGTAAGATTTGTAAGAACGACCCTGATAGAGTTCGATTTCGCCCGGAGACTCTTCGGTACCGGCCAGCATGGAGCCAACCATTACGGCAGCAGCGCCTGCGGCAATCGCTTTGGCGATATCGCCAGAGAAACGGATTCCGCCGTCGGCAATAACCGGAATACCGGTGCCTTCCAGCGCTTCAACCGCGTCAGAAACGGCGGTAATCTGCGGAACGCCCACGCCAGTCACGATGCGAGTCGTACAAATGGAACCTGGGCCGATACCCACTTTGACCGCGCTGCAGCCCGCTTCTGCCAGGGCACGTGCGCCCGCGCCGGTCGCCACGTTACCGCCGATGATTTGCAGGTCAGGATATTTAGCGCGAGTATCACGGATACGCTGCAACACACCTTCAGAATGACCATGGGAAGAGTCGATCAGCAGAATGTCAACGCCCGCAGCAACCAGCGCATCAACGCGCTCTTCGTTACCTGCACCCGCACCAACCGCCGCGCCTACGCGCAGGCGACCATGCTCATCTTTACAGGAGTTTGGCTTACGTTCTGCTTTCTGGAAGTCTTTAACGGTGATCATGCCGCGCAGATGGAAGCTGTCATCAACAACTAGCGCTTTCTCAACACGTTTTTCGTGCATTTTGGCAAGCACTACTTCGCGGGTTTCACCTTCACGCACGGTGACCAGGCGCTCTTTCGGCGTCATATAAACGCTGACTGGCTGGTTCATGTCAGTAACGAAACGCACGTCACGACCGGTGATGATACCAACCAATTCATTGTCTTCAGTCACTACCGGATAACCGGCAAAACCGTTGCGTTCGGTCAGCTCTTTGACTTCACGCAGAGTGGTTGTCGGCAGGACAGTCTGCGGGTCGGAAACCACGCCGGATTCATGTTTTTTCACACGCTTAACTTCTTCAGCCTGGCGCTCAATGGACATGTTTTTATGAATAAAGCCGATGCCGCCTTCCTGTGCCAGGGCAATCGCCAGACGCGCTTCAGTCACGGTATCCATTGCAGCGGAAAGCATAGGAATGTTCAGACGAATAGTTTTCGTCAGTTGAGTGCTGAGATCGGCGGTATTTGGCAAAACGGTTGAATGTGCTGGAACGAGGAGGACGTCGTCAAACGTCAGGGCTTCTTTAGCGATACGTAGCATGGGCAATATCTCGACCTGGGTGGATAAATATTGCCGTGGCATTATACAGAGCGTAACCGATTGCATCTACCCTTTTTTGAAAATAATACTTGCGCTCCCCTCTCAGCAGGTTACTATCGACTGAATAACCTGCTGATTTAAAATTTGATCTTGCTCACATGTTGCCATCTCAATCCCCCTCAATTTACACGGTTAGCCGCCTAAACCAGTCGGTTCGTTTGCTGCTGGAACGTGAAATGGGTCAGGTGTGGATTAGCGGCGAGATCTCGAATTTCAGTCAGCCCTCTTCAGGTCACTGGTACTTCACTTTAAAAGACGATAACGCCCAGGTTCGCTGCGCGATGTTCCGCAACAGCAACCGCCGCGTGACGTTTCGTCCGCAGCATGGGCAACAGGTGCTGGTTCGCGCCAACATTACGTTGTATGAACCGCGCGGTGATTATCAAATCATCGTCGAAAGCATGCAGCCTGCGGGTGAAGGCCTGCTTCAGCAGAAATATGAACAGCTTAAGGCAGCCTTGGCTGCGGAAGGGCTGTTCGATCAACAGCATAAACAAGCACTCCCCGCTCCAGCACACTGTGTCGGCGTCATTACGTCGAAAACCGGGGCCGCGCTGCACGATATTTTACACGTACTTAAGCGTCGCGATCCCTCTCTGCCGGTGATTATCTACCCGACCGCCGTTCAGGGCGATGATGCGCCAGGACAAATCGTTCGCGCCATTGAGCTTGCCAACGCACGTAATGAATGCGATGTGTTAATTGTCGGGCGCGGAGGCGGTTCACTGGAAGATTTGTGGAGCTTTAACGACGAACGGGTAGCCCGGGCTATTTTTGCCAGTCGTCTTCCAGTAGTCAGCGCTGTGGGTCATGAAACCGATGTGACCATTGCTGATTTTGTCGCCGATCTGCGCGCGCCAACGCCTTCCGCAGCCGCAGAGATTGTCAGCCGTAATCAGCAGGAGCTACTGCGCCAGCTACAATCCGGGCAGCAACGTCTGGAGATGGCGATGGACTACTTCTTTGCCAACCGGCATCGTCGCTTTACCCAGATTTTTCATCGCTTGCAGCAACAGCATCCCCAGCTACGCCTGGCCCGTCAGCAAACAGAGCTGGAAAGATTGCGTCAGCGCATGCGTTTCGCTCTTGAGACGCAGATAAAACGCGCCGACCAGCGCCAGCAGCGTGCCACGCAACGCCTGAATCAACAAAACCCACAGCCGCGTATTCATCGCGCCCAAAGCCGTATTCAGCAACTGGAATACCGGCTGGCGGAAAACATCCGAGCCCGTTTAAGCGATCAGCGCGAGCGCTTTGGTAATATGGTGACTCATCTGGAAGCCGTTAGCCCACTGGCGACCCTAGCCCGCGGCTATAGCGTAACGTCCTCCAGCGACGGCAAAGTCCTGAAGCAAACCAAACAGGTACACGAGGGGGATTTACTCACTACCCGCCTCAACGACGGCTGGGTAGAGAGCGAGGTAAAAACGGTGACATCCGTGAAGAAAACCCGGGCGAAGAAAAAGTAACATCGATTACTCTACAGCCACCCACTCCACGCGTTTTTTCGAAATCAGTCCGTGTCCGTTCTGGCAAAAATAATCTACCGCGCCACAAGCTTTTAAAACTTCCAGCGGCTTGTGGCAGTCCGGGCAGCGTGCTTCCACAATAAAATCTTTAGCACAACGATCGCAGTGCGCGATATTGGCTTGTACATCAAGCGGCGTATGGCAAACAGGGCAATTAAATTCCATGGTGACTCCTGACGACGTTTATATTCCGTCATTTTATCACGTTTGCAGCGAGTGGGGACCGAGCAACTGTTGTTGCAACTGGAGGATCATTAATAACAAACAGGCTATCCGTCCACCGCCGAGCTACCGAGTTTCGTTTTATTCACCCTGCATGCTGAATCGCGACTGAGAAAACGCATCATAGATTTTCTCATTGGTAAACGGCGCAAAGGTGGCCCGTTTAGCGGCATCAACCAGCGCGGCACAATATTGTTTGTTACCTTCACTTGTTGTGATGCTATTCAGTTGTCCATCGTAGCTAAAACTCACGTGTATCCTGCATTTTTTGCCCGTCCATCCGTAGCGATCGGGTAGCTGGGACTCTATAGACTCTTTAATCGCCCTCGCCTGCCTGCCATACTCATCTTTGTCAGTGAAACGCCCAGAACTGCAGTCCCCAAGCGCTGTTGTTTTATGGCAATCCGAAGGATGAAGCGGCACACAGCCGCTGGTAAAGATGACCAAAATACCTATTATTATCTTTTTCATATCCCTGTTCCTGATTCCTTCTTTTAAATGATTCTCCAAATATTATTTCGGGTACATTATTTTTATCTAAAGGGAACTCCTCGGCTTTGAATGCTGCCCGGCTGGTTTGGCGCAGGTACCTCTACGGAAGACGGTCCCGGAGTGAAATTAATAGTGATAATGTTATTGCTGGAAGGCTTCCCTTTTGTATATTTCCATTTTTTCATGGCAGCCCTGACCTCGTTATCAAACATTCCGGAAGGTTCCGCGCTTAATAACTGAACGTTAGTGACAAGGCCATTATCGTCTACATCAAATTGCGCCTTAACCTGACCTGAGATCCCTTTTTTCTCAGTTTTAGCTGGATAAACAGGCTTAATACGAGGCTCAATGGGTTGTGATTCAGCGGCATACGTTATGGGGATAATAAACAATATCAGGAGAGCTAAAAATCTTTTCATTTTGACCTCATGTCATAGAAGTATTAATCCTGATTAATTTTTCGCACATTTATACGCCGGCCTCAAGTAGGTTTATTGTTAATCAGCGATTTGGCGATCCCGAGAAATAAAAAAGCCCGACAGATGCGGGCTTTGGGGTCTTCATTCAGGTGAATAGCTTATTTGCTTTTCTTGATATGTTTGATTAGGCGCTTGCGCTTACGCATCTGGTTCGGCGTCAGGGTATTACGTTTATTAGCAAACGGGTTTTCCCCTTCTTTGAACTGGATACGAATCGGCGTACCCATCACTTCCAGCGATTTGCGGAAGTAGTTCATCAGATAGCGTTTGTAAGAATCCGGCAGGTCTTTAACCTGGTTACCATGGATTACCACAATTGGCGGATTATAACCACCGGCATGAGCATATTTCAGCTTCACACGACGACCGCGTACCAGCGGTGGCTGATGATCCTCTGCCGCCATGGTCATAATACGAGTCAGCATCGCGGTACCCACACGACGGGTTGCGCTGTCATACGCTTCGCGTACGGATTCAAACAGGTTGCCTACGCCGCTACCATGCAGTGCGGAGATAAAGTGCACGCGAGCAAAGTCGATAAAGCCCAAACGGAAGTCCAGAGTTTCTTTAACCTGCTCTCTGACTTCCTGGCTCAGACCATCCCATTTGTTGACGACAATCACCAGCGAACGGCCGCTGTTGAGAATAAAGCCCAGCAGGGACAGATCCTGATCGGAAATACCTTCGCGGGCATCAATCACCAACATCACCACGTTGGCGTCTTCAATCGCCTGGAGGGTTTTGATAACTGAGAATTTCTCTACGACATCAGTGATTTTGCCGCGCTTACGCACGCCCGCGGTATCGATGAGTACGTATTCACGCTCATCGCGCTGCATGGGGATATAAATGCTGTCGCGAGTGGTGCCGGGCATATCGTAGACCACCACGCGGTCTTCACCCAGAATGCGGTTGGTGAGCGTTGACTTACCGACGTTCGGGCGACCGACAATTGCCAGTTTGATCGGCAGATCCTGCGGGTTAAAGTCATCTTCCGGCTCTTCAATTTCTTCGCCGTTCTGCTCTGCTTCAAACTTTGCCCAATATTCTGCGTCTTCGTCCACTTCTTCTGGCGGGTTCACTTCGTCAACCCACGGCAGCAGGACGTGCTCCAGCAAACTGGTCACACCGCGACCATGCGAAGCAGCAATCGGATAAATTTCACCCAAACCCAATGACCAGAAATCAGCAACTGCCTGATCGGCATCGATACCGTCAGTTTTGTTCGCCACCAGGAAGGTCGGTTTTTCGCGAGAGCGCAGATGCTTGGCGATTGCTGAATCCGCAGGCATCAAGCCCGCGCGCGCATCGACCATAAACAGCACCACGTCCGCTTCTTCAATCGCCAGCAGCGATTGTTCTGCCATCCGCGTTTCTACACCCTCTTCGTTACCGTCGATCCCGCCGGTATCAATGCAGATAAATTCGCGACCTTCTACTTCAGCACGACCGTACTTACGGTCACGAGTCAGCCCCGGAAAATCCGCGACCAACGCATCACGAGTGCGCGTTAAACGGTTGAAAAGCGTGGATTTTCCAACATTAGGGCGCCCGACAAGCGCGACCACAGGTATCATGTTAAATGCCTCTTACAAAAATCGATACAACGTCGCTTTTCACGACGTTTCTAAAAAAGTCAAAACGGCCCCTGTCTGCCAGGGGCCGTTTCTCAAAAACAAACTACTGCTGTACTTAACGCGTAACTGCGTACAGCGTGCCGTCTTTGGCCTGAATCAGCAGTTTACCGTCGGCAACTACCGGGTCGGTCAGGAAGCCGGAGCTATCCATTTTCTGCTGGGCCACAAAGTGACCATCTTCCGGGTTGAGCCAGTGCATATAGCCTTCGCTATCGCCGACGACCAGATTTCCATTATACAACACCGGCGCAGTTAACAGGCGATGCAGTAGATCGCTTTGCGTCCACAGCGTCACGCCACCGTCAGTGGTCAGCGCCAGCACACGGTCATTCTGGTCAACCAGGTAAATACGGTTGCCATCGACAATGAAATCGTTCACTGAACCCAGCTCGCGTTTCCACATAATCTGGCCGCTACGCAGATCCAGCGCCGTCAGGTTGCCGTTATAGGCCAGCGCATAAATTACGCCGTTAACGATAACCGGGGTTGTATCGACGTCGTTAAGGCGGTCAATTTCAGTCGGGCCGGTCGCGGTAGAGATGCGCTGCTGCCAAATCATCTGGCCCTGCTGCATTAGCACCGCGCTTACGCGACCGTTGTCACCACCAACAACAGCAGCACCGTAGGCGGTAGCGGGAGCGGATTCACCACGCAGGGAGAGCGCTGGCATATCAAGGTTGACGGTCCATTTTAATGCACCATCAGCCTCGTTCAGAGCCTGCAACTGACCGTTGGTCGTATGAATCAGAACCATGCCGTCGCTCACCACCGGACGAGAAATGGCTTCACCCGCCACGCTCGCTTCCCACGCGACGGTGCCATCGCTGGTATTCAGCGCAAAGACTTTGGCTTTTTCACTACCGATATAAACATGACCGCCGGAAACGGTCACGCCGCCGGAAAGCAGTGCAGGCGCGCGGGAGAACCAGCCGTCTTTCTCTGCCAGGTTAACCGACCATACTTCTTTACCGTCACCTGAATTCAGAGCTTTAACGGTGCCTTTCCGATCGGCGGCATAGACAACGCCATCGGCAAACGCCGGGTGAAGATTAGAGTAAAATTCGCCGATACCGCCGCCAACTGAGGTGCTCCAGGACGTGGACGGCGTAAACTGGTTTTCCACCGTCGGCAGTGGCGACATTTTCACCACATCTTCTTCGCTATTAAACAGCGAACAACCGCTCAATAAAGTAACGGAAAGCAGCCCTGGCAAAAGTAATTTACGCAATTGCATCGAGTCCCTCTCAGATGGACAAATTATTTATTTTCATACGCATCATTTCGCTGAGCGCCGGTGAAGCATCACTTTTCTCGCCCGCTTCCCAGGCCGCTTTAGCCCCTTGCTTATCGCCTTTACTCAGCAGGATCTCACCGCGCAAATCAGCGACAATTGAGGTCCAACCTTCGCCTTTAACGGCATCAAGGGTTTTTAACGCGGCATCAGGCTGTTTCAGCTGCAGCTGAACGCGAGCAAGACGCATATTGATAACCGATTTCAGGTTATCATCAGAAGCGGCTGTCAGCCCCTGCTGAAGCTGCTTTTCAGCGTTCTGCAGGTCGTTCTTATCGACAAACTGCTGCGCCAGCTCAAGAGACGCAAACGCACCATAGGTGTTTTTACTGTCAGCGGCAAATTTCTGCGCCGCGTTCAGTGCTTCTGGCTTATCCGATTTAAGCGCGGAAATCGCATTCTCATAGGCCAGAGATGAACCTCTGGCAGTGTCTAACTGATGGGATGTCCAGTAGCGCCAGCCAACCAGTGCGCCAACGCCCAAAACCACTCCGACGGCCAGCGCTTTGCCATTTTCGGCAAAGAAACGCTTCAGCGCATCGACCTGATCGTTTTCGTTATCGTAAGTTTCCACGCAGTCCTTCTCCTGACTAATGATTCCCGGGAGATTAACCCAGAAGTGTGCGCAAATGCGCGGCAACGCTATCCTGCGTTACGGTAGTTTGCTCACCTGAGCGTAAATCTTTCACTACCACGTTTCCGTCAGCGGCTTCTGACTCACCCACCACCAGAGCAATACGAGCGCCCCATTTATCCGCACGGGCAAACTGCTTCTTGAAGTTGCCGCCGCCGTGGTTGGTCATCAGCTTAACGCCGGGTAACGCATCGCGAACCTGTTCAGCCAGACGCATAGCAGCAAACTGGGTATCGGTTCCGGAGGCTACCAGGTATATATCGACAACAGGATCTGCTTTAAATTCCGGATTCACTGCCTGGACCAGTAAAACCAGACGTTCCAGCCCCATAGCAAAACCCACGCCAGGGGTTGCACGGCCACCAAGTTGCTCAACCAGACCATCATAACGGCCCCCGGCACAAACAGTGCCCTGTGAGCCAAGGCTGGTCGTTACCCACTCAAACACAGTGCGGTTGTAATAGTCGAGACCACGCACCAGGCGCTGGTTTACGGTATAGCTGATACCGGCGGCATCCAGCAGAGCGCACAACCCGGCGAAGTGCTCTTTAGACTCTTCGTCAAGATAGTCACCAAGCGCTGGCGCGTCGTTCAGCAGCGCCTGTACGTCCGGGTTTTTGGAATCCAGTACGCGCAGCGGGTTGGTGTACATGCGGCGTTTACAGTCTTCATCAAGCTTATCTTTAAACTGCTCAAGGTAAGCCACCAGCGCATCGCGATAGTTGGCGCGCGCCTCCAGCGAACCGATGGAGTTCAGCTCCAGCGCAACATGGCTGGAGATACCCAGCTCACGCCACCAGCGAGCGGTCAGCATAATCAGTTCGGCATCAATATCCGGCCCCTGCAGGCCGAACGCTTCCGCGCCAATCTGGTGGAACTGGCGATAGCGCCCTTTTTGCGGACGCTCATGGCGGAACATCGGCCCGATGTACCACAGGCGCTGTTCTTGATTGTACAGGAGACCATGTTCGATACCGGCGCGTACGCAGCCAGCCGTGCCTTCCGGACGCAGCGTCAGGCTATCGCCATTGCGGTCCTCAAAGGTGTACATCTCTTTTTCAACCACGTCGGTGACTTCACCGATCGCGCGTTTGAATAACGGGGTCTGCTCTACAATCGGCATACGGATTTCGCTGTAACCGTAGCTACCGAGCACCTGCTTCAGTGTGCCTTCAATGCGCTGCCAGAGAGCGGTTTCGCCCGGCAGATAATCGTTCATGCCGCGGATGGCTTGAATGTTCTTTGCCACGTTTATTCTCTTTATATATACAAAAATGAACCCCGGCGCCTCGCGCCCGCAGGTTCAATCATACACGGGAAGCGTATCGCTTCCCAACACGTTATTTTGCTTCAACCTGTTGAATATCGATACGACGCGCTTCATCAAGCATCGATGCTTTGGCACGGATACGCGCTTCCAACTGATCGATCATATCGTCGTTATCCAGCCTGTCTTTACGTACGCCATCTTCGTACAGGCCACTTTTCTTATTGCCGCCGGTTACGCCGAGCGTAGATACCAGCGCCTCACCAGGACCGTTTACCACGCAGCCAATGATCGAAATATCCATCGGCGTAATGATATCTTCCAGACGCTGCTCCAGCGCATTAACGGTGCCGATAACGTCAAACTCCTGACGCGAGCAGGTTGGGCAAGCAATGAAGTTAATGCCGCGCGCGCGAATACGCAGAGACTTCAGAATGTCGAATCCGACTTTGATCTCTTCAACCGGATCCGCCGCCAGCGAAACGCGCAGGGTGTCGCCAATGCCTTCATTAAGCAGTAAACCGAGGCCAATAGCCGATTTCACCGCACCGCTGCGGGCGCCACCGGCTTCGGTGATCCCCAGGTGCAGAGGCTGATCGATCTGCTTCGCCAGCAGACGATAGGATTCAACCGCCAGGAATACATCGGAAGCTTTTACGCTGACTTTGAACTGATCGAAGTTCAGACGATCGAGATGATCGACATGACGCATAGCCGATTCCAGCAGCGCCTGCGGCGTCGGTTCACCATATTTTTCCTGGAGATCTTTTTCCAGAGAACCGGCGTTCACCCCGATACGAATGGGAATATTTTTATCGCGAGCGCAGTCCACGACCATGCGAATACGCTCTTCATTACCGATATTACCTGGGTTAATACGCAGGCAATCGACGCCGTATTCCGCAACCTTCAGCGCAATACGGTAATCAAAGTGGATATCGGCAACCAGCGGGACATTAACCTGCTGTTTGATAAGCTTGAATGCTTCAGCCGCGTCCATTGTCGGCACGGAAACGCGGACAATGTCTGCGCCAACGCGTTCTAACGCTTTAATTTGATTGACTGTCGCCGCCACGTCAGTGGTGCGAGTATTGGTCATCGACTGTACGGCGATAGGTGCACCATCGCCAATTGGCACATTCCCAACGTAAATTCGTTTAGATTTTCTACGTTGAATCGGAGCCTGGTTATGCATGAAAAATCTCCCGCGTTACCCGTCTATTACTGCGCCGGTGATTGTTCGGCATTAAGGGTCAGACGCGCAACCTGGTTAGTTCTGATAAAACGACTCAAATCGACGGGTTTACCCAGATACTGAATCTGTACTGCTGCCGGTGCACCAATTTTCAGCTTATAAGGCGCCTGACCGCTCAGATTCAGGTTACCACCTTTACGTTGCAAACCGCTGAACAGCTTTTTACCGGTAGCATCGCTCACTTCCAGCCAGCAATCAGCGGAGAAGTTCAGCACCAGATCCTGAGCTGAAGCCGCTGTAGCGGCCACGTTTGCCTGATCGCCAGGTAGTGGAGAGGTTGGATTTACCGCTGCAGGCGCTGGAGTTGCCGCAGTATCGACATTCGCCTGAGAAGGCGCAACAACGGCGTTGTTATCTACCGGGGCCGGAGCCGGGGTTGACGCCGCTGGCGCAGTAGAAGTATCTACCGGCGCGCTGTTAGCAACAGCGTCCGGTGCAGAATTCGCCGAATCATTACCCAGAGGAATGTTTTGGCTATTATTATCGCCAGAATTCAGCTCAGCGGTGGATTGATCGGCCATGGTGGAGATCTCGTCCTGCTGCGCTTTGTGGTCTTGCCACCACCAGGCGCCGCTGAGTCCGATCACCACAAACAGGACCAGCCAGGTAAAGCTCATCAGCCAGCCATCACGCTTTTTACGACGTTTGCCCAGCGAGAAACTCTGCATTGGCGCAACTTTTGCCGCGCGAATGGGAGCCTGTTTCGCCATCATTGGCAGCAGTTCTTCTTCGGGAATGTGCACAAGGCGAGCATAAGAACGGATATAGCCGCGCAGGAAGGTTGAAGCAAGATCGGCTGGGGCCTTATCGTCTTCAATATCACGAACCGTGGAAACCTTCAGGCATAAGCGCTCTGCCACCGCTTGCTGGCTGAGTCCGAGTTGTTCACGAGCCGTACGCAGACGCGCGCCCGTGGTGTTTGCTTCTTGATGGTCTTGAGTGGCTTCAGTATTCATTCGCTACAATTACTGGTACGTGAAATTTAAAGTTCAGCGCCGGTAACCCCGCGCCGCGAGACATCTGCTCAACGTCAGACAAACAGTATAAGTCCGTATGACGTACTATCACAGAGACTTATCAATATTGAATGCTAAGCGGTTGTTGTACCGCTACATACTGCCTCAAAGTCAACAAAAACGCACCGTAATTATTAACCAAACCAGTGTATTTCGCCCGGCTATTCAACATAAATATGCAACGCACAACCCGGGTTGCGCGCTGCATCATTTATCAGATTGCCTTAACGTCGATCGCTTCACCCTGCATACGCTTACGCAGAGTGCGCTTGGTGCGGTCGATTACATCACCCGCCAGCTGGCCGCAGGCGGCATCAATGTCATCGCCACGGGTTTTACGCACAATCGTGGTAAAACCGTATTCCATCAACACTTTGGAGAAACGGTCAATACGGCTGTTGGAGCTACGGCCATACGGCGCGCCCGGGAAGGGGTTCCATGGGATCAGGTTGATCTTACATGGTGTATCTTTCAACAGCTCGGCCAGCTCATGCGCATGCTCGGTACCATCATTGACGTGATCCAGCATAACGTATTCGATAGTCACGCGGCCCTGATTGGCGTTGGACTTCGAAATGTAGCCACGCACCGAGTTCAGAAAGGTCTCGATATTGTATTTCTTGTTGATCGGTACGATTTCGTCACGAATGGTGTCGTTCGGTGCGTGCAAGGAGATCGCCAGCGCAACGTCAATCATATCGCCAAGCTTATCCAGCGCCGGTACCACACCGGAAGTCGACAGGGTCACGCGACGTTTGGACAGGCCAAAGCCGAAGTCGTCGAGCATGATTTCCATCGCCGGAACCACGTTGGTCAGGTTCAGCAGCGGTTCGCCCATCCCCATCATTACCACGTTGGTGATCGGACGCACGCCCGTTGCCTTCACCGCGCCGACAATTTTCGCCGCACGCCAGACCTGGCCGATAATTTCCGATACCCGCAGATTACGGTTAAAGCCCTGCTGCGCCGTAGAGCAAAATTTGCACTCCAGCGCACAGCCAACCTGGGAAGAGACGCACAGGGTGGCGCGATCGTCTTCCGGGATATACACGGTTTCAACGCGCTGATCGCCAACGGCAATCGCCCATTTGATAGTACCATCGCTGGAGCGCTGCTCTTCAACAACTTCGGGTGCGCGGATCTCCGCGATTTCCTTCAGTTTGCCGCGCAGGACTTTGTTGATGTCGGTCATCTCATCAAAGTTATCGCAGCAGTAGTGATACATCCATTTCATCACCTGATCGGCGCGGAAAGGCTTTTCGCCCATATCTTTGAAAAACTCGCGCATCTGCTGACGGTTCAGATCCAGCAGGTTGATTTTGGCATCTTTGTTCGGCACCGTCAGAGCGGCGCTATCAGGTGTGACTATTTGTTCAGACATAATTGATCCCGGCCTCGTTATTACACGTTATGGCCCCTGGAGGGTTGAAAAAGAAACGCCCCGGGAGCAACTGCTCGTCCGGGGCGCTGTATTCTACAAAGTCTGGCGCATCAATACCACGCTTGCACGCAGTCAATGATAAAAAAATCGTAACCACATACTTAATCCTCTATGGCTTTTCGATTGTCGCAAGGCGGCAAGCAAGTTAAGCCCCGGGAGCATAGATAACTATGTGACCGGGGTGAACGCGCGCAGCCAACATCGCGACGGTCGAAAAGACGACGAGGATTAGCGGGTGCGCGGGCAAACCTCGCCTTCCGCAAAGAAGAACGCGATTTCGCGCGCAGCAGATTCAACAGAATCAGAACCGTGGGTGCCGTTCTCGGTAAAGCTGTCAGCGTAGTCAGCGCGCAGGGTACCTGCCAGCGCGTTCGCCGGGTTGGTTGCGCCCAGCAGGTCACGGTGACGCTGGACCGCATTTTCGCCTTCCAGCACGGATACGACGATCGGGCCAGAAGTCATAAATTCAACCAGGCCGTCGAAGAATGGGCGGCCTTCGTGCTCAGCATAAAAACCGCGAGCCTGCTCAACGGTCAGGTGCAGCATTTTGGTGCCGACAATTTTGAACCCTGCAGCTTCAAAGCGAGAAAAGATGCCGCCAATAACGTTTTTTGCCACCGCGTTTGGTTTGATGATGGAAAAAGTACGTTCAATAGCCATGATAACCTCTTATATGTGTTGTTCTGTTTTGCAGATGAGCAGATAAATACGGCGCGAATTATAATCATCATCTACAGCGGTTGCCTATGTGTTTAGGTAACATTTTTTTAAAAAAAAGCGACCTTAAACAACAAATCCGACCAATCTATGACAGCTCCGCTTATTGTACGGTGAAATTCGCGGCAACAATTTGCCCGGCCTCATCCATCACCACCAGTTGATAATTTTCGAGGCGTTCCAGGCTGAGGGTTGCGTTAACGCCTTCCACCGCCAGCGGTTCGCCGTTCAGAAACCACCAGCGCCGCCCTTCCCCGCCGGTCGTTTGCAGCGGTAGCATAACCTTCTGCTCACCGGGCAGGCGTTTAATCACCGATCCCTCGCGAATGCCGGATAGCACCAGCGGCGCGGGGTCCGCGGTTTGTACTGGCGGACAATCAGCCGATACTGCAGGCAGTCTGGCGCGACGCCGTTCGCCAACGGGGAGCCAGGGTTCGAGCGGTAGCGGCCAGACGTCGATATTTTTTTCCACCGCGCCGGGGCAATCTGCCGCCACCCGCAGCCCTTTGTCATTCAACCATACCGGGAAACGAATGCCGCGAATCCCTTCCTGACCGGGCAGCAGCAGCGTCGGCGGCTGGCTCTCATCCAGCAGCCAGGTTGCCAACCGTCGGCGACAGTTCGCATCTCCTGACGCTAAATGCTGCCCGCCAGGCCAGCAAATGTTCCCGGCGCTGACCGACGGTGGACGCGGGTCAGTCGGCAATCCGCCGCGGCCCATCGACGGTCGCGCCAGCAGCATATTATTCACCTGATTAAGCAACGGCACCGCGCTGGCAAAACCAAACTGCCCGACCACCGGCGTACCATCAGGTCGCCCGGTCCAGATGCCGATCAGGTAGCGGGCATTAACGCCGATCGCCCAGGCATCGCGATAGCCATAGCTGGTGCCGGTTTTCCACGCCAGCGGCACCACCTGCACCAGCGATGCATCAGGAACAGGCTGCGCTTCACCAGCAAGAATACGCCGCACAATCCAGGCTGAGCCCGGCGACAGTAGCGGTCTTTCCACTAGCCGAGCGTTCGGTGTGATGCGTAAGCGCGCGGCCTTGCCGTGACGGGCAAATGCGCTATACGCCGCCACAATATCCTCCAGCCTCGCCCCGGCGCCGCCGAGGATCAGCGACAGATTCGGCTCCGCGCCCGTTGGCAGCATCAGCGGCAGACCAGCGTTGCGCAGGTTAGCGGCAAACCGCTTCGGCCCGTAGGCCTCCAGTACCTGCACCGCCGGAAGGTTCAGCGAACGAACCAGCGCTTCGCTGGCGCTCACCGGCCCATGAAAACCGCTGTCAAAATTGCCCGGCCGGTAGTCGCTAAAACGACGCGGCACGTCCTGCAGTAAAGAAGCCGGATGAATCAGCCCCTCATCCAACGCCATGCCATAAACAAATGGTTTAAGTACTGAACCAGGTGAGCGAATCGCCGCCACCATATCAATGTGACCAAAGCGACTATCATCGGTAATATCCGCCGATCCCACCCAGCCGCGCACCTTCATATTAGTATGATCGACCACGACTATCGCCAGCGAGCTGCGCGGCGGCAGGCGCGATTTCCAGTTTAACGCCAGATCTTCCAGTTGCCGCTGTAGCCCGGCATCCAGCGTCGTCACCACCTTATCTTCACGGCTGCTCGCCAGCGCGCGGCGGGAAAAAAGCGGCGCCAGCTGCGGCATCTGGCGTGGAAAGAGCCACACAGGCTCTTCGATAGCTTCACGCACCGGTTTTTCAGGCCACACGCCCTGGCTCTGCATCCGCAGCAGCACTTTGTCGCGCGCTGCCTGAGCCCGCTCGGGCCAACGATCGGGACGCAGACGGCTTGGTGCCTGCGGCAGTACCGCCAGCAGCGCCGCTTCGCCGTAGCTCAACTGCGCGGGCGGTTTACCCAGGTAGGCCCAGCTCGCCGCACCAATGCCCTGTAACGTGCCGCCAAACGGCGCCCGGTTGAGGTATAGCGTGAGAATATCGCTTTTCGACAGATGCCACTCCAGCTGTAGCGCCCGCCATAACTGGCGCAGCTTGCCGCCAAAAGTACGCGGGTGAGGATCGAGTAGGCGCGCCACCTGCATGGTCAGCGTACTGCCTCCGGAGATCACCCGACCGGAGGTCAGATCCTGCCAGGCGGCACGCGCGATAGAAAAAGGATTGACGCCTGGATGCTCCCAGAACCAGCGATCTTCATACTGGGTCAGCGCCTGCAAATAGCGCGGTGAGACGTCACCGAGCGTCACCGGATAGCGCCAGACGCCCTGCGCATCGGCAAAGCGCCACAACGGCGTTCCGTCTTCCGCCACCACAACCCTTGCGGGCGTAACCTCATGCAGCGGAAGCGGCCATAGCCTGTCAGCCGCCAGCACCGCAAGCCACAGCAGAAAAAAGAACGCCGCCAGCCAGCGCCAGCGGCGTTTTATACCACTCAATCCGCGCATTTACGGGGCGACGGTTAGCGGGCCGCTGGCCGCGCCGGTTGCCCGCCATTGCGGCACATACATCGACTCCACCTGTGGCTGCGGAACCTGATAAGTCCCCGGCGTCACCGCTCGCGCCAGATAAACCAGGGTCACCGGCTGTCCTTCGTTGATAGCCACCGCAGCGACAAAACGATCGTCGCGAAATTCAATGTGCTGGATATCCGCCTGCTGCATCTGGTTGAGCAGATTCTGCACCACCTCGCCATTCTCCTGCAGGCTAGCGCTGCTGTTGGCCAGATTCTGGTTTTCCAGCTCCAGCCCTGCTGGAAGTAAATCGACCACCAGCGCGTCCGGTACGTTGCGTTTGGCTGTGACTTCCAGCTTCACCAGTACCAGCTCACCGCTACGCAGTGAAGAGAGCGATTTCTGCTGACCCTGAGTATCGAAAATTTGCCGTTCAATACCCAGCACGTTACCGCCTGGCTGTGGAGCGCTCTGCGGATACCCGCTGCTGTCGGGACGCAGCCACAGCGGCTGTTGACCGGTGTTGGTCACCTCCAGCGCCGCCAACTGGTCGCCGGTCAGGTTGCGAGTTTGCGCTTTGTCACCGGAGAGCGGTTCGACCTGCAACGAGGTTTGTACCTGCCAGTTGCCAGGAACGTCCTGCAACGAGCGCCCGGCAAGGAATAGCGCATTGGTCTCCTGCGTTGAGAGCCAGCGCTGACCATAAGCCTCTTCCGCCAGGTTGCTTAGTAGTCTGTTTTGCGCCTCCGGTAGCAGCTTGTTCTCTTCCAGCAGCGCCAGCTTCAGCGCATCATCGCGCAGCTCGCTACCGTAGTCGCCGAGCCAGCGATTTGCATCCTGACGCGGCGTAGACATTGCCAGCTTCAAAGCTTCGTCACCGCGAGGCGCATCGCCCATCGCTTTCAGCGCAACGCCTAACTGCAACAACGGCAGACCAGAACGCGCCTGCTCGTGGCGATTCCAGATTTCGCGCAGCGCGCCGAGCGGCGCTTTTTGCTGCCGCGCCAGCACCAACGCAGCATAGGCCTGAGCAGCAAAGCGGCTGGCCTGGGCATCATCGCTATAGCGAACGGTCATCAGCCCCGGTTCCTGTAAATAACGTAGCAGGCGCTGGTTGCCGTTGTTAATAGCATTCGTCGGCACGCTATAGCCCTGCTCTCCCGCTCGCACGAGGAAGTCCATCGCGTAAGCGGTCAGCCAGTACTCTTCCGATCCTTGTTTATCCCACAGGGCGAAACCACCATCATCGCGCTGCATTTGCAGCAGGCGCGAAATGCCGATATCCACCGCCGCGCGCCGTTTTTCATCGCTGTCTCCGCTGATCCCCAACGCTTTTAGCTGGACGGCGTTGGTATAGAGCGACGGGAACAGTCCGCTGGTGGTCTGCTCCAGGCAGCCGTAGGGATAAGCTTTGAGATCGCGAATATAGCGCGCCAGATTCAGCGGCGGCTTACCGCTGAATACCAGTTGCCCTTGCAGCGTGGCGGGCGAGAAGCCCTGGCTTTGCGCCACCGGAGCCTGCCAGCTTTCACCGGGCTGTAATACCGCGCCGGAATTCACGGTTTGTGCCGGAAACGCCGGACGCACGCCCAGCGTCCACTGTTTTTGCATCGGGGTGAAGGTTTCGCCAGGCAGGTTCAGACCGCTGATAGTGGCGTTAACCTGGCCGTCGCCAAAACCGTCCTGCGCGCGAACGGACACAAACAAAGTGCTGCGCGCCCCAGGAGCCAGCTGTACCGGCGGTATTTCCCCGCCTTCAAGCTGGAGCAGACCGCTGGTGTTCAGCGCAACGTTGAGCGTTTGCGGCTTGTCGGTCAGGTTGCTGAGATCCAGCGCCAGGCGTGTAGTATCTCCGCTGGCGAGGAAGCGCGGCATGTTCAGCTCGGCAATTACCGGCGCTGCAACGATCACTTTATCTTCACTACTGCCGAAATCATCAGCGCTCCACGCCTGGGCCATCACCCGCAGTTCGCCGTTAAAATCGCCAATCGGCAACGTTACCGTGCCTTCGCCTTTCTCATCCAGCACCACCGGCTGCGCCTGCTGGGCGATAATCGTCACATGATTGACCGGCGGTTTACCGCCGCGCTTGAGTTCATCACCATCGCCGCCGAAGCGCAGGCTGGCGAGCCTCCCCTGTCCTTCAATGACCTGACCGTAGATATCGTAAATATCTGCGCCGTAACGCTTCTGGCCAAAGAAAGCATTCCACGGATCCGGCGTCGCATAGTCGGTAATATTCAATACGCCGCTATCCACGGCGGAGAGCAGAACGTTGACCTGCTTCGGCGTCTCGCCTTCTTTGACGCTGGCCTTAACCTTAACCGTCAGCGGCTGGTTCGGGCGCATTTTATCCGGCGCTTCCAGCGCCAGATTCAGACGGCGGTTTTCATCACCGAGCGGCAGATGCAATAGCCCCACCGCCCGTTTTGGCGTCGCGGAGCGTGATTTATCCCCCGGACGAATCACCAGGGTGCTGAGATACAGGTCGTGGCGATTCCAGGCTTTATCCACCGGAATCGACAAATCCATGCCTTCCGCCGGAACGTCAATTTCCTGCCACCACAGCGGCCCTTCGCTTGATTCCACCAGCGCATAGCCTTTACCGGCTGCCGGAGCGGCAATGTGCAGCTTGATAGTGTCACCCGGTTTATAGGCTGGTTTATCCAGCTTCATGGTAACGCGGTCCGGACGCGCGGCCCCCTGACCATCGCTGTTATCCTGCCAGCTGTATCCGGCCCAGAAACGCACGCTGCTGACAACATCGTCCGGCCCTCTGACCTCCAGTCGATAAGAGCCCCACTCAACCGGGAAGCTCACTTTCGCCGTTTGCCCGGCAGTAAGATCCAGCGACTCCTCTCCTTCCTGAAGATCTTTTTGATCGAACTGTGACTGCCAGCCTTCGCTATCAGACCAGTTCCAGTAGTAGTCGCGGCGCTCGCGGATCAACCTGACCTGTAGCCCGGAGACCGCCTTCTTCTCGCCTTTGGCATCGGCATAGACGATCTCAAACGCGGCGTTGCCGTTTTCATCCACCACCGGCTGCTTGATGGTGCTGTCGGTGCGATAGTCGTATATCTCTTTCAGGGCAAATTCCGGACGAATGCCCGGCAGCGCGTCGGCAGGCCAGATAGGCTGCCGGGCAGTGCGGGTCACCGGGCGGCCACCAGATTCCAGCAGGCTGGCCTGAAAAATTACCTGCAGCGGCGAGTGGCTCTCCTGCCACTGGCTGGCGGTGGTCACTTGCGCATGACCTTGCTCATCGAGCGTGGCCTGTACTTCATCCAGGCTGCGGGAAAGGTTCTCTTCGGCAATATCGCCAAACTGGAAGCCCGGCAGCGCGGGCACTGCATCGCGCAGCGGGCGAAGGAACAGCTTGCCCTGTAGCTGGTTGCCGCTGGCCGGCGCGCCATACAGATAAGCGCCGGTCACGGCAAAACTGACATCAGTAGCGGGAGCAATCGGCGCATTTTGCGGCGTCAGGTTCAGCGCCATGCGCTCGGGCATAAAATCTTCAACGTGGAAATCCCACTCGCGCGGCTGGTTGTCGCCAGTGCTGGCGCGGATATGCCACATCCCGGTTGCCGCGCCGCTATCGAGCGGATACGTAAACTGGTACAGACCGTTAACGGGCTTGCTTACCGTCGAACGAATCACCTGACCGTCCGGCTGCACCACTTCCAGCTTCACCGGCTGCTCGGCCAGCAGTTTGCCGTCGCTATCGCGCAGTAAGGCGTTGAGAACCACCGTTTCGCCCGGTCGATAGAGATCGCGCGGGCCGAACATAAACAGTTGCTTAGTGAAGCCCGGCGCTCCGGCAATCGAAAACTCCGCCAGATCCAGCGCCGGGAGTTTGAGGTCCAACAGGGTAGTTTGTCCGTCCTTGCGCGCTAGCAGCAGCGCCGCGTCTTTATCAGTTTGCAGCGTGACGTGCCCCTGAGCATCGCTCTTCGCTTGTGCCAGGGTTTGCCCTTTGGCATTCAGCAGTTGAACGTCAATATCGGACTGCGCAGCACCGTTTTCGAGGCTCTGGGTAAAGACATCCAGCCGGTTGTGGTAACGGTGTGCGGATACGCCGATATCGCTGAGGGTGAACAGCGTTGCGGCGTTGCTGTAGTTATAGCGGCCCGCCTGATTCATCACCGCAATATAGACGCCCGGCTCTTGCAGAGGCTTGATATCCGCCAGCGGCAGCAGCAATTTTTCGCGGGTATTGCGCGCCGGGTTAAGATCGAAACGGCCGGTATAGACCAAATCGGCCATCTTCAGCAGCTCATCCGACTCCCAGTTGCTCAGCGAATTACGGTATTCCCACTGGCTGACAAAAGCGGAGAGTGATTCCGGTTTGATGCGGAAAAAGTTCACGTCGACGTTATCAACATTCAGCGCCATCACCGGTAGTCCGGCGACGACTTTCCCCGGCAGCAGCGAGCCGCGGCTGGCAAAACCAATGCTTGGGGCGATATCGCGCGTAGTAATGATTTTTTCGAAGCTGCTGTCAAAAGTCGCTTTATTCAGCGCCGCCAGGGTTGGGTCCACCGAAACAATCAGCTCACGTTTTGGCTCCAGATGGCGCAACCGTAGCTCTTTAAGATTTGGCGCCAGCTCCCAGGCACCGTCGACTTTGCCGCTCTTTTTGTCGACCAGATGCACGCTACGGGAGAAATCCTGATCCGGCTGTAGAGGGATAGAAAAGGTCAGCACCAGCGTCGCCGCGCCGTCGAGCTGCACTTCCGAGGCATCCAGCAGCGTTAGCGCCTTGCCTTTGCTTTTTTCAGCCAGCGCCGCCAACTGGGCGCTGTCCGGTTTCGCATTGTCTTTATCCGCCGCCGTAGAGGCCGCTGGGGCAGCCGCCTGTGGTTTGCCGCTGTCATCGCAGCCGGTCAACGATAACGCAGTAAGTAGCGCCAGAGATAGCGCCGCCAAACGAAATGGTTTCATCCTTCTAACCCCTCGGCCCGAGAGCCAGATACATTCAGTGAACACATTATTATGCGTGAACAATATCATTGCCAACAGCGACGAGAATAGAATCAAACTCTCAATAGTGAATCATCCGTGATACGGTCGCCACTCTGGCATCCTTAACTTGTCAGTCTCCCGGAAAACGTCGACAATTCATTCTTGAACAATAAAAAAGGAGACGCCGATGTCGACCTCGTTTTTTGTCGCTGCCGATTGGCTGGCGGAACATATTGATGACCCGGAAATCCAAATTATCGATGCGCGCATGGCGCCACCGGGGCAGGACGATCGGGACCTTAACGCCGAGTACCTGGCAGGCCATGTTCCTGGCGCCGTTTTTTTCGATATTGAAGCCCTGTCAGATCACACCAGCCCGCTACCGCACATGATGCCGCGCCCGGAGGCTTTTGCCGTTGCGATGCGTGAGCTTGGCGTCAACAGTGATAAGCATCTGGTGGTGTACGATGAAGGTAATCTCTTCTCCGCACCGCGCGCCTGGTGGATGTTGCGTACTTTCGGTGTCGAAAAAGTTTCGATACTTGCGGGTGGCCTCGAAGGCTGGCGTCGCGATGAGCTACCGCTGGAGCAAGGCCTTCCTGAATTGCCGGAAGGTGATTTTGACGGCCGCTTCGATCCGCTGGTGATCAAGCGTCTGACCGATGTGCTGCTGGTAAGCCATGAAGGATCGGCGCAGATCGTCGATGCTCGCCCGGCGGCGCGCTTTAATGGCCTCGTGGCTGAACCGCGCGCTGGTTTGCGCAGCGGGCATATTCCAGGCGCACTCAATGTGCCATGGACCGAACTGGTGATTAACGGCGAGCTGAAAACCGTCGATGAGCTGAATGAGATCTTTGCGCGTCAGGGTGTGGATTTTGAACGACCAATTATTGCCAGCTGCGGCTCCGGCGTGACGGCATCCGTCGTCGTACTAGCGCTAACGACCCTGGGCGTCAACGGCGTTTGCCTGTATGACGGCTCATGGAGCGAATGGGGCGCGCGGATGGATTTGCCGATTGAACCAGCGCAGTAGATAAAAATACGCTGATGATAATGATTGCGGAGCTATATCCTCCGCAATCATTTAATAAAACCTGTTTTTTTATTCTTTTCCCCTGGAGTATCACCAGGAGAATACCCTCATCGCCTTATAATTAACCGCATTTTATTACCAATCACTATTCAGCATAAGAATACGAATTATAAACTCATCAATATATATAATCGAAATAAAATCATCATGAATTTCCTTTTCCGACACCTGAATATACGGCCCATCAACTGTATTCCCATCACCTCCGGATAAATTAAGTTGTTATTGCTCAGGTGATTTAATATTATTAATTTTTATAAAATTGAATAAATTATTTTTCAGGAATGCATTACAACAAGGAATAATAATGGCGATAGTCTCAGGAAATAGTCGTGTTGACGGGCAAGGTTTTCCGTGGCTCGGGGGGTTTTTTGGCCTGGCTGTGGGTTTAGCAATACTCTATTACTGGAAGATGTGGGTTCACTGGTGGCCGGGCGACCTTCGTGATGAGATATCGCCGTATATCACGGTTAAAGATATTGTTCTGGCAGAGATTCCGCTAACAGTATATGGCAAGCTGGTGCTTTTTGGTTTTCTTCTGGTATTTCTGTTTCCCGGTTACGGCAAGCTACCAATTGCCGCCTGGATGCTGCATAACCAACCATCTGGTAAAGCATTTTTTAGCGAGATACTGCGCGCTTGGGGGGTAAAGTGGGGCCTGCTGGTGCTTGTTTTCTGCAATCTGTTCTTTTTACGCTATGTCCCTTCCACCGCACTGAGTTTATATAGTTTTATTCTTCAACACGTAAGTATTCTGGCGTCTGTTGTATTAGGCGGGCTACTGGTACGCGATGCCTGGAGGCTCGCGCGCGCTCCTGATGCGTCGCTGAGCAATCTGCGTCTGCCCGTGGTAATGATATTAGGGTTTCAACTCTTCTGGCCGGTACAAATCACCTTACTCACCGCACGTGGTTTTGATCTTATGCCAGAGGGCTGGTGCATTACCGCCGCGTTGATGGTCGGCATTTTACTGGCTTTTCTACTGACCGCAGGACTGACCTGGGCAGTGTGCCGGATGCTGGGCGACGAAAATTGCCGGGCCTGGCGCGGGCAGTTTGCGCTGTTTAACGGAATAGTGATTCTGTGTGTGACGGGAAAAGTGATATTTGGCTTTGTGTTGTATTACCTGAAATAAATAGCAAAAATATCTGAGTCAGTTATCTGCACGGGGGCGCAGGCCCCCGTCATATTCAGATAATACGATTCTGCTTAAAGTCGCGCAGGAAACTGCCCCAGCGCTTTTCATAGAACGGCGTGATGTGGGCAATCATAAAGTGGCTGATGCCCTTTTCGCCCTCCACCACCTGGCAGATATCAATCGGTTCGTCGCCGGGAAGCGTATCGGTCGCTACGCTGCCGGTTGCCTGAATGATCTCCTCGATGTCGCCTTCCGCTTCAATACCAATCAGCAGGTTAGCTGGCGCATCGGCGCTGTCTTTAATCGAGCATAAGAACGCGCGTTTCACCGTTTTCAGCGTCTTGAACAGCGTAGTCAGCGAATCAACCATCTGCGCAGGCGGTTCAGCAACTTCGGACAACAGCAGCGGCGCGCCGCCTTCGAGCACGGTCTGAGTACTCAACGGGCTACCTTCTTCGCCCAGCAGGTGGCTAATCTCACGCGGCGCAAACTCTTTGCCGGTTGGCAGTTTGGCATTGAGATACAGCGTCTCGCCGAGGGTCATAGCGAACAGCGTGCGCACCGGCATCACCACAAAAGACTGCTCGTCTTCCACGGCCTGTTGCAGCGCTTCCAGCGAGGTGAAAAAAGGAATAACCGACGTGCCGTCATCTTTTTCCCAGTGCTGCAAATCCAGCACGCTGTCCTCGACGACCTGCTCGCCCTGAGCGGCGGCTCCTGGTACCCAGACGGTGGCTTCCAGCAACGTGCGGAAAAACGCCGGACGATGGCCTGGCTCGGTGGCAGCCTTCTCCAGCAGAGTTTCGAGTTCGTTTTTGATTTCAGACATAGTGGTTCCAGATCGGTGGTTCCCCCCTCACCTCAGCCCTTTCCCCAAGGGGCGAGGGAGAAAACCGGACAGACCCCTCTCCCCTTGGGGAGAGGGTTAGGCGAGGGGAAAAGGTTATTCCGCAGTCAGCAAATTCGCAATGGTGCGCACACCGAGGCCTGTCGCGCCCGCCGACCACTGCTCAACGGCAGATTTGCGGTAGGTCGCTGAGCAGTCGATATGCAGCCAGCCTTCATGATAGTTCTCGACGAAGTGGGACAGGAAACCTGCCGCCGTGCTGGCACCCGCCGGGTAGGCCGCACTGCCGGTGTTATTCAGCTCGGCGAAATTCGACGGCAGCTGACCGCGGTGGAACTCGGCCAGCGGCAGACGCCAGAACGCTTCGTTCTCGGCCTGAGCGCTTGCCAGCAGACGGTTAGCCAGGTTGTCGTCAAAGCTGAAGAGTGCATGATAATCGTTGCCCAGCGCGGTTTTTGCGGCGCCGGTTAGGGTAGCAGCATCGATAATCAGCTCAGGCTTCTGTGCACAAGCATCAATCAGGCCATCCGCCAGCACCAGACGACCTTCGGCATCGGTATTCATGATTTCAACAGTTTTGCCGTTGCGATAGCGAATAATGTCGCCAAGCTTGAAGGCGTTGCCGCTAATCAGGTTATCAGCACAGCACAGGTACAGCTTCACGCGTTTGTTCAGGCCGCGAGTAATAGCAAACGCCAGCGCGCCGGTTACCGTCGCCGCACCACCCATATCGGACTTCATTGAGTCCATAAAGGCGCTTTGCTTGATACTGTAGCCGCCGGAATCGAAAGTGATGCCTTTGCCCACCAGGCAGGCGTAAACCGGAGCGGCTTTATCACCGGTTGGGTTATAGTCCAGTGCCAGCAGGACTGGTGGACGCTCGGAGCCGCGACCAACGGTGTGCAGACCGAGGTAGTTCTGCTCGCGCAGGTCTTCGCCTTTTGTAATGCGATAAGAAACGTTGTCGCAACCGACGCTGCACAGCAGGTCAACCGCGCGCTGCGCCAGTTGCTCCGGCCCTAACTCTTCAGCCGGGGCGTTGATGGTGTCGCGAACCCAGTCGATGATGGTCAGGCGGCTATCCAGTTCACTCTTCTGCGCATCGTCCAGAGTTGGCCACTCAACTTTACGGCTGCCTTTTGGACCTTTATAACCGGCCCAGAACGCCCACGCACGGTCTGTATTCCAGCCTTCGCCATCGAGCGCAACATGTTTGATACCCATACCGTCAATTTTACGCGCCGCGCGCTGGATTAAACCCAGGTCGTCTTTACCGTTCAGGTGCAGGGCGATGCCGTCGTTATTAATGCTGTAAGACGCTTTTTCTCCCCAGCGCGCATCGGCTGGCTGATCGCTAAGCGTAATCTTCATAGCTTCGGTCATTATCATTATCCTTCTTAGCAAACGGGCCACCGTATGGCAGCCCGTAAAGTTCTTTCGCTCATTGATTCATCCGACTAAAAGCCGCATAAACCATGACGCGAAAATTATTCTGCTTCGTCTAACCAGACTAGCAGAATCGCCTCCAGAATTTTTTCATTGGATGCGTTTGGATCGTCATTAAACTCTTCCAGCTCGCAAATCCACTGATGCAGATCGGTGAAGCGAACGGTTTTCGGGTCGAGGTCCGGAAAAGCATCGTACAGCGCTTCGCCGATTTCACGACTATCGGTCCATTTCAGTCCCATATTAATGCTCGCGTGCGTGGTTGATGGTGTAGCGCGGAATTTCAACGACCAAATCGTCATCAGTCACGCGCGCCTGGCAGCTCAGACGGCTGTCGGGCTCAAGCCCCCAGGCCTTATCCAGCATGTCGTCTTCATCTTCGGTACTTTCAGCCAGCGAGTCAAAACCTTCACGCACGATGCAGTGGCAGGTGGTGCAGGCACAGGATTTTTCGCAGGCGTGTTCAATCTCGATACCGCTACGCAGGGCAGCGTCAAGGATAGTCTCACCGATCTTAGCTTCCACAACTACGCCATCTGGACACAAGTCCTGGTGGGGCAGAAAAACAATTTTTGGCATTTTAAACCTCGTCCACGGATTGGCCTTTCAGCGCGGTACGGACCGATTGGTCCATACGGCGAGCGGCAAATTCCTGGGTTTGTGTGTCGATATTTTTAATCGCTTCTTTAATAGCATCGGCGTCATCGCCAGCCGCTGCGGAACGAACCTGCTCCGCGGCGTCATCGATAGCCTGACGCTCTGCGGCGCTTAACAGCGCGGCGTCGACGGCCAGCGCGCTTACCAGACTTTCCAGAACGCGCGCGGCTTCGACTTTTTGCTCAGCCAGCATACGCGCCTGAACGTCCTGCTCGGCGTAGCTCATCGAATCTTTAATCATGTTGGCGATCTCGCCATCGGTCAGGCCGTAGGACGGTTTCACCTGGATGGAGGCCTCAACGCCGGTCGATTTTTCCATCGCCGTCACGCTCAGCAGGCCGTCAGCATCCACCTGGAAGGTGACGCGAATGTGCGCCCCGCCCGCCGGTAGCGCCGGGATCCCACGTAGCGCAAAGCGCGCCAGTGAGCGGCAGTCCTGCACCAGCTCGCGCTCGCCCTGCATCACGTGGATAGACATCGCCGTCTGGCCATCTTTGAAGGTGGTGAACTCCTGCGCGCGCGCAACCGGAATGGTGGTGTTGCGCGGGATGACTTTCTCCACCAGTCCGCCCATAGTTTCCAGCCCAAGAGAGAGCGGGATAACGTCAAGCAGCAGCAGTTCACTGTCCGGCTTATTGCCGACCAGGATATCCGCCTGAATCGCCGCGCCGATGGCAACGACTTTGTCCGGGTCAATAGAGGTCAGCGGCGTGCGGCCAAAGAACTCGCCCACGCGTTCACGGACCAGCGGTACGCGGGTTGAACCGCCAACCATCACCACTTCCAGCACCTCTTGCGCCTCAACGCCCGCATCTTTCAATGCGCGACGGCAGGCCAGCAAAGTGCGTTTCACCAGAGCGGAGATGAGATCGTTAAACTGGTTGCGGGTAATTTCGCCCTGCCAGCCGCCAACGTCCACGCGCGCCACATCGGCATCGCTTAGGGCAATCTTCGCAGCGATAGCCGCATCGAGCAGTTCACGCTGCAGGCGGTTGTCGCTTCGATCGGCAATACCCGCCTGTTCGCGAATATGATCGGCCAACAGGTGATCAAAATCGTCACCGCCGAGCGCGGAATCGCCGCCGGTCGCCAGCACTTCAAACACGCCGCGGCTTAAACGCAGCACGGAGATATCAAAAGTGCCGCCGCCGAGGTCATAAACCGCAATCACCCCTTCCTGACCGGAGTCCAGGCCGTAGGCAATCGCCGCCGCGGTCGGTTCGTTCAGCAGACGCAACACGTGCAGGCCCGCCAGACGCGCCGCGTCTTTAGTCCCCTGACGCTGGGCGTCGTCGAAGTAGGCCGGAACGGTAATCACCACCCCGTCAAGCTCGCCCGCCAGCGCTTCGGTAGCGCGTTCGGCAAGTGCCTTCAGGATATCGGCTGAAACGCGAATCGGGTTGAGCAGGCCGCCAGCGGTCTGAATCATCGGCAGGCCGTTTTCACTTGCCTGCAGCTGGTAAGGCAGATGTAGGTAGCGCGCCTGAATATCGCCAAGAGAACGCCCCATCATGCGTTTGACGGAGCTGATGGTATTGACCGGGTCCTGGGCCGCGTTTTGTCGCGCGTCATAGCCTACCGTCAAACCTGAGGCCTGATAGTTAACAACCGACGGCAGAAGATAGCGCCCTTGATTATCGGCCAACGTTTCCGCCTGGCCGCTACGCACGGTAGCAACCAGTGAATTGGTGGTGCCAAGGTCAATACCCGCCGCCAGACGACGCTGGTGCGGCGCGGCACTCAGACCAGGCTCACTAATTTGTAATAAGGCCATAATTGCTTCCGAAAATTAAAAATCGAGCAGTTTTTCTTCGAGTTGTTCCGCACTGCTTCGCAGTTTATCGAGAAAACGCAGCTTGCGTACAGTATCCGCTGCCGCATCCCACGCCTCGTTATTCAGTTGTTCAACCATCAGCTGATGGCGGGTATCAAATAGCGCTTTTACCCGCTTGATAAAACTTTCCAGACGCGCTTCATCTTGCGCCTTGCCTATCTCATCGAGCTCTTCGCGAAGTTCCAGTTGTTCCATCAGGAACGCGGTATCACGCACGGTGTGCTGCTCGCTGGCGAGATCAAAACCGTGAAGCGAAAGGAGATATTCGGCGCGGGTCAACGGATGGCGAAGGGTTTGCCATGCCTGATTGATAGTCGCAGATTGCTGCACCGCGGCAAGCTGTTCAGCTGCGCTGCCGTTGGCGAATTTATCGGGGTGGTACTGGCGCTGTAAATCTTGATACCGGGCAGCCAGGGGTTCTAATGAAAGGGTATAGCTGGCCGGTAACCCGAAGAGGGTAAAATAGTCCATAGCAACCTCAGGGTTAACGAGATAAAGCAAACCCCACTTACGGACGTCCGCAGCGGGGTTTTGATTACATTGCAATTATACGTTAAAGCTTTCGCCGCAGCCGCACTCATCTTTCACGTTAGGGTTGGTGAACTTAAACCCTTCGTTCAGACCTTCTTTGACGAAGTCCAACTGAGTGCCGTCAAGGAACTGCAGGCTTTTGCCGTCGATCACTACCTTGACACCTTTATCTTCAAACACGGTGTCTTCTGCCGCCGGCTCGTCAACAAATTCCAGCACGTAGGCCATGCCTGAACAGCCCGAGGTGCGAACACCTAAACGCAGGCCAAAGCCTTTGCCACGGTTGGCCAGGAAGGTATTAACTCGCGACGCTGCGCTGTCGCTAAGAGTAATCGACATACAATAACCTCTTAATTATTTCGCTTCACGTTTGCTTTTGTAATCCGCAATCGCGGCTTTAATCGCGTCTTCCGCCAGGATAGAGCAGTGAATTTTCACCGGTGGCAGTTCAAGTTCGTCTGCAATATCGGTATTTTTAATCGCCTGTGCTTCATCCAGCGATTTCCCTTTCACCCATTCGGTGACCAGGGAGCTGGAGGCAATGGCGGAACCGCAGCCGTAGGTCTTGAAACGCGCGTCTTCAATGATACCTTCATTGTTGACTTTAATCTGCAACTTCATCACGTCGCCGCATGCCGGTGCACCGACCATGCCACTACCGACGCTTTCGTCGCTGTTGTCGAAAGAACCCACGTTACGTGGATTTTCGTAATGATCGATTACTTTTTCGCTGTAAGCCATGATGAATTCTCCTTATTGGTGCCGAATTAGTGATGTGACCATTCAATGCTGTTGATATCCACGCCCTGTTTGAACATTTCCCACAGCGGAGAAAGATCGCGCAGACGGCCGATGGAGTTACGAACCAGCTTGATGGTGTAGTCAATCTCTTCTTCGGTAGTGAAACGACCTAAAGAGAAACGAATGGAGCTGTGCGCCAGCTCATCAGTCATGCCCAGCGCTCGCAGCACGTAGGATGGCTCAAGGCTCGCGGAAGTACAGGCTGAACCGGAGGAAACCGCCAGGTCTTTCAGCGCCATAATCAGCGACTCGCCTTCAACGTAGTTAAAGCTGACGTTGAGAATGTTCGGCGCGCCCTGCTCGAGGTCACCGTTGAGGTACACCTCTTCCATATCTTTCACGCCTTCCCACAGACGGTTACGCAGACCGCGCAGACGCGCCATCTCGGTTTCCATCTCTTCTTTCGCGATACGGTAAGCTTCACCCATACCGACGATCTGGTGGACAGGCAGAGTACCGGAACGCATGCCGCGCTCATGACCGCCGCCGTGCATCTGAGCTTCGATACGGATACGCGGTTTGCGACGCACGTACAGCGCGCCGATGCCTTTCGGACCATAAATTTTGTGACCAGAGAAGGACATCAGATCAACTTTCAGCTGGCTCAGATCGATAGGCAGTTTGCCCACGCTCTGAGTCGCGTCAACGTGATAGATAATACCGCGGGCACGGCACAGTTCGCCGATGGTCGCGATATCCTGCACTACGCCGATTTCGTTGTTAACGTGCATGATGGAGACCAGAATGGTGTCATCACGCATCGCCGCTTCGAGTTCTTTCAGATCGATAATGCCGTTACGCTGCGGAGCAAGGTAAGTCACTTCAAACCCTTCGCGCTCGAGCTGACGACAGGTGTCCAGCACGGCTTTGTGTTCGGTTTTGCTGGTGATGACGTGCTTGCCTTTTTTCTGATAAAAGTTGGCTGCACCTTTAATCGCCAGGTTGTCGGACTCGGTCGCACCGGAGGTGAAGACGATTTCGCGTGGGTCAGCACCGACCAGATCGGCAATCTGATTACGGGCGATATCTACCGCCTCTTCAGCATGCCAGCCAAAACGGTGTGAACGGGAGGCCGGGTTACCAAAGTTTCCGTCCAGGGTTAAACACTGCATCATTTTCTCGGCAACACGCGGGTCCACCGGCGTGGTTGCGGAGTAATCGAGATAGATCGGTAATTTCATTGCTCTATAAACTCCGTACATCGCTTCAATGCAATGAACCAGGCTACCGGTTGGATGTACGACCGAGTAGACGGGATATCGAAACATCCCGGCCTGATTCGAAAATCTTTTTTATAATCTTTTCCCCTGCCTGTTTCAGCTTGCACCCAGCTAGCCGCAAGATGAAACGAAGTGAGGACTACGCGCGCAGTTTAACGTCGATAGCGTCCTGAGCACGGGTATTACGCTGGGATTCATGACTATGCTGACGACCGGAAACATCAAGGATTTCCTGGTTATTCACCAGTTCGCCCAGCGTGATGTTATTCAGAAAACTGGTCAGCCGCTCGCTCAGATCGCGCCACAGCGCGTGAGTGAGGCACTTATCGCCACCCTGGCAGCCGCCTTTACCCTGACAACGGGTGGCATCAACGGATTCGTCTACTGCGCTGATAACTTCGCCAACCGCGATGCTACCCGCTTCTTTGCCTAACAGATAGCCGCCGCCTGGGCCACGGACGCTGGATACCAGGCCGTTTTTACGCAGGCGAGAGAACAACTGTTCCAGATAGGAGAGCGAAATTCCCTGACGCTCTGAAATATCAGCCAACGGAACCGGACCCGATTCAGAGTTGAGCGCAACGTCAAGCATCGCGGTCACGGCATAACGCCCTTTAGATGTCAGTCTCATGTCTTACTTAACCTCAAACTCGCCCCTGCCCGGGCTTTTTATTAATATGGGTATTGCATAGCAAGGGCAAGTCTGACATTCCCGAGTAAATTGGTCAACTATTTACTTGACTGTTTTAGTCAAGTATTTGGCTTTCAGTGCCGTTTTACCTCAGCGCGGCCTGATGCCCTCACCCCGGCCCTCTCCCATAGGGAGAGGGAGGGAGATCACTCTTTATTCTTTTGCTGCTGCTCAATCGACGCCAGCATCCCGCGCAGGATGTTTAGCTCCTGGCTTTCCGGGCGCGCACGGGTAAACAAACGACGCAGCTTGTTCATCACCTGCCCCGGATGATTGGCGCGGATAAAACCGGTCGCCAGCAGCGTCTGCTCGAGGTGGCCGTAGAAGCGCTCTAAATCATCCACCAGCGGGTACGGGGTCTCTTCGTGCTCAACGACAGGCTCGTCTTGTTCCTGCGCCGCCAGCCAGGCCATACGCACTTCGTAGGAGATAACCTGCACTGCCATCGCCAGGTTAAGCGAGCTGTATTCCGGGTTCGCCGCAATCGCTACGTGGTAGTGGCATTTCTGTAACTCGTCGTTAGTCAGGCCAACGCGCTCGCGACCAAATACCAGCGCGACTGGCGCATGCTGCGCTTCAGAGACGCTTTTCAGGCCACATTCACGCGGGTCGAGCATCGGCCACGGCAGCGTGCGAGAGCGTGCGCTGGTACCGACCACCAGGCTACAGCCCGCCAACGCTTCATCAAGGGTATCAACGATGTTTGCGTTGCCGATCACGTCGCTGGCACCGGCCGCCAGGGCGATGGCCTGGGAATCGGGTTTAACAAGCGGGTTGACCAGCCAGAGGTTGGTTAACCCCATGGTTTTCATTGCGCGGGCGACGGAACCCATATTGCCGGTGTGTGAGGTTTCTACCAGTACGATTCGAATATTTTGCAGCATTATGGTTCTTCGGCTAAAGATTATTCATGCATGCTATCATAAAACGGAGACATAGGCAGATTTCACTGTTACTATATGCGCCGTTTTTTCCCGTTCTTTAACATCCAGTGAGAGAGACCGATGCATCCGATGCTGACCATCGCCGTGCGCGCAGCGCGCAAGGCGGGTAATTTAATTGCCAAACACTACGAAACCCCTGACTCCGTAGAAACCAGCCAGAAAGGCAGCAATGATTTTGTGACTAACGTCGATAAAGCCGCTGAAGCGATTATTATCGAAACCATTCGCAAATCTTACCCGCAGCACACCATCATCACCGAAGAAAGCGGTGAACACGAGGGTGAAGATAAGGATGTTCAATGGGTTATCGATCCACTGGATGGCACCACCAACTTCGTAAAACGTCTGCCACACTTCTCCGTATCCATCGCCGTACGCATTAAAGGCCGTACTGAAGTGGCTGTGGTTTACGATCCAATGCGTAACGAACTGTTTACCGCGACTCGCGGTCAGGGCGCACAGCTGAACGGCTACCGTCTGCGCGGCAGCAGCGCTCGCGACCTGGATGGCACCATCATCGCCACCGGCTTCCCGTTCAAAGCAAAACAACACGCGACCTCTTACATGAATATCCTCGGCAACATGTTTACCGAATGCGCGGATTTCCGCCGTACCGGTTCTGCTGCTCTGGATCTGGCCTACGTTGCCGCAGGGCGCGTTGATGGCTACTTTGAAATCGCGCTGAAACCGTGGGATTTCGCGGCAGGCGAGCTGATCGCTCGTGAAGCAGGCGCGATCGTTTGCGACTTTACCGGCGGCCATAACTATCTGATGTCCGGCAACATCGTTGCAGGCAACCCGCGCGTCGTAAAAGCCATGCTGGCGAATATGCGCGAACAGCTGAGCGAAGCGCTGAAGCGTTAATTCCTCCCAACGGGTAGGCGCACGCTTACCCGTGATTTTCCCCAGGCTATTTTCCGAAACCCATCTCCAGTGCTTTACTTTCACTCCGCCCTCTCACACCATCGTTCCTCTTTATCTAAGGATTGAACTGCGACTTTCCCACACGGCTGTTAGCGGGAAGCGGTAAGGAAACACTCATGACTTTTCCCGGCGGCAAGCGCGGCGCCAAGTACCTTTTCATCCTGTGTGTTGCGGTGGTATGCGTTTATCTGCTGCCTCGCGTCGCCATCAATGCTTTTTACTATCCGGATAACAAAGTCTATGGCCCGGATCCCTGGCCTGCCGAATCCGTTACTTTTACCGCTAAAGATGGCACCCGCCTGCACGGCTGGTTTATTCCCTCAACCTCCGGCCCCGCAGAGAACGCGGTAGCTACGGTGATACATGCCCATGGCAACGCGGGAAATATGTCGGCACACTGGCCGTTAGTCGGCTGGCTACCGGAACGCAATTACAATCTTTTCATGTTCGACTATCGCGGATTTGGTGAATCGCAAGGCACGCCTTCGCAGCAGGGCTTATATGACGATACGAAAAGCGCCATCAACTATGTGCGCCACCGCAGCGATGTGAACCCGCAACGTCTGGTGCTGCTGGGGCAAAGCCTGGGAGGCAATAACATCCTTGCCGCGATTGGCTCCTGCATGGATTGCGTCAACGAACGTACAGCGGATCGCTCAGGTATCCGCGCCGTTATTCTCGACTCAACCTTTTCATCCTATACGGCTATCGCCAATCAGATGATCCCCGGCAGCGGTTTTTTGCTCAATGATAGCTATAGCGCAGATCGTAATATCGCCTCTATCAGCCCTATTCCGGTGCTGATTATTCATGGTAAAGCGGACCACGTTATTCCCTGGGAACACAGCGAAAAACTCTACCAGTTAGCCGATCAGCCGAAGCAGGAAATCCTTATTCCGGATGGCGAACATATTGATGCCTTCTCCGAACGCCACGGCGAGCGCTACCGGGATGCGATGGTGAGCTTTATTCAGAACGCGCTGTCGGAGCCGGAGAAAGAGTAAAAGGCGTCTGCGATTGAAGACAAACCTGTTTTGAACATTGTGCCCGCATTTCTGCCGGGTGGCGGCTAGCGCCTTACCCGGCCTACGGGCTTGATGTCATACGCGGACCGCACAGGCCCGGTCCACCGGGCAATTCACGAGACGCGCACTTTGTCAGTAATCTGAGCGCCTGCTGCATGAATTTATTCCAGCAACCGCGACACGGCGATAAATGCCAGCCACCCAGCCGCACATAAAATCACGACGCCGTTAAACAGCGCAAACCGCCCGCGCCAGGCCCGGCAAGTTTCGTCGCCCAGCATCCCCCGCACTCCCCAGGCCAGCCCGGCAGTAACCAACATAGCCAGCAAAACCCCGACCATAAGCGCGGCGGTAATACACCATCCCACCGGCATAAGATCGCTATCACGAGCGCTGATTAATGTGAATTGAGCAGGCCAGGTGAGTTGAAAACTCAGCGTCAGTACAACCGACTGGCCCAGGTTGCTTAATGGCGCGTCAGGCGATTGCGCCAGTCGCCAGGCATCGCGCACTAACAACACTCCCACCGCAATGGACGCCAGGATGGAGGCATAATATATAAAAGTGGAATATAAATTCAGCGCGCTGGAAGGGACATAGCGCAAAAAGAACAGGTTGCAGAAAAGAAGCACCAGCATGCCGCACTTTAGCCCCCAGGCGCGCAGTATCCAGCTAAAAAACGTTCCGCCCGACGGTTGATTGTGCAGCATCCAGGCGGCAATTGGCAGTTTGCCGTAACCGGGATGCAGAAACACCAGTAAAAAACCTATCAGGACTAATTTGGCATATATCAGGGGCGAAATATCTTCCAGTTGAAGCCACCCAACCGTCGCATAAGACAACATCTCCTGGTATAACCCGCCGGGCCACCAACGAGCCCAGGCCAGCCAGAAATAGAGCATCGTCAAACCAACCGCCAGGCCTGCAAGCCCTGCGAACCATGGGAAGCTTTTCCCATCCCCGCGACTATTTTCTACGATCGGCATCATTATCCTTCCTTGTTGTTATTCGTTCCATAAATGCGATAAACCGATACGAACGAATGTATTCGTAACGATACACAGTAAAACCACACCGTTAAACAGGGCAAAATGCGCGCGCCATTTCTGACAACCCGCTTCACCAACCCAATGGCGTATCATGCAGGCTATCCCGCCTGTCGCCAGCCTGGCCAGCAAAATCCCAATCATCACCGGTGCAAACAGTAGCCATCCCAGCAGCGCGTGGTAATCATGAATTGCGTTGAGCAACAGCCAGACAACCTGAGATGGCAAATAAAATCCCAGCGCGAAAATAAGCGGTAGCCGGAGGTTGCTCAGCGACATTTCCGGCGTTTTCACCAGCCGCCAGGCATCGCGAACCAGCGTCAGTCCCAACATCAGCGTGGCGAAATAGCAGATGTAATTGAAAAATGAGACAAAACGCAGCAGCGTATCGGTAGGCAAGTCGCGCATAAATCCAATGCGCCAGAAAATAATGATCAAGAAACCGCATTGCAGGATCCAACTGCGCGCTATCCAGCCAAAAAAATCTCTGCCCGACGGCTGGTTATGCAGCATCCAGGCAACAATCGGCATTTTACTGTGCCCTGGATGCAAAAAAGCCAACACAAAACCGGCAACGAGCAGCTTGCCGTAAACAGCCAGTGGGAGGGTTTCAATGCCCGTTTGTCCCAGCCCGATAAGACGATACGAAATCGAATAGATACGCGGGAGATCTTCAGGCCACCAGCTCGCTAACTCAGGCCAAAAGTAGATGATAGTCAAACCGACCAGCAGCCCTGCCGCGGCGGAATGCCAAAGAAAACGCATGGAAATAGCAGAATGGTTAACGGTCATTATGACTCCTTGTCACGACCCGATTACAAAGCTGAAAACTAAAACATCAGCGGATAGGTAACAATCACCCACCGATAGTTTCAGATTTCAGCCCGGTAAAGCCGATTAAAATGGCCTTAACCCCCGCCCCACCGGCACCGCGCTGCTCCACATCACTACCGCCGCCGCCAGTAATATCACGCCGCCAGCAAGCGCCAGCGTTGCCCAGCCAACCTGCCTCCACAGCGCCGGAGCCTGCCTGGCGCTCAACCTGACCGCCAGTTGACGAAAACCGTGGACCAGCAGCGCCAGAGCGCTAATCGTCAGCGAGGTTCCCGCAGCCATCGCCAGCGCCGCCGCCATCCCCCAGCTAAATACGCCGATGACCTTACTGAACAGCAGCACCATAATCGCCCCTGAGCAGGGTCGCATCCCCATCGACAGTACAATCACCAGCCGCGCGCGCCAGTCGTCGCCGCTTTGCATCTGCTCCGGCCCCGGCATATGTTGATGCCCGCAGCCGCAGTTAGCATCATGTACATGGTGCGGGGTAAACACGGTAAATTTCGGCCGTCGCAGCAGCGCCCGCAGCTTTTTCAGCGCCCGCCAGCACAGCAGCAATCCCAACGCACCGACCAGCAGGTAGCTCCCCTTTTCCAGCCAGAAGCTACTCTGATGCAGCTGTCTTGCCGGAAGCTGTAGCAACGTGAGCACCACCACTACCAGAGCGATAGCGACCATCCCCTGCAACAGTGAAGCCGCCAGGGTCAGGCCAATACTCGATTTCAGCTTCGAGGGATGGGTTGCCAGCCAGGTGGTAATTACCACCTTGCCGTGCCCCGGCCCCAGCGCGTGCAGAATACCGTAAGCAAAGCTAAACCCCAGCAGCGAGAGTCCCGCGGCTGACGGGTTCTCCGCCACCGCCTGCAGCAGACGGCTCAGTTCGAGATTCAACGCCCGCTGCCAGACGGCGCTTTGCAGCAGCACCTCAGGCCAGGCCCGCCATAGCCAGAAGCCCGCGCTTGCGGCCAGCAGGATAAAAAGCGCCAGCGGCCACAGCTGACGCCATCGCGAGGAGCGGCCGGTTTTAGCGAAAATTAGTGACATTGCAGCGTGACCTTTTGCGCGAAGTAGTTCCCCAATTCCATATCTTCCGGCGGCGCATCCGCTTTATCCAGCGACTGGGCGTAGGACAGCATTTTTTCATTGGGCTTCGGCGTCATGACATTCGCCACGCACGTCGCCTTTATCGCAACTGGCAGGGCGAAGTCAGAATCTTTGTCATAATACATATCGACATAATAAGTGGGATCGTATGTCGAGAAGGTGAAGGTTTGCCCGGCCAGAGGCTGCGGCTTCGCCAACGGCAGAGTGAAGGTAAGCACCGCCTGAAGCCCGCTACGCTCAAGCCCATAGCCGTCCGGGCGATTATCAAACTTGACCCGCTGACCGTTATGCCACAACTCGCTAAAATAGTGCTGACCCAGCACGTTCGCCATCACTTCCGCCGCCAGCTTTTTCCAGATTTCACTACCGGGCTTGGCATTATCGGCATCGTAAAGCAGGTCAGCGGAGGTGATTTCATCCATCGTCCAGCGCATTTTAAATCCGGTGAGCAGACCGTTTTCCGCCACCGCCTCCGTTTGCAAACTGATGAAACTGTGCGGATGCGCCGCCGCTGATAGCGATAAAAACATGAAAAACGCCGCGCTGACGCATTGTTTCACTCTCTTCATCTGTTCCTCACGTGAAAAATTCTGTGAACCTCGCCAGCAATCCTGATGTAAAGACGCGGGACTGCCCTGCTCACCCTAAATACATTAACTACTCTTAACGAAAACCCTAACTGGAACTAACCGGATGATGACAGTGATTGAACCACCATCTGTGCTTTCCAGTCCACAGCGCCGTAGCCAGGTGCTCCTGATGTTTTATCTGCCAGGGCAAAGCGTAACGCCCGAATGGCTGGGTAGCCTCACTCAGGTTGATGAGGATACCGCCAGGCAGGACATCGCGGAGACAGGACGCGAAATTCAGCGTTATCACCGCTTGACCCTTGCGTCACAGGCGGACGGCAGCTATCGGATGGAAGGTGCCGCGCTCGATCAACGCCTGTGTCTGCTGCAAGGCTTACGCCGCGGGCTGCGCATGTGCCCGCATTTTATTAGCCATCATTTTACCCCGGCATTAAAAACGCAGCTTAAACAGCAGGGTATCGCACGCACGCTGTACGACGACACCAACCTTCAGGCGCTGGTTAACCGCTGCGCACGGACCATGAACCGCCAGTTTGATTGCCGCGATGTGCATTTTCTGCGTCTCTATTTACAGTATTGCCTGCTGCAACACCATCTCGGACAGACTCCCTCTTTTACCCTTGAGCAGCAGCGCTGGGCGCAAACCGCCGCCGAGTTCTCTCTCGCCGAAGAGATTGTCCGCCACTGGCAGCGGCGGGTTGCCGCCTCACCGCATGCGGGGGAACAGCTGTTTCTGGCCCTGCTGTTTATGCTGCTGAAAACGCCCGACCCGATCCGCGATGGTCATCAGCAGGACCGTCGCCTGCATCTGGCGATCTCGGGATTAATTCATCGCTTCCAGAACCTGGCGGGCCGTCCGTTTAGCGACGAGCAGGGGCTGAGCGATCAGCTCTATATCCACCTCTCTCAGGCATTGCACCGCAGCGTGTTTGCTATCGGTATCGATAACGCGCTACCGGAGGAGATCGGCCGTCTTTATCCACGATTAATGCGCACAACTCAGGCAGCATTGGAGGATTTTGAAGCCGGATGGCAGATACGTTTTAGCCCGGAGGAAGTGGGATTAATCGCGGTGATTTTCGGCGCATGGCTGATGCAAAAAAGCGATCTGCAGGAAAAGCAGGTGGTTCTGCTTACCGATGATAATCCAGACCTTGAGCAGTCGCTAGAACAACAGTTGCGCGAGCTGACCCTGCTACCGCTCAATATTAAATATTTGAGCGTAAGGACTTTTCAGAAGGAGGGCGCGCCGAAGGGGATAACGCTTATCGTCACGCCCTATACCACGGCGCTGCCGCTGTTTTCGCCACCGCTGTTTCATGCTGAAGAGACGTTCAGCGATCACCAGCGGCAGCAGATTTGCAAAATGCTGGAAGGCTAAGACACTGCTTTTGGCCGCAGCACCAGCGCCGGTAAAGCCACCAGCGCCATCACCCAGAAGACGCCCTGGTGTAGGTGCTGATAGAGAAAACCGGAAAATACCGTCATGACCGCAATGCTGCCGCCCATCGCCACGGCGGAGTACACAGCCTGGAGACGGATCACCTCGCTACCCTGACGAGCGGCGATATAGCGCATCGCCGCCAGGTGGCACACTGTAAAGGTCCCACAATGCAGGATTTGCGCGACAATAAGCCACGGCAGCGCCGTGGTCCAGCCCATGAGCGTCCAGCGGATCAGCCCGCACACCGCAGAAAGCAGCAGCAAATCGCGGGCGCTGAAGCGGCGGAAGACTTTTTTGCTCAGCGCGAAAATCACCACTTCCGCCACCACGCCCAGCGACCATAAATAGCCCACGGCAGAGGCCGAATACCCCGCCTCCTGCCAGTAGATAGCGCTAAAGCCATAGTAGGCGGCGTGCGCCCCCTGCAACAAACAGACGCAGGCGAGGAAGCGCCAGCTCTGCCGCACCAGCGCGAGCCAGGCCGACAGCCCTGCCGCCTCCTGCTGGCGGGATTCCCCCTGCGGCTGCACCGAGGGTTTAATCAGCATGCCGAGCAGCATTGAAGCGATACCAAGGCTGAGCATCACCAAAATCATCCGCGAGTCATACAGGCTGACCAGTTTACCGGTCAGCGCCGAGCCAATCACAAAGGCTATCGACCCCCACAGGCGCACGCGCCCGTAGTCCATCGTTATCTGTTTTTGCCAGGTATTCGCCAGCGCGTCGGTCAGCGGCACCAGCGGTGAGAAAAAGAGGTTAAAACCGACCATCACCACCATCAGCCAGGCCACGCGGTTTCCGGCCCAAAAGGCGATAGCGAAGAGAAGCGTCAGCAGCGCCAGAATACGCAGCGCCGAAATCAGCCGGGAGGGGTCGCTGACCCGTGGCGCAATCAGCAAGCTGCCAAGAAAACGCGCCACCAGTCCGGCGCCAAGCAGCATGCCGATCGTTTCCGGCGTCAGACCCTGCCCGGAGAGCCAGACGCTCCAGAATGGCAGGAAGATGCCGTAGCTAAAAAAATAGGTGAAATAACTAAGCGCCAGCCAGCGCGTGGAGTGCAAGACCATGATTTCCTCCCGAATGGAGGCGACAGTCTGGCGATAAAGCGGGGCGGGTGCAAGATGAAGTTATCCCTGCCCGTCTCCGGGCAGGTCAGGCTTAAACAGAATGGATTTTCAGCACCATTTTTTGCCGTATGCTTTCACCACATGACAGCATGGTCAACTGACCAAAGGCCGGACGATGATGATCGTCCGGCGCATGGCTCATTGGCTCGAAACAGAAGAAATCAAACTCATAGCCCTTATCAAATGCCGGATCGGAAACGAAAACAAAATAACAGGGTGCAGGAGGCTCCGTCGTCATAGAGAGCTGATAGCCAAGCCCTGGCTGTTGGATCGTCGCTACACCATCCCAACCGGAGAAGCCATTATTCACCCAATGCTCAGGTAACGGTGCGGACTGATTGAAGTCCAGCGCCTGCGGCAAACGCTCCTGATACTCCCCGGTTAGCCAGCCTTCTCTCTCAAGCCAGTAGCCGGTGGTATGCGCCTGTACCCGAGTTTCCGGCGACAGCGGAAAATAAGGGTGCCAGCCGAGACCAAACGGCAACGCATCGCCATCATTAGTCACGACCAACTCCACCTCAACCCCGCTTTCGCTTAAGGTAAAGATCTGCTGCACGGTATAATGATAGATGCCCTGGCGGTGGACATACTCTAACTTAAGCTGTGCGGGCGATTGCTCAACGCAGCGCCAGAGATTCAGCCAGCCGTCACCATGAAGGTAATGACTGTCCCATTCAACGTTGGGCTGTAGCTGATGCTCTCCTGCTGGCGATTGAAACCGATTACCGCTCACCCGATTACCAAACGGTACCAGCGGGAAGCATGAAGACTCCACCGCCACTCCGCTCTTCAGGCCTGGGCGCAGCACAGGGATAATTTTCCCCTGATGCTGCCACCATAGCCCCTCAATCGCGCCGCCCTGATCCGCAACCTGAAGCCGTAGATCTTCATTTTCCAGCGTATAAAGCGTCATCAGGACTCCTTAATCGGGAAAGTTAACGACCACTTTGCCACACTTACCGCTCGCCATCAGCGCGTAAGCCTCCCCCACTTGATCAAGAGAAAAACGATGGGTAATGGCGCTATGTGGCCACAGCTTCCAGTCGGTCAGGTCGCGGGCGCATTTTTCCATATGGAACAGGCTGGTCACCCAGGAACCGATAATGCGTCGCTGGTGGTGCATCAGATCGGCGCTGACTTCAAACTCAACTTTTCCGGTTTCCCCGATATAAACCACCCTTCCCCAATCCGCTGTAGACTGCAATGCCAACAAACGACCTGCCGCATTGCCGGAACAATCCAGCGCCACATCCGCCCCGCCGTGAGTCAGTTCGGCAATCAGCGCCGGAAGGTTCTCCGTTGTCGCCAGGAAACCATTATCCATCACACCCAACTGCTTTGCCGTCGCCAGGCGATCCGGCAGCATATCGACGCCAATAACGCGTTTCGCACCGCGGCCTTTTGCCAGCATCATAGCCATCATGCCAACAGGCCCTAACCCGACAACCAGCACGTTGTCGCTTCCGGAAACTTCACCGCGCAGAATACCTTCGTACGCCGTCCCCACGCCGCAGCTAATAAACGCGCCGTCTTCATAGCTCAACGCATCCGGCAGATGAATCAGGTCTTTTTCTTCCGCCAACAAATACTCCGCGTGTCCACCATCACGCTGCCAACCATAGGCCGCCTTGCCCTCTCCGGTACAGGAGATAGGAAAACCACGGCGACAGTTGGAGCAGAAACCACAGCCGGAAATATGGTAAACCAGCACCCGGTCACCCGCTTTAAAGTGGCGGCACCCTGCGCCCGTCTCAACAATTTGCCCGCAAGGCTCATGGCCATTAATAAACCCCTGATACAGCGGTTTGTCCGGTGCTGCAGCGGTGCCGCGATGCTGATGATAAATATAATGGACATCGCTACCGCAAATTCCTGAAGACTTCATTTTAATCAGGACCTGGTTAATCCCCGGCGTGGGAACAGGAACTTCCCGAAGTTCAACGGTTGAGTTTCCTGGTAAATAAGCAGCCAACATTGTTTTCATAATTCCCTCTATACAAATTAATGTTTAAGTTTACTATTGCGTTGGGTCAGCAATATATTTGCCAGGACAGCCACCACAATAATTAATCCACGAACGACCTGCTGGAAGAATGAGTTAATTCCCAGAAGCACTAATCCATTACCAATAAGGGTGATAACCAGTACACCTAATAAGGTGCCGAATAGCGAACCTCGCCCGCCGGACAGTGCGGTTCCGCCGACCACCACTGCGGCAATAACGTCAAACTCCAGACCGTTTGCGGCACCCGCATTACCCGAGCCAAGCCGCGCCGCCAGGAGAATACCGGTAATTGCAGCCAGCAAGCCTGAAAGCGTAAAAATCAAAATACGCACTCGCTTGACGTTAATCCCGCAAAGTTGCGCTGCAGTAGCATTGCCGCCAGTGGCAAAAACAGAGCGGCCAAAAGCGGTCTTACGACTGATAAAAACAAAGAGAACAAACAGAATCAGCATAATTAATGCCGATATTGGGATGCCAAAGAGCTGCCCACCAAGCCAGTCCAGTACTTCATTTTCATCGATGGGGACCGGCAGCGCGTTGGTCATGAACAATCCCATGCCACGCAATGCGCTCCATAAACCTAACGTCGCGACAAAGCTAGGAACGCTGAATACGCCGCGCAAAACCCCGGCGAGCGTGCCCAATGCAGCGCCCAGTATTAACACCAGCAGGCAGGCAATGCTAAGCGGTACCTGAAACTGCAACAGGAAGGCCAGGCAGACAGAGATAAACGCCACCATTGGACCGACGCTGACATCAATCTCGCCGGAGATAATAATGAGCGTCATGGCCCATGCGGCAATACCAATCGTCGCAGCATCGCGCAGCACGTTCATTTGATTGTTTAAAGAAATAAATCCCGGTGCGTTAAAAGAAAAGACCAGATATAAGATAGCAATCACCACCAGCAGACCAATTTCATTAATATGGCGGCTGATGAACTGCTTGGGTGTGGCATTTTTGCCTTGCGGCAGCGTTAATGATGAGGCAGACATCTTTTAATTCCTCAGTAAACGTAATGACTAATGCGTGGATAAAATTGCCGACATTAATTCATCGACATTTACAGGGGCTAAAAGCTCGCGGGTAAACTCGCCGTTTTGCAGCAGCAAAATACGATCGCAGACTAAAGGCAGCTCTTCTATTTCACTGGAAATGAATATGACGCTTTTACCTTCGGCGGCCAGTTCCCTCACGATACGGTATATCTGCTGCTTGGCTTCGATATCGACTCCGCGCGTCGGCTCATCAAGCAACAAAATTTCGCTTTCGGCGTAAACCCAGCGACCAATCACCACTTTTTGCTGATTACCGCCCGATAATGTCCCGATTGCGGTCTCGGTATTTGCGGCTTTGACTGTCATGCGACTCATGACTGCCGCGGTCAACTCCTGAATCCGCTGCCAGTTCAATACGCCACGTTGGCTAACTTTATGCCGATTGGTCATCACCGTATTTTCATCCACCCCCAGCAGCGGAATAATTCCCGCCTCCTTACGGTTTTCCGGGGTATAGCCCACGCCGCTCTTAAGCATCGCGGTATATTGCGGATGTGAAATGTTGGCACCATTCAGCGTGATTTTTCCATCAGCAAACGTTTCTAAGCCGATGATAGCCTTGAGTAACTCACTACGGCCCGAGCCCAGCAGTCCGGCAATACCCAGCACTTCACCACGGTGCAATGTAAAATTGATATTGTGAAGCTTGGGCGGATGACGCAACTGGGCTACCTGTAGGACCGGGGTTGCCAGCGATTCCTTAGACTTCACCAGCGGAAGATCAACATGCTCCCTTCCCAGCATCAGCGATACGATTTCCTGCGTTGTCGTACTCTCCAGCGTGACATCGCCAGCAACCTGACCATCGCGCATAATCGTGGCGCATGAAGCAATGCGGCGGATCTCCTCCATGCGATGACTGACATAAACCACGGCAACGCCCAGCGCAGACATTTTCTTCACCGCATTGATCACCAACTCGACCTCCGCATTCGCCAGCGAACTGGTCGGCTCATCAAGAATGACGACCTGCGGCTGACCTTTCATCACGCGAGCAATTTCAACAAGCTGCTTTTGCGCCGGGCTAAGCGTGTCGACCAGCGCATCCGCTGGGACGTCAACACCGAGCGCCGCCAACGCTTCCCTGGCCTGGCGGGCCATGATGCCCTGGTCAATCATGCCATTACGGCGCGGCCACTGGCCAAGGCAGAGATTCTCCGCAACCGTTAATCCTTCAACCAGGCTCAGCTCCTGATATACGGCTCTGACCCCTAACTCTGCCGCGCGCCGCGTCAGCGTTGCATCGTTACCCTCAAGCCGGGTTCCGTTCAACCAAATTTCGCCGCTATCCGGGCTTTCACTGCCGGTCAACATGCGGATTAAAGTGGATTTTCCTGCGCCATTCTTTCCCAATAGCGCCCGAACCTCACCTTTTGAGAGCGTAAAATCAACGTTATCCAGCGCCACAACCCCAGGGTAACGCTTATTCCCCCCGACGATCTTCGCAACCGGCGTCGACGTTTTTTCTATTACCGTCATGACATCTCTACCTCAGTTAACTGATAGGGGTTATCAAGGCAGACCGTCGACGTGCGTAGCCAGCCACTGCTTACCGTCTTCAGATTTAACGTAGGTATCGATATCTACTGGAATAATTTTGTTGGCTGGCGGGGTTTTGTTAATGACATTCATGGTTTGCACGAAAACGGCATTGCCCATTTTCTTGCCGGAAATATCCACGACGGCTTTCAGCACCTGATAGCTTTGCAGCTCCTGAGCGATCTCCGTCGTCATATCAGAGCCAAACACGGCGATCTTACCCACTTTACCCTGATTACGAACCGCTTTGACGGCCCCCAGCGTCGCACCGCCAGACTCACCCATAATGGCGTCGAGGTCAGACGTGGAGATAATCAATTTCTCGCCAACTGAGATGGCTTTATCAAGAACGGTGCCTTCCTGATTCGCGACGATTTGCATATCAGGAACGCGAGCCTTCAGCGCCGCTTCAAAACCTTTCCGCCGCTGTACGCATACTTCAAATGCTTCACAGTTGATGACCGCAATTTTCGGCGCGCTGATTTTATTGGCAATGAAATAATCGGCTGCGGCATCACCAAGTTTTTTGCCGAACTCTAGCGGGTCGCCGACCAGATAGGCAGAGACATATTTATCTACGCCTTTCTCATTGATGCATGTGTTGTAACAAATCACCGGAATACCGGCTTCACTGGCCCGACGAACCGCACGGCTACTGCCGTTTTCTGAGACAGCGGAAAGAATGATGGCGTCTACGTTACGCGCAACCAGCGTATCGATAAATGAACTCTCTTTAGAGATATCGCCCTGGGCGTTGGTTTCAATCAGTTGGATTTTCGACTCGGTGCTTTTTGCTGAATCCTGAACCCCCTGCCGGACGCCAGCATAATAGCCCTGCGTATCAAGGTAGATGGCCCCAACGGTGATCTCTTTTTCTGCGCTAAGACCTGGGAATGAAATACTCAACAACGTTAACAGTAAACATGAAAAAAATGAGACTGCTTTGTTTTTAGACATACGTGCCTCCTGTAGGGTCAGGCATTTATTGTTGTTTAATTCCGGCGGCAGATGGGCATGCCGCCGAACGATTTCACATATTCTAAACATCTCAGGAAAAGCGGCGGGTCAGGCCGCTCAAAGATTACAGTAAACACTCTTTAGTTAATGAGGTGCAGTACAAACGGCATTGCCTTTCGGAACAACGCTGCTTTTGCCCAGGCTGGATTCAGCATTTCTAGTTCGGAAAGCGCCTGTTCGTATTGCGCTCCCCCCCCTAATCCTGCCGTTGCCAGAGTGCGCACAAACAAACATTTCTCCTGATGTTGTTTTTGGATATCGGCATATAACGCCAGCAGATCCGGCTGAGATACCGCGAAGAAATCGGCCTCGATTTGCGCAGTTTCCATATGCTGAACCCACTGCAACATTTCAGTGAAAAGCTTTTCACTGGCCAGGCGATCGCCGAGCACCCGCAGAGCTACGCCTTGCCAGAAGAGATAGTCCACCGGCTGATCGTTGTAATAGCTATGAATATTGATCGTCCGGTCGCCCAACGCCGCCTTGTGGAAACATTCGACAGCACGCTCTTCCATCCCCTGCTGTCTGGCGCAGACTCCCAGCCAAAACCAGATATCGTTATCGGTCTGTCCCGGTAGCCGCCCTTCGCTAAGGTTATCCGGATAGTGCAGTGCCGATAACAGCAGCGCTTCTGCCTGCTGCGGTTGCTGCTGGTGGATATGCTGCCAGGCACGCAATAGTTGGTTGATAACAAACTGGCTGGTTACTTTTCCTTCACCGCCTTCCCAGGGGTGAAATTTACGCGAGGAGAGCACGCTGGCCGCCTGCTCAGTTTTCCCGGTAAGATGCCAAAGATGCAGCAACTCCGCAGTTAAATCGTCACGCTTCAACGCCGTCGCGAGATGGGCTTCTAGCCGGGAAAGACGTTTTTCCGGCTCCGTCGCGGTCAACTTATCCAGCAGATCGCGTTCAAAGAGCAAACGCGCATCTTCCGACTGCTGAGCGCAGGCTTTATCCAGATACGTTGCCGCTAGATCAGTATTACCTTGCTTATTCCATGCATGAATTGCCAGCCCTCGCCATGCATCGGCAAAATCAGGAGCCATTTCAACGCAGCGATGCCATAGACGAGTCGCTTTCTCATAGTTACGGCGACTATAGTGGAAGCAGGCGAGCAGGTGCTGAGCAAAATAGCACTCGGTGATATTCTCCAGCGCCGCCACTTCCACCAGCAAATTGGGGAAACGCACAAAGTCAGGAAATACCTCGCGAGCGCGATTTATCAGCGCAGTGCGCTCATTCCCCTCGCTCAGGCTGGCTTGTAAATAGAGCGGCAACGTTTTCAGACAGTTAAGCCTGGCCAGCACGGCCTTCGCCCGGTTGGCCATTCCCCAGCTCAGCAATAATCCGGCAGTTTGCAGGGCGTTAATATCCCGCGACTGGCAGACGCCAACCCATTGCGCGTAATCCGGCTCCGCTTCTGATAGCGTCGCCTTTATCCACCAGAGCGTGGGATTCAGAGGATAATCGCGCAGCAGTTCCTCGACGTGCTGCTGTGCCTCGCGGCGACGCCCAGTGAGATGCAGTAACAAGGTTTCCAGAGACAGCACGTCCTGGTTAGTCGGGCACGCCAGCAGGCTTTGCCGACAGAAACTCAACGCATCGTCATAACGCTCGTTTCGCGTAGCCAGCCTGGCAAGCCCATAATATCCACCCGCTTTGCTGTTGCCGCTCCACACCGCACGCCAAAAATCCTCTTGTGCATCGTGCCATTGCTGTAGACGCTCTCTGGCACTGGCGCGGATCATGCTGGCCTGGCCGCACTGGGGGTTTTTATTCAATTGATGGGCACGCGTCAGCGCCCGAGTCGCATAATCGATAGTTCGTGGGTAGTCTGCGCGATTATATTCCAGCATCGCCAGCGCCAGGTTGCAGCGGTAATCCTGTGGATCCAGTTCAATGCCGCGAAGGTAATAGTCGAAAGGTGAACGGCTGGCGTGGTGATACTGCTCCAGGTGCTGACCAATAAACCACGCCTCATCGACGCTGTTTATCTCGCCCGCGCTTAACGGCGTTATCGCCACTTCTGGCAACGGTAATTCCTGCGGTTGATGCTCCTGATAACGCAAAACGCACTTGCCATAACTATCGAGCAATTCCATCGTCAGGCGAGCAGGATCGATACCGGCTAGCGCGCCCTGAACGGCGGCGCATGGCGTCAGCTCAATCATTTCATCCAGCAGCGGATGCGGATTGCCCTCTTCACGAAGGGTAATACGATGTGCGGTAAGAGGAGAAATGGCATAGACGCCCCATGCTATGCCGCCGTCTTCGCGTTGCAGCTTAATCACCGCATCACGTGAAGCGTTCTGCACCATGCCCAGTGAATGGTAAGGCAGGAAATATTGCTCGAAGCGTTTTTCTTCAAACGGATCGAGCCAGGTAAAGTCAGGCTGGTTGTCGGCAAAAATACCGGTCATCAGTTCGATATAAGGCCCGTTCTCATCGGTCAGATTTTTATCCCATGCCTGGCCGAATTCGCTATAGCCCCAGCTCCACTGCTTTTTCCCCGGCGCAATGTGATGATCCGCGACGTGCAGTAGCCCGCCATTTTCATCATGGCACCAGGCGCCGACAAAATCGTACTCTGATTTTTCAGCCATGTAGGAGGTCGGGACCGGGACGTTCTTATAGCGTGAGATATCGACGCCAGCCGAGTAGTCCACCTTGTAATAAGTGCCAGTGGCGATCGGGAAGGCTGAAACCGCACGTTTGCCGTGATCAAATACCGCAGTCACATCCGGCGGGAATACGCTTTGATGCCCGTCGCCGCCTTTCACCGCCGGATTCGCCCACCATAAGAAATGGCGCGGGGTAGCATTGTTGTTGTAGACCCGGCTGCCAATTTCCAGCGCCGCACGCTCCGGGCGCAGCGTAAATCCGGTCATTACCTGCAGCCCATGCATCGGCTCTGTCTCGCCAACCCAAACGGTTTTTGAACCATCATCATTTTCGCTAATGGTAAAGTCCACCGGCATATAGGTCGTCGGACGATGGTGCTGCGGCCAGTTGAACTCTATTCCCCCTGAGATCCATGGGCCAAGCAGTCCCACCAGAGCAGGTTTGATGACATCATTGTGATAAACGAAATCGCGCTGTCTGACCTTATCCCAGGCACGATGTACGCGCCCCCCTAACTGGGGCAGAATCATGACCTTGATATAGTCGTTTTCCAGCCATACGGCCTGCCAGGCCTTCAGCGTTTTATCCTCGCTCAGCGTATCCGTCACACCATAGGGATACACTGCCCCGGAAGACCCTTGATAAACCCGATTCTCCAGAAACATGGGGTGAGTATCCTGCGCCCCCGTTTCATAGGTTGGAATCTGTACCGTTTCCTGCCAAACGTTTACTGAACTCATAATGCCCTCAAAGTTAACAAGACATACTGAAGTGAAATAATGAGAGCAGTTTAATAGACAGAATCACGGCTTTTACGCACAATAATCACGCAATTTAGTTAACAAGGTTTAGTTTATGAAAGCCTGCATTAACAATCAGCAAATTCGCCATTACAACAAAGGCGTACTACTGGAATACCTGTATCGCAAGAAACGGGCTAGTAAATCGACACTCGCGCGGCTGGCGCAAATCTCTATCCCTGCGGTCAGTAATATTCTCCAGGAGCTGGAGGAGGAAGGACGCGTCGTTAATGTACAGGACGATCGTCTGTCGCGCGGGCATAGCAGCGGTGCCTGGCTTATCGCGCCCGATGGCGACTGGACATTGTGCATGAATATCACGCCAACCAGCATCGAGTGTCAGCTTGGTAACGCCTGCCTGAGCGCGAAAGGTGATGTGGAATACCATGCCATTGATGCCCCAACCCCTCAGGCATTGTTGGCTGCCATTGAGAAATGCTGGCATCAGTTCCGTAAGCATTGGCCAAATCGCAAAATCAATCTGGCGCTGGCGGTTCATGGACAGGTTGATGCGGGAACGGGAGTCTCACAAACCATGCCGCAGGCTCCCTGGAAGCAACCCGTGGAGATGAAATATCTGCTGGAGGAAAAGCTCAATGTGCGCGTCATGGTCGATAACGACTGCGTGATGCTGGCGCTGGCGGAAAAATGGCAAAACGACGGGCAGTACCGGGATTTTTGCGTGATCAACGTTGATTACGGTATTGGCTCCTCATTCGTTATCAACGACCAGGTCTGGCGCGGTAGCCTTTACGGCAGTGGACAAATCGGCCACACGATTATCAATCCTGATGGTGTGGCCTGCGACTGCGGGCGATACGGCTGCCTGGAGACCGTGGCCTCCCTCAGCGCCTTAAAAAAACAGGCAAGGATGTGGCTTAAAACACAGCCCGACCTCGCGGATAATCCGGAAGCGCTCACCATCGATGCTTTAATTGAAAAATGGCAGCAGGGTGATTCCCGGCTGCATACATGGGTTGAGGACTCGGCAAATGCCATCGGGCTTAGCCTCTACAACTTCCTAAATATATTAAATATAAACAATATCTTATTGTACGGTCGCAGCTGCGGCTTTGGCGAGGAATGGCTAAATACCATCATCAAACAAACTGGTTTCAATCCGTTTGATCACCGTGATGCCCCGCGAACCCGCGCTACCCAAATCGGCTTTGGCAAGCTGACCCGCGCACAGCAGCTAATGGGGATCGGTTATCTGTACGTTGAGGAGCAGTTACAAACGCTGCGTTAATCGCGAGCGGCGCGTGGCGGAGCGCAAAATTGTGTATTACGTTTAAATCACACGTCTCTCATAACGAGCTGATTATGAACACACTACGCTATTTTGATTTTGGCTCTTCCCGCTCCCTACTGCTGTTGATTGCCCGTATCGCGGTGGTGGTTCTGTTTATTCTTTTTGGCTACCCAAAACTGCTGGGCTTTAGCGGTACGGTGCAATATATGGCTTCATCCGGCGCGCCGATGCCGACGCTGGCGGCGATTATTGCCATCATTATGGAAGTCCCGGCGGCCATTTTGATTGTGCTGGGCTTTTTCACCCGACCGCTGGCGGTGCTCTTTATTTTTTATACCCTGGGCACGGCGGTTATTGGCCATCATTATTGGGATATGTCCGGCGATGCGGTACTGCCGAATATGATTAACTTCTGGAAAAACGTCAGTATTGCCGGAGCCTTTCTGCTACTGGCGATAACCGGGCCTGGCGCTATTTCACTCGACCGACGTTAATCCCCCAGACGCAAAAAAGGCCGCAATCGCGGCCTTTTTTTCGCTTTAAACAACTCAGCGTTATGCGTAAACCGGGAAGCGAGCGCAGATATCCAGCACTTTACCCTTCACGCGCTCAATGACCGCTTCGTCATTGATATTGTCCAGCACATCGCACATCCAGCCAGCCAGCTCTTTCACTTCCGCTTCTTTAAAGCCGCGACGAGTGACCGCCGGAGAACCGATACGGATACCGGACGTCACGAACGGGCTCTTCGGATCGTTCGGTACGCTGTTTTTGTTGACGGTGATGTTGGCACGACCCAGCGCCGCGTCAGCTTCCTTACCGGTCAGGTTTTTGTCGACCAGATCCAGCAGGAACAGGTGGTTTTCCGTACCGCCAGACACCACTTTGTAGCCGCGGTTCAGGAACACTTCCACCATCGCTTTAGCGTTTTTCGCAACCTGCTGCTGGTAGACTTTGAACTCTGGTTCCATCGCTTCTTTCAGCGCCACGGCTTTCGCCGCGATGACGTGCATCAGCGGGCCGCCCTGAGCGCTTGGGAATACGGCTGAGTTCAGTTTTTTGTACAGCTCTTCGCTACCGCCTTTCGCCAGGATCAGGCCGCCGCGCGGACCCGCCAGGGTTTTGTGGGTAGTCGTGGTGACAACGTGAGCGTGCGGAACCGGGTTCGGGTAAACATCAGCAGCAATGAGACCGGCAACGTGGGCCATATCAACGAACAGGTATGCGCCAATGCTGTCTGCGATTTCACGCATTTTTGCCCAGTCAACCACACCGGAGTAAGCGGAGAAGCCGCCGATAATCATCTTCGGTTTGTGGGTCTGCGCCTGCTTAGCCATGTCCTCATAGTCAATTTTACCGGACTCATCGATGCCGTAAGGGATGATGTTGTAAAGTTTACCGGAGAAGTTAACCGGGGAGCCGTGAGTCAGGTGACCACCCTGCGCCAGGTTCATACCCAGAACGGTATCGCCCGGTTGCAGCAGCGCGGTGTAGACCGCGAAGTTAGCCTGAGAACCGGAGTGCGGCTGAACGTTAGCGTAGTCAGCGCCGAACAGCTCTTTTGCACGGTCGATAGCCAGTTGCTCAACGATATCCACGTATTCGCAGCCGCCGTAGTAGCGCTTGCCCGGATATCCTTCAGCGTATTTGTTGGTCAGCTGAGAACCCTGCGCCTGCATAACACGCGGGCTGGTGTAGTTCTCGGAGGCGATCAGTTCGATGTGCTCTTCCTGACGTACTTTTTCCTGCTCCATAGCCTGCCACAGTTCGGCATCATAATCGGCAATGTTCATTTCACGCTTTAACATCCGCATCTCCTGACTCAGCTAACGATAAAATTTCGGCCTAAAAAGGCGGTCCAATCGGACAACGGCCCACAGTATAACTGAATCATTCTGTGATAACAGGTCTTGACAAATGATTTTACGCAAACGATTGGCTCCGCATTACACAAGGCTTTGAGCAATAACGTTCCTGAGATTATCAACGGATTTCTTTTCAGGTTTGTGATGCAAATAATTCATGTTGTAACCACCTTACGGCAAAGTGTTAAAGAACCATTTACAAAGCAGGGTTATTTTTATAAGATGCATATAAAATACATCATTAAAATAACTCATATAAGGAAGCTGCTATGCTCGACGCCCAAACCATCGCAACGGTGAAAGCCACCATTCCCCTGCTGGTTGAAACCGGTCCAAAGCTGACCGCCCATTTTTACGATCGCATGTTTACGCATAACCCTGAACTCAAAGAAATTTTTAACATGAGTAACCAGCGCAATGGCGATCAGCGTGAAGCACTGTTTAACGCGATTGCTGCCTATGCCAGTAATCTTGAGAACCTGCCCGCCCTGCTGCCGGCGGTCGAGAAAATTGCTCAGAAGCACACCAGCTTCCAGATCCAACCAGAGCAGTACAATATTGTCGGTACCCATCTGCTGGCCACCCTGGACGAAATGTTCAGTCCGGGCCAGGAAGTGCTGGACGCCTGGGGCAAAGCTTACGGCGTGCTGGCCAACGTCTTTATCAATCGTGAAGCGGAAATCTATAGCGAAAGCGCCAGCAAAACCGGCGGCTGGGAAGGGACCCGTGCGTTCCGCATCGTGAAGAAAACCCCGCGTAGCGCACTCATAACCAGCTTTGAATTTGAACCTGTCGACGGCAGTGCCGTAGCTGAATATTATCCAGGCCAATATCTGGCGGTCTGGCTGAAGCCGGAAGGTTTTCCGCATCAGGAAATCCGTCAGTACTCCCTGACCCGCAAGCCTGATGGTAAGGGTTACCGCATTGCGGTGAAACGTGAAGATGGCGGTCAGGTGTCGAGCTGGCTGCATCACTCAGCCAAAGAAGGGGATGTGATTTATCTGGCGGCACCGGCAGGAGATTTCTTCCTCAACGTCGCTGTGCAAACGCCGGTCACGCTGCTCTCCGGCGGCGTCGGCCAAACGCCGATGCTGGCGATGCTGGATGTGCTGGCGAAAGCGCAACATCCGGCGCAGGTTAACTGGTTCCATGCCGCAGAAAACGGTGACGTTCACGCCTTTGCAGACGAGGTAAAAGCGCTGGGGGCAAGCCTGCCGAAGTTTACTTCTCATGTCTGGTACCGCAACCCGAACGAAGCAGACCGCCAGGCGGCACAGTTTAATAGCGAAGGTTTGATGGATTTATCGGTACTGGCCGACAAGCTCAGCGACCCGCAGATGCAGTTTTATCTGTGCGGCCCGGTGGCGTTTATGCAGTTTGCCGCGAAGCAGTTGGTTGAGCTGGGCGTAAACAGCGAGAACATTCATTACGAGTGCTTCGGCCCGCATAAGGTGCTGTAAGCCACTTTAAATGGCGGGCCGGGAAACCGGCCTGTCAACGTCTCTACCCTACTTTCGCTACCGACTGTCTGACGATCAGGTCTGCGGTCAGGCGCTTAACGCTCTTGGTTCTCTTTTCTTTGTTTTCAATTTTAGAAATCAACAATTTGGCTGCGGTCAGACCCAGTTGATATGCAGGCTGCTTAATGACCGTCAATGGTGTCGGGAAAAAGCTTGCCCACCTGGGGTCATCAAACATCAGAAAAGAGATATCTTCCGGAACCGCCAGACCGCATTTGTAAATAGCAGAAATAACCCCTTCACCAATAAAATCGTTAGCCGCAATAATGGCGGAAGGTCTGTTTTTACCCGTCAGAAAATTGATGACCTCACTGCTGGTTCTGGACTGTAACTTATCCGTGTCTTTAACCAACAAAACGTCGTGGGTAATATTTGAATCGGCTTCCGCTATTGCGCTTTTAAACCCACTCAAGCGCTCATCAAATGTAGTAATCGCTAAATCACCGGTACAGTAGAGTATGTTTCTGTGTCCCTGGCTGATGAGATAGTTGGTTGCGAGCTTCATGCTTTCATGGTTGCTAATCAACACCTGGTCGCTTGAATCGAGGCCGGACAGGCGGTCAACTTCAACGATCGGCAGATGTGCCAGGGGTCTGATGTTATTTATCGATTGATGCGTCGGGACAATGATAAGCCCCTGAAGCATATTGCTTTTTAGCAAATCGATGAGCTCACGCTCGGTATTTTCATCTTCTGAGGAAGTGCCAAAAATAACGGTATAGCCATTATCAATTGCCACTTTCTGGATAGCAGTGATGATTTCACCGTGAAATAAGTTAGTAATATCGGAAACGATCACGCCAATCGTTTTCGACTCACCGCTGCGCAGTTTTCTGGCTATAACGTTAACCTCATACCCTACTTCCTGCGCTGCGAGTAACACTTTTTCTCGGGTCTCTTTGGTCACCAGTCCCGAATCGCGCAATGCTCTTGAAACAGTAGAGTTAGATAAATTAAGTTTTTTAGCGATATCTGCAATGCTTGCCATATTTCTCTCTTAAGACGATCCGTCGTTCTTTTCACCCATTGACCCTGGGGCCTACGCCAGGCCATTCACGTATTCTGGCACGCCCCTTGAGTCCTGACATCCAATTAAACCCTCTAGCTATTCAATAGGTTACTTCACATACCTGTTTTCTGGCAATTCCTGTCGCCCTGAACCAAGAAAGCTCTCACCTGGATGACGATCGCAATCTGTGATCGTTCTCTCTTTTTGATCTTCTCTCGCCAGGCTAGAATGCCCACAAATGACAACGTTGTCATTTTAAAATAAAAGCCAAAACCAGAGAATCTAATACGTAAAAACAATTAGATAACACAACATAAGTGACAATTTAAAAACGTTAAAAGACAACGTTTTCATTAATCAGGAGTATTGAAAATGATCACCATCCCATTGATCGAAGCCACAGCAGAAAACCTGGCCCCTTACGCCAAACTCATCGGTTTACCGGCAAACAGAACCCCCTCTGTTGACCGTACCGACATCACTTACTTTCACGATGTCTGCGATGCCAATGACTTCACCGAAATACCGGTCGCCAGCTTCCTGAAAGCAAAACCGCACCCCTTCACGCTTGCCAATATTGAACGCCATATGCAGACCGAAGAGGCCGTTATCCCCTTGACCGGCGAGAGCGTAATCGTCCTCGGGCCAGTGGGTGAATTTGATATCAACAAACTGGTCGCCATCCACCTTGATGGCTCTTACGGCATTATCATGCGCCGCAACGCCTGGCACTTTGCCCCGTATCCCCTGCATGGAGAAAACGCTACTTATATGCTGTTGTCCGGCCGCCACACGCCTGACGATATCGAAGTGCTGGATATTGATACGGTGATTGTGCCCGAGGTGAAAAAGGGGGAGTACACCAATGCTCCATGCTAAACCTTCATGCCTGTTAGCCTGCGAAATCCTCTGGGACTGCGTTGAATGCCACCCTCCTCAACAGGGTGGAGCAACCCTTAACGTGGCTTATCATCTGCAAAAATTAGGCTGCAGAACGGTCCCGGTATCCAGCGTGGGTAGCGACAAGCTCGGCAACCAGTCGCTCAGCATCATTAAAAATGACTGGCGCTGCGATGTCAGCGAAATCAAGGTTCTCAAGGATGTGGGAACGGGGATTGTGGATGTCAAAATTGATACAGCAGGCGATGCCTCCTATGACATTCATACTCCCGCCGCCTGGGACTACATTAGCATCAGCCACAATGCGGAAAACCTCGCCAGCAGCGCCTTTGTTTACGGGTCTGTCGCTTTGCGTAGCACGTTCAACCAGAAATCCTTTGCTGATTTTCTGCAAATATATCAGGGACTAAAGTGTTTTGACGTTAACTTACGCGAAGGACAAAACGATATTCAGATTGTCGGTGAGTTTTTACAGCGAGCGGATTTCATTAAGTTAAACGAAAGTGAACTGGACAAGATTGCCCGCCATTTCAATATTGTGGCTGAAAAAATCGAAGAGCAGATATACGCGCTGGTGGACATTATTGGCGACAAAATTATCTGTATCACCCGAGGGGATAAACACCCGGTTCTCTACCGGGAAGGACATATTTACTCAGGACAAGCTATCCGGGTAAACGTTAATAACACGATCGGTGCCGGCGACGCATTCTTCGCGGCGATGATCAACGCCTTAATTAATCCAGAGTTTGAACCCATCGCAGCAATGTATAAAGCATCTACATTAGGATCATGGGTTGCCACTAAAGAAGGCGCGCAGCCGGAATATGACAACGATATTATAGAAAAACTTTTTAACGACCAGGCGGTGCTGTGATGAAAAAAACAGGATTGTTCGTTTCTCCAGATGGTAATAACCAATTCAAGATATTTTGCATCATCTCTATGCTGTTTCTTGTTCTTGGATTCAGCACCGGCATGATCGATATCCTTAATAAACACTTTCAAAACACGCTAGGGAAGGTGCGAATAAGCAGGTCATTTCTTCCCAAGCTGACTCGCTGATTAAAATTTCGCGGATCTGGGCCGATTTTTTTCCCGCAAACACATCGAATCAGCCTATTTAGGCTATTTTTTCCACCATTTCTGGCGTTATTTCCGGTTTTTACTGAGATCTCTCCCACTGACGTATCATTTGGTCCACCCGAAACAGGTTGGCCAGGGTGAATAACATCGCCAGTTGGTTATCGTTTTTCAGCAGCCCCTTGTATCTGGCTTTCACGAAGCCGAACTGCCGCTTGATGATGCGAAACGGGTGCTCCACCCTGGCACGGATGCTGGCTTTCATGTATTCGATGTTGATGGCCGTTTTGTTCTTGCGCGGATGCTGCTTCAAGGTTTTTACCTTGCCGGGACGCTCGGCGATCAGCCAGTCCACATCCACCTCGGCCAGCTCCTCGCGCTGTGGCGCTCCTTGGTAGCCGGCATCGGCTGAGACAAATTGCTCCTCTCCATGAAGCAGATTACCCAGCTGATTGAGGTCATGCTCGTTGGCCGCGGTGGTGACTAGGCTGTGGGTCAGGCCACTCTTGGCATCGACACCAATGTGGGCCTTCATGCCAAAGTGCCACTGATTGCCTTTCTTGGTCTGATGCATCTCCGGATCGCGTTGCTGCTCTTTGTTCTTGGTAGAGCTGGGTGCCTCAATGATGGTGGCATCCACCAAAGTGCCTTGGGTCATCATGACGCCTGCTTCGGCCAGCCAGCGATTGATGGTCTTGAACAATTGACGGGCCAGTTGATGCTGCTCGAGCAGGTGGCGGAAATTCATGATGGTGGTGCGATCCGGCAGGGCGCTATCCAGGGATAATCGGGCAAACAGGCGCATGGAGGCGATTTCGTACAGGGCATCTTCCATGGCACCGTCGCTCAGGTTGTACCAATGCTGCATGCAGTGAATACGCAGCATGGTCTCCAGCGGATAGGGCCGTCGGCCATTGCCCGCCTTGGGATAAAACGGCTCGATGACAGCGGTCATATTCTGCCATGGCAGAATCTGCTCCATGCGGGAGAGGAAAATCTCTTTTCGGGTCTGACGGCGCTTAGTGCTGAATTCACTATCGGCGAAGGTGAGTTGATGGCTCATGATGTCCCTCTGGGATGCGCTCCGGATGAATATGATGATCTCATATCAGGAACTTGTTCGCACCTTCCCTAGAGATCACCAAAGCGAAGTCGGCGCTTATTCAGTTCGCGAACTATATTAGCTATTTCTTCGTCGCTATTCCTGCGGGGATCCTGGCACAGCGCTATGGTTATAAATCCGGCATAATTATCGGACTCGTGCTGATTATGTGCGGTACCAGTACGTTTATGCTGGCGACGGTGCATGGTGAGTATATGTTCTTTCTTACCGGTATTTTCATCCTCGCGGCTGGGCTGACCTTTATCGAAACCATTGCCAACCCTTACGTCATTGTCCTCGGGAATAAAGACGGCGGAGCGGCAAGGCTTAACATATCGCAATCCATCGCCGGTCTGGGCCTGATCTTTGGCCCACTGATTGGCGGCCATTTTGTCCTTTCTGCGACCGGGGAAGTTTCTAAGACTAACGACGGGTTATTCATACCCTATCTGGGGATTTTCCTCGCGGTGACCCTGATTCTATTGGTCTTCTTCAGAACCAAAGTCCCCGAAGTTGTACCTGAAGCAGATGAGCGAATCAACGCGAGCGAGAAACCCTTTTGGCAGCTACCGCATTTTATTTTCGCCGTCATCGCCCAGTTCTTATATGTCGCGGGGCAGACGGGAATCTTCAGTTTCTTTATCAACTACGTTGTCGAACACTCACCAGCCATGACGCTGAGTCTCGCCAGTATGTTACCTTCGACATGGACCTGGAACGCGGGAAGTTTCTACCAAATTACCGAACGCGGCGCGTCGCAGATCCTGGCCTTCGGCGGATTCGGGCTCTTTATGATTGGCCGCCTGACCGGAGGAATGCTGCTGAGTAAAATTAAAACTCAGGTTGTTCTTTCAACATTTGCCCTAATCAACTCCGTGCTGATGGTCATTATCATTTACTCAGATGGTTATCTGGCGACCATTTCTTTAGTACTTAGTTTTTATTTTATGTCGATCATGTTCCCGGCTATTTTCTCACTCGGTATTGCGGGCCTTGGCGGACAAACCAAAAAAGCCTCTTCAATTATTGTTATGTCTATCGTGGGTGGTGCCGTTATGCCGATGATCATGGGGGCTATTGCCGACCATTACGATATGGCTACCGGATTTATTATGCCGCTAATCTGCTTTGTATTCATTTTATTTTATGCCTTAACCTGGACCAGGTTATATCGTGGGCAACATGTTGAAATCGCGACCAGTCACAAATTAGTAAAATAAAATTCATTTTAATTAATCAGGAATAACTCTATGAAAATCTATATTGATACTGCCGATCTTAATGAAATAAAGCTGCTTGAGGAGAATTTACCGCTGGCTGGCGTAACCATGAATCCCAGCATCACGGCGAAATCAGGTATTGCGCTATCGGTGCTTATTCCGCAAATTCGCGCCGTATTGGGTAAAGACAGAATGATATTCGCCCAGGTTATTGCCTCCGACTGCGCAGGTATGGTGGAAGAAGCCCGTCGCCTGAGCGCAATGGATGAGAATATTGTCATCAAAATTCCCGTCACATCTGAAGGTTTGAAAGCGATAAAAAAACTGAAAGCCCATCAGGTCAGAACGCTGGGAACCGCCGTCTATACCACCACCCAGGGATTGTTAGCCGCGCTGGCTGGTGCAGAATATGTCGCACCCTATTTCAACCGCATTGAAGCGCTATCTGGCAACGGTATTGAAATTGTCAGCGCCCTGGTTAAGGCGCTTGCCTTACATGCCCCGCACTGCAAAGTGTTTGGCGCCAGCTACAAAAACAATCAACAGTTCCTTGATTGCCTGCTGGCAGGCTGCGAGTGCATCACGCTGCCCACTGATCTTGCAAAAAATCTCCTACAAAACCCAGCTGTCGATGCTGCCGTCGCCCAGTTTCAGCATGACTGGCAATCCGCTTACGGAAGCCTTGCCATTAAATAATCAGCGTTTCAATCAAGGAGAAGATAATGAGCGCAAAAATCATTCAGTCGCCGGGTAAATATATTCAAGGGGCCGGGCTTTTAAGTTCGGTTGCAACTTATGTAAAACACCTTAACGCAAAATTTTTAGTTCTTGGCGATGCCTTTGTTCTGGGGTTAACGCAGGATCGGCTTAGCACCAGTTTTGAAGAGGCAAAGATCGCCTGCCAATTTTCGACGTTTAACGGTGAGTGTTCGCGCAGCGCCATCACTGCTATTCAGGCTGAAGCCGAAGAAAATCAGTGCACGGCGATTATCGGTATTGGCGGTGGGAAAACGATCGATGCAGCAAAATCAGTCGCGTACTACCTGAATTTGCCGCTGGTCATTATCCCGACGATTGCTTCTACCGATGCGCCGTGCAGTTCCTGGTCCGTGCTCTATACCGATGATGGTGAATTCGACGCTTACCTCGACCTGCCTTTCAACCCAACGCTGGTACTGGTGGATACGCAGATAGTCGCCAATGCGCCTGCACGGCTACTGGCAGCAGGTATCGGGGATGCGCTGGCGACCTGGTTCGAAGCCCGAGCCTGTTTGCAAAGCTCGGCCACAACGATGGCTGGCGGGCACCCCACCGTCGCCGCAACGGGTATTGCCAGACAGTGTTATGAGACGCTGCTTGCTGATGCCAAAAAAGCCTTGCTCGCCGTCGAGCGCAACGTGGTAACCGAAGCCGTAGAGCACATTGTCGAAGCGAATACTTATTTAAGCGGCATAGGTTTTGAGAGCGGTGGCCTGGCGGCGGCCCACGCTATCCACAATGGTTTTACCGTATTAGAAGAAACACATACGATGTATCACGGTGAAAAAGTGGCATTCGGCACGTTAACCCAGCTGATGTTGGAAAATGCGCCGACTGAAGAACTCAATACCGTTCTACAGCTGTGCATTGATGTCGGTCTGCCGGTAACGCTCAGGCAGTTGAACGTCACTGAAGATATCGAAAATAAGATGCGTAAAGTTGCCGGACTGGCCTGCGTGAAGGGAGAGACGATTCACAATATGCCGTTTAAAATCACTGAGGATAGCGTTTATGCGGCCCTGCTGGCCGCCGACAGCTATGGATCTGCGTTTATCAAGGCAAAAGCATAACTGAACGCCATTGACAGAGACAAACAGCCCCGGTCGCATGATACGACCGGGGCTGTTTGATAACTTAGTTTGAAAACTTAAATCGCTTCGTCGTCTTCTTCACCGGTACGAATACGAATCACGCGCGCAACGTCGAAGACAAAGATTTTGCCATCGCCAATTTTGCCCGTCTGGGCCGTGCGGATAATGGTATCGACGCAGGTATCGACGATGTCATCGGTAACGACAATTTCGATTTTCACTTTCGGCAGAAAATCCACCATGTACTCCGCGCCGCGATACAGCTCGGTGTGCCCCTTCTGACGGCCAAAGCCTTTCACTTCCGTTACCGTCATTCCGGTGATGCCGACTTCGGCCAGCGCTTCACGCACGTCATCCAGTTTGAATGGTTTAATAATCGCATCAATCTTTTTCATGGTTTTCCTGTCTTAGAGCCTATCCCATTAAGGCTATTTTACTTGCCATTTTGAACCTGGGCAGTGCTCAAAATCCTCACGTACTACGTGTACGCTCCGGTTTTTCCGCGCTGTCCGTGTTCAAACTGCCTGCGACAATAACGCCTACTGGGATAGGCTCTTAATCGCGTAACCGGTTGCTAACCGTATCATAACTTGCGTCATGTTGCGGAGCTACTCTTTAAAGTCGTTGGCTTCGAGCTCGTGGCGCGACAGCAGCTTATAAAACTCCGTGCGGTTACGCCCCGCCATCCGCGCCGCGTGCGTGACATTACCTTTGGTGATTTGCAGCAGCTTGCGCAGGTAGTTCAACTCAAACTGATTACGCGCCTCAACAAACGTCGGCAGCGCGGTATTCTCCCCCTCCAGCGCCTGTTCCACCAGCGCATCACTGATCACCGGCGAGGAAGTCAGCGCCACGCACTGCTCAATCACGTTCACCAGTTGGCGTACGTTCCCTGGCCATTTGGCGGCCATCAGCCGCTTCATCGCATCTGTAGAGAACGCGCGGACAAATGGTTTGTGGCGATCGGCGGACTGGCGCAGCAGATGGTTAGCCAGTAGCGGGATATCTTCCGTGCGATCGGCCAGCGGGGGAATTTTCAGATTCACCACGTTCAGGCGATAAAACAGGTCTTCACGAAACTCACCGCGGGCCATCGCTTTCGGCAGATCGCGGTGGGTAGCGGAGATAATCCGCACATCAATATCAATATCGCGATTGCTACCCAGCGGGCGTACTTTGCGCTCCTGCAGGACGCGCAACAGTTTCACCTGTAGCGCCACCGGCATATCGCCTATCTCATCAAGAAACAGCGTGCCGCCTTCGGCTGCCTGAAACAATCCCTCACGGCTGCTGACCGCGCCGGTAAAGGCACCGCGCGCGTGACCAAATAGCTCCGATTCCAGCAGTTGTTCGGGCAACGCCCCGCAGTTAATAGCGATAAAAGGTTTATCGTGGCGCGGGCTGGCGTTATGAATAGCCTGGGCGACAATCTCTTTGCCGGTGCCGCTTTGGCCGTTAATCAGCACGCTCACGTCCGATTGCGCCACCATCCCGGCCTGCTCAAGCAAGCGCTGCATCAGCGGGCTGCGGGTGACAATCGCCTGACGCCAGCGCTCGTCGGTGGTCGGCGCGCTCTGCTCCAGCGCATCGTCGATAGCTTTATACAGCGCGTCTTTGTCCACCGGCTTGGTCAGGAAGCTGAATACGCCCTGCTGAGTCGCTGCGACGGCATCAGGAATGGAACCGTGCGCGGTCAGGATAATCACCGGCATCCCCGGCTGGACCTTCTGAATTTCACTGAACAGCTGTAGGCCGTCCATCTCGTCCATCCGCAGGTCGCTGACCACCAGATCCACTTTCTCGCGGCCCAAAATACGCAACGCCTCCGGGCCGCTTTCGGCAGTGACCACACGATACCCTTCGCTGATAAGACGCATCCCCAGCAGCTTCAACAAGCCCGGGTCGTCATCTACGAGCAGCAGATGGGCGGGTTTACGGATCGTCATGAATCACCTCCGGGACTTTCTCGCTGCCGTGCCCGGCATCAGAGCTGAAATTGCCTCCTGGTTTACGACTGGAGAGCTGGCGCTCAATGTCGGTGAGGTTTTCCAGCTTACGGGTGGTGAGCTCAAGCTGGCTGCGTAACTCCAGCTCCTGCTGGCGCAGCGCCTCAAGCTCGGCATCGCTGGATTGCTGCAATTTGGCGTAGCGGGAACGCTCATCAACCAATTGAAGTTGTCGGCCCTGGCCTTCGCGCCAGAGCTGATAAAGCGGGCGTACCTGTGCAGCGATTTGCGGGCTGAAAGTATCCAGACGATTCACCAGCGCCCGGCGTTCATCTGGCGTAATTTTGGCATCCGCCAGCAAAATGCCGCGCTTAAAAGCATCCTGCCAGCTGTCATCATTATGCAGCTTAGCTTCCGCACGCGCCTGCGCCGGGGCCAGACGATCTGCACAATCGATCCCCCGCAACCAGTAGAGCGGGTTTTTATCGCTGGTCTCGTTTTTCAGATTCCAGATGTCGGCGCACTCTACCGAGAGAAAATCGGCGACCTGATGCTGCGGCAGCGCGGAGAGCGTTTTACCATCCGCGGCCTGTGGTGATGTGGAGGCGGAACATCCCGCCAGCGCCAGGCAAGAAATACCTGACAGCAGCCATCCCCTAAGAGGACGGACAAATGCGAAGAAGTGGGACATATTCACCCAATATTAATTTATGCGTTGTTTTTTCCAGGCTCAGCGGCGGGCAGCGTGATACGAAAACAGATAAGCCCAGATTTATCATCCACCAGGCTCAGCTCGCCCTGCATTTGCCGTACACAGTCACGAGCGATGCTTAGCCCCAGACCGCTGCCTTTTACCGCCCCTTTACGCTGGTGGCTTCCCTGATAAAAAGGCTCGAAAATCATCTGTTTTTCCGCAGGCGGGATCGGCTCGCCATTATTGATAACGTCAATGCGCACCTGCTCGCCGTGCCGGTAGCTATGAATACGGATGTTACCGGATTCAGCACCATAGTGCACCGCATTGGAATAGAGATTATCCAGTACGCTCACCAGAAGTTCGGGCTCCGCCAGGCAGAAGCGCTCGGTGAGCGTCAATTCGGTTTGCATCATTTTAGCTCTTGCCGGCAGGCTATGGGCGGAAACCACATTGTCCACCAGCTCAGCGAGATTGACCGTCTCGCGTGCAACCGGGCCATCGGCCTGCTGCCGGTTGTAATCCAGCAGTTGTTCAATCAGCTTTTGTAGATTGCGGCTGCTACTATCCAGAATCTCCACGATCTCCTGCTGTTCGGGCGTTAACGGCCCGGCCACGCGGTCAGCGAGCAGCTCTGTCCCTTCACGCATGCTGGCCAGCGGCGTTTTCAGCTCATGGGAAAGATGGCGCAAAAACTGATGACGCTGGGATTCCAACCAGGCAAGGCGTTCGCTCAGCCAGATAATACGTTTGCCGACGGATCGCAGCTCTCGCGGGCCGGTAAACATCGCGGCATCATCCAGCGATTTTCCTTCACCCAGCCGATTAATCATTCTCTGAATACCTTTCACCGGGCCGATAATCATGCGGGTGAAAAGCAGCACCAGGGCCAGGCTGAGCAGAAACAGAACCAGCGCCTGCCAGCCGAAGAACTGGCCGCGTTCGGCAATCTCCTGTTGTAGCTGCTGCCCGCGAGAGTAGACCACCGTTCGGGTCGCCTGGACCATATCGCTGTTGGCAGCGGCAAAAGCTTCCAGGCTGGCGGCAGATTTCACCGTCGGACCGCTATTTTTGCACTGGAGTTCCGCCAGTTCGTCGAGATCCTGACGCAGCACCTGCCAGATTTTTTCGTCCGGCAGAACCCCCGCGTGAGCATCAAGCATTTCACTGTAGCGCTTACGCTGATTTTGATAGACCCGCGCCAGGGTTGGATCATCCAGCACGCAATACTGCCGGTAGCTGCGCTCCATCTCCAGCGCAGCATTGATCATCGCCTCGCTGCGCCGGGCGTCGATAAGCGTGGTGCGATTGATATGCGCCGCCTGCGCGCTCAGCGCGTTAAGGCTTTGCCACGCCTGCCAGGCCAGAACCAATAGCGGGAGCAGGATCAGCACAAAGGAGAGCGTGACCAGTTGGCGCAGTGAACGGGGAAACAGGGAGAGTCGCTTCAAGGATATCGTCTCAATCATTAGCTCACTACGATGCTACCTGAATATACCCAATATACTCTATGGATTTTGAGTTACAGGAAGGCGGCAAAGCTGAGAATCCCCGGGAGCTTACTCAAGTAAGTGACCGAGGTGAACAGATGCGGCCAACGCACCTATAGCACAAAAGACGACGAGTATAATAAAGCCAGGCTACAAGAGCCTGGCTTTATTAAGCAATGAGGCGGTGCCTTACTCGACGTTTCGCCCGATGGCTGATAAAGCAGAGCTGTTATCAGGAGTTGGACGGCAGGCACCTTTTTGTGCGTCATTCGAGGTTTATGTAGCGCTTCCCGAGGGGGCTGACATAAGAAGGTGAATGAGCCACTGGTTATAATTATGCACGAACTATGCCACATCACAAAACATTTTATTAACACAATGAAAAATAATGCCTTTTTACTATTTTATCACGGTAATGATGATGGTTGCTATTTGTGCAAAGTGTCGCTAATTAGCAACACCGAATAAGTGATTTATTAACACCATTTTAAATCAATGAGTTAAGTGTCACCTTTTGACGACACAGCTATTACACGTTTGTCGGCGATCCCCGACACCTTTTTCCCACGCTCATCACACACACAAAAAAAAGCCCCCTGCAATTACAGGAGGCTTAATGAGGTTTGCGAAGAAGACTTAGCCCAGCTGTTTACGCGCGTTGCGGAAAATACGCATCCACGGGCTGTCTTCGCCCCAGTTTTCCGGATGCCAGGAGTTCGACACGGTACGGAATACACGCTCCGGGTGCGGCATCATGATAGTCGCGCGTCCGCTTTCGCTGGTCACCGCGGTAATGCCGTTCGCCGAACCGTTCGGGTTAGCCGGGTAGTTCTCCGTGACCTTACCAAAGTTATCGACGAAGCGCAGAGCCACCAGGCCTTTGCTCTCTAGCTGAGCCAGATGTGCACCATCACGCACTTCTACCTGCCCTTCACCGTGAGAAACGGCAATTGGCATCATTGACCCCACCATTCCCTGCAACAGCAGCGACGGGCTTTGGGTCACTTCAACCAGGCTGAAACGAGCTTCAAAGCGGTCAGAGTGGTTGCGCACAAAGCGCGGCCACAGGTCGCTGCCGGGGATAAGTTCGCGCAGGTTAGACATCATCTGACAGCCGTTGCACACGCCCAGCGCCAATGTCTGTGGGCGATGGAAGAAAGTGGCAAACTCGTCGCGTACGCGGTCATTGAACAGAATAGATTTCGCCCAGCCTTCACCCGCGCCTAAAACATCACCGTAGGAGAAACCTCCGCAGGCCACCAGCGCCTGGAAATCAGCAAGACCGGTACGGCCCGCCAGCAGGTCGCTCATATGCACGTCGATAGCATCAAAGCCCGCACGATGGAACGCTGCCGCCATTTCTACATGGGAGTTCACGCCTTGCTCGCGCAGCACAGCGACCTTCGGACGCGCACCACTAGCGATATAAGGTGCCGCGATGTCTTCGTTGATATCGAAGGAAAGCTTCACGTTGAGGCCAGGATCGTTGTCGTTAGCCTTCGCGTCATGTTCCTGGTCGGCACACTCCGGGTTATCGCGCAGACGCTGCATCTGCCAGGTCGTCTCAGCCCACCACATACGCAGCGTGGTGCGGCTTTCGCTAAATACCGGATGACTATCGGCGGCGATAACAAAGCGGTCGCCCGCCGTCGCCTGTCCGAGGTAGTGAACGCAATCTGCCAGGCCATTCGCCGCCAGCAGCGCTTCGACTGCCTGACGATCGCCAGCACGGATCTGAATCACGCCCCCCAGCTCTTCGTTAAACAGCGCAGCCAGATGGTCATTGCCGAGCGCGGCGATATCCACATTGACGCCACAGTGACCAGCAAAGGCCATTTCAGCCAGGGTCACCAGCAGGCCGCCGTCGGACCGGTCATGCCAGGCCAGCAGCTTATCTTCAGCCACCAGCGCCTGCATCGACTCCCAGAAACCTTTCAACTGAGCAACATCGCGCACGTCCGCGGTAACATCGCCCAACTGACGGTAAACCTGCGCCAGCGCGGTGGCGCCCAGCGCATTTTTACCTTTGCCCAAATCAATCAGCAGCAGAGCGTTATCAACGGTCGCGAGCTGCGGGGTCACGGTGCGGCGCACATCTTCCACGCGAGCAAAGGCAGAAATCACCAGCGACAGCGGGGAGGTCATTTCGCGCTGCTCGTTGCCTTCCTGCCAGCGGGTTTTCATCGACATAGAGTCTTTACCCACTGGAATCGTCAGTCCCAGAGCCGGACACAGCTCTTCGCCAACCGCTTTAACGGCTTCATATAAGCCAGCGTCTTCACCCGGGTGACCAGCTGCGGCCATCCAGTTTGCCGACAGCTTCACGCGATTGAGCGCGCCAATCTGCGTCGCGGCGATATTCGTTAGCGCTTCGCCAACCGCCAGGCGGGCGGAAGCGGCAAAGTCCAGCAGCGCAACCGGAGCACGTTCGCCAATTGACATGGCTTCACCGTAGTAGTTGTCGAGGCTGGCAGTGGTTACCGCGCAGTTAGCGACCGGGAGCTGCCACGGGCCGACCATCTGATCGCGGGCGACCATGCCGGTCACGGTGCGGTCACCGATGGTGACAAGGAAGGTTTTCTCCGCAACGGTCGGCAGATGCAGCACGCGGTTCACCGCGTCGGCAATAGTTATGCCCTGGCGATCCAGACTCTGACCCTGTGCTTTCAGCGTCTGCACATCGCGGGTCATTTTCGGCGTTTTGCCCAGCAGCACGTCGAGCGGTAGATCAATCGGTCGATCGTCAAAATGGGTATCGTCAAGGCTCAGATGCATCGCTTCGGTCGCTTCGCCAATAACCGCGTATGGCGCACGTTCGCGACGGCACAGTTCATCAAACAGCGGCAGTTGCTCCGGCGCAACGGCCATGACATAGCGTTCTTGCGATTCATTACACCAGATTTCCAGCGGGCTCATGCCCGGCTCGTCGCTGAGGATGTCACGCAACTGGAATTTACCGCCGCGGCCGCCATCACTCACCAGCTCCGGCATGGCATTGGACAAACCGCCAGCACCGACGTCATGGATAAACAGAATCGGGTTGGCGTCGCCCAGCTGCCAGCAGCGGTCGATAACTTCCTGGCAGCGACGTTCCATTTCCGGGTTGTCGCGCTGCACGGAGGCAAAATCCAGGTCTGCATCAGACTGTCCCGACGCCATTGAAGAAGCAGCACCGCCGCCGAGGCCGATGTTCATCGCCGGGCCGCCAAGAACAATCAGCTTCGCGCCAACGACAATCTCTCCCTTCTGCACGTGTTCGCCGCGAATGTTGCCGATACCGCCCGCCAGCATGATGGGCTTGTGATAACCGCGCAGCTCTTCGCCGTTGTGGCTGGTCACTTTCTCTTCATAGGTACGGAAATAACCGTTCAGCGCCGGGCGACCAAATTCGTTGTTAAACGCCGCACCGCCCAGAGGGCCATCGGTCATGATATCCAGCGCGGTCACAATACGATCCGGCTTGCCGAAATCTTCTTCCCACGGCTGCTCAAAGCCCGGAATACGCAGGTTGGAGACGGAGAAACCCACCAGCCCCGCTTTCGGCTTAGCACCACGACCGGTCGCACCTTCGTCACGGATTTCACCGCCAGAACCGGTCGCCGCGCCCGGCCACGGAGAGATCGCCGTCGGGTGGTTGTGGGTTTCGACCTTCATCAAAATATGCGCGTCTTCCTGGTGGAAGTCGTAGCGACCCGTTTCGTGGTCAGCAAAATAACGCCCCACCGCCGAGCCTTCCATTACCGCGGCGTTATCTTTATAGGCAGACAGCACGTAGTCCGGAGTTTTCTCAAAGGTGTTTTTGATCATCTTGAACAGCGACTTCGGCTGCTGCTCGCCATCAATGACCCAATCGGCGTTAAAAATCTTGTGTCGGCAGTGCTCGGAGTTAGCCTGCGCGAACATATAGAGTTCGATATCGTTCGGGTTGCGACCCAGCTTGTGGAAAGCCTCCTGCAGATAGTCGATTTCGTCTTCCGCCAGCGCCAGCCCCAGACGGAGGTTGGCGTCAATCAGCGCCTGACGACCCTGTCCCAGCAGGTCAACGCTGGTGACCGGGGTCGGCTGATGGTGAGCAAACAGCTTTTCGCCCTCTTCCAGCGCGCCAAATACGCTTTCCATCATTCGATCGTGCAGTTCAGCCGCCACCAGCGCCCACTGCTCTTTAGTCAGGCTGCTCGCTTCAACGTAGTACACAACGCCGCGCTCCAGGCGTACAACCTGAGACAGACCACAGTTACGGGCGATGTCGGTAGCTTTTGAAGACCAGGGAGAGATAGTGCCAGGACGGGGGGTAACGAGCAGTAGCTTGCCGCTTGGGGTATGGCTGCTTAAGTTCGGGCCATATTTTAGCAACCTCGCCAGATTCTCACGATCGTCGCCGCTTAGTGGAGCGCTGAGATCGGCAAAATGAACATACTCGGCATATATCGTGCTTACCGGAAGGTTGGCCGCCTGGAAACGTGCCAGCAGTTTATTGATACGGAATGCCGACAGTGCAGGTGAACCACGCAAAATTTCCATCATAAGTCTCTCGTCTTCGAAGCTTTCAGGGTGAGCCGGGGGAAACGGGCGCCATTATAGTGAATCCTGCGTCCCGACGAAACCGTTTGCGTAGAAATAAAATGGTTGCCGAGGTTTATCAATAAATGTGACACAGTTAGCGAATAAGTTGCCAACTGGCGCATTCTTAAGCAAAATGCCGCTCATTCGACGACAACCTTTTACTTTTTCCGGTCATAGTCTGCTGAGGAACACAAAGCTGCAGAAGATTAACTATCTGAAAAAACTAAAGATTAATTATCTGCTTATCGGCATTGTCACCCTCTTGCTGGCGGCCGCCCTGTGGCCGTCTCTTCCGTGGATGGGGAAACCAGAGAACCGTGTGGCAGGGATTATGGCGCGCGGAGAGCTGCGTGTTAGCACCATTAATTCGCCAATGACCTTCGCGTCCATCAATGATAAAACCTACGGTTTCGATTATGAGCTGGCGCAACAGTTTGCCGACTACCTTGGGGTCGAGCTGAAGGTGACTGTCCGACAAAATATCAGCCAGCTATTCGACGACCTCGATGAGGGAAAAGCCGACATGCTGGCGGCGGGTCTGGTCTACAACTCTGAACGGGTAAAGAACTATCAGGCCGGGCCAACCTACTATTCCGTTTCGCAACAACTGGTGTATCGCAAAGGTAGCCTGCGCCCGCGCAGCCTCGCTAATCTTACAGCTGAGCAATTGGCTATCGCCCCTGGACACGTGGCGGTTAACGACCTGCAGGCATTAAAAGAACAAAAATATCCGGACCTCGACTGGCGCGTGGATGATAAACGCGGCACCACGGCGCTGATGCAAGCGGTGATCGACGGTAGGCTCGATTACACCATCGCGGATTCGGTCGCCGTCAGTCTGTTCCAGCGCGTCCACCCGGAACTGGCCGTCGCGCTGGATATCAGCGATGAGCAGCCAGTAACCTGGTTTAGCGAAAAAGGCGAAGATAATTCCCTGTCGGCGGCGATGCTCGATTTCTTCAATAGCATTAATGAAGACGGCATCCTTGCGCGACTGGAAGAGAAATACCTCGGTCACGGTAACGATTTTGACTATGTTGATACGCGCACCTTCCTGCGCGCCGTGGAGAACGTCCTCCCTGATCTACAGCCGATGTTTGAAAAATATGCCCGGCAGATAGACTGGCGCCTGCTGGCGGCCATCTCATGGCAGGAGTCGCATTGGGACCCTCAGGCTACCTCTCCGACTGGCGTACGCGGAATAATGATGCTCACCCGTAATACCGCCCAGAGCCTGGGACTGACCGACCGTACCGATGCAGACCAAAGCCTCGACGGCGGCATGCGTTATCTCCAGGATATGATGAATAAGGTGCCGGACTCCGTTCCCAAAGACGAACGCATCTGGTTTGCGCTAGCGGCTTACAATATGGGCTACGCGCATATGCTTGATGCGATGGCGCTAACCAAAAAGCAGAAAGGCAACCCCAATAGCTGGGCCGATGTGAAGCAGCGTCTGCCGTTGCTGAGCCAGAAAAACTATTACAGTCGGCTGAAGTACGGCTTTGCGCGCGGTCATGAGGCCTACGCCTACGTCGAGAATATCCGCAAATACCATATCAGCCTTGTGGGCTACCTCTCTGAGAAAGAGAGAAAAGAGGCGCAGATTGCGGCGCTTGGCGAACACTATCCGGCGGTCATGCCGGATGAAATACCCGAGCAAGTGAAACCTTCCAGCCTGCTCTCTTTCCTGCAACCCTCGATGCATAGCGATGCCGTGACGCCGCCGTTAGCTCGCTTTATTTCACCAAAGTAAGCCGCCTGCTAAAAACGCTAACCGAGTCACAGGCGTTTCCGCGACAGTGCCAAATCAAGCTAATGATTCGGCAAAGATGTTGTTATTTAATATTCCCACGCTCAACGCATCATTGCATTTAACCGAGGCTGGCATGGAACCGAAAACATCTTCTCCGTGGAGATTACGGCTGGGTTTTTCAGTAGCCGATATTTCCTGTAATTTAGTGTGGCAATTAATTTCATTATATTTAATGTACTTTTACACCGATATCATGAAGCTCCCGGCTTATTATATCGGTATTATGTTTTTGATTACCCGACTTGCCGATGGGGTAACCGATGTTTTTATGGGGATCCTCATTGATAATACCACCACCCGCTGGGGGCGCTGCCGTCCGTGGCTAGCTATTGGCGCAATTCCATTTGGTCTACTATGCATTTTAGCTTTTTACGTCCCAGATATTAGTACAACAGGAAAATTGGCCTGGGCGTTTATTACCTACTTTCTGCTCTCGGTGATGTTTACTCTGGTCAATATTCCCTACAATGCCATGCTGCCTTTTTTAAGCAATGACGCTCAAGAACGTACCGTACTCTCGTCAGTGAGAATCATGTTTAGTTTTATTGGCTCGACGATAGTTTCGGTTGCCACATTGCCACTGGTTAATTGGTTTGGTCAGGGCGATCAGAATCGTGGGTTTATTTATACGGCGACATTGTTTGGCGTTATCTCGACCTTCTTCCTGTTTGTCAGTTTTTTTAATGTCAAAGAACGCTTCGCCATTACTCCAGAGAGAATGACTCTGCGTCGTGCCTGGCAGGGGTTAAGAGAAAACGGCCCGTGGAAAGTTTTCGCTATCAATATTCTTTTTATGTGGGGTGCATTTTTCCTTCAGTCCGGCGCATTGATCTATTTCTTCAAATATTATGTCGGCAACACCGCCCTGACTTCCGTCGCAGCGGGGATCTCCTCTTTTGTTCCGCTACTTGGCACCTTAACCGTGCCGTTCCTTACCCGCTATCTACGAAAAATTCAGGTTTACCAGTTAGCTTGTGCCATGAACCTACTCGGCATGGCGGTGATGATGTTCTCCGGAGTTAACGTTTGGGGTTTGATGTCCGGCGCCGTGCTGCTGGCATTCGGCTTTGGTCAACGCAATGCGATCTACTTTTCAATGCAGGCGGATCCGGTGGATTACGGTGAATGGAAAACCGGCATCAACACGGCTGGCATTCTGACTTCGGTGAATGGCTTTATCGGTAAAGTGGCGATGGCCGTAGCCGGAGCATTAAGCGGATTCCTGCTCTCGGCGACGGGATATGTCGCCGAAGCGCAGCAGTCTGCCGCCGCCATCATCGCCATTAAGGCCTGCTATCTGTGGATCCCGGCAGGGTTGATTGTTATCTCCATGCTCTGGATGGGTCGCTTTTACACCCTCGATAGCCAATATGAAGAGATCAAACAGCAACTTGCCAAACAGAAACAACTTAACGCAGAGACTTCAGGAATTTAACCATGATGACATTCAATGCTAAAGCCAGATGGATTTGGTTCGCGGGTGACTTCGAGATCCGTCACGCTCTATTACAAAACTTGCAGCGCGAAGAACGACGGTTCGACTGGCCGGCCTACTGGCATGTACAGGACTGCTGCAAAAGCGTGTTTTTCAGCCGCCAGTACTGCTTTGAGCAGGCCGAATCGTTTTATGTACAGGCTGAGGGAAGCGGCTATGTGGCGATTGGCGATAAAAAGTATCCGCTGCGCACGCACCTGAGCTGCCCTCCCGGCAAACAAACCATTCACGTGTATCTGTCTAACGCCACAGGCCTGCCGAGCATTCGCGTTGAAGGCGAGCATATTTTCAGCGACGGTAGCTGGCAGGCCAGCGATTATATCGTCAGCGCACCGGCTGGCTGGGATGAACTTTATCAGCATCCAGAGACCTCGCCCAACTCGGTCAACTACCAGAGTGAACGGCGGGAGCCGGTCAGCTGCGTCGCAATCAATGGCGGCGTGCTGTTCGACTTTGTCCACGTGGTTAACGGTACGCTGACAGTGACGTTTAATCATCCTAATCCGTCCCCGATTAAGCTGTGCTATGGCGAATCGCAGGCTGAAGCTCTGGATATTAATAACTGTTATTACTGGCAGGATAACGTCACTGCGGGTTGCGCCATTCGCAAACGCGCTTTCCGTTATATTTTTGTCCCTGATGTGGTCTTTGATGCAGTCAAGATCGTCGCCTGGCACGAGTTTATTCCGCGGGACAACATTGCGAGCTTATGCTGTGACGATCCGCTGATCGAGCAGATCTGGCAAGTTTCCCATGAGACGTTCGCGCTGTGTAGTGATCTCTTTTTTATCGACGGCGTGAAGCGCGATCGCTGGATTTGGTCCGGTGATGCCTGGCAATGCACGTTGATTAACCCTTACCTTTTTTTCGATGAGGCGATTAACCGTCGGACCCTGCTGGCCCTGCGCGGGCGTGATCCAATCCGTCAGCATATGAATACCATTGTTGATTACTCACTTCTGTGGATAAGCAATGTCGAAAATCACTATCTGATGAGCAACGATGTGACTTTTATACGCCAGGTTTTCCCGCAAATGGTCAGCCTGATGGAGTGGCTGCAGCGGGACATTGATGAGCAGGGTTTCATTCGCGGAAAAGAGGGGGACTGGATATTTATCGACTGGGCCGAAATCGATAAAACCGGAGCCGTGTGCGCCGAACAAATGCTGCTTTTAAAAGCCTGGCACACCATGGCGCTCTGCGCGAAGCTGGCGGATGCCAACCCGGAACCGTACCTTAAGCGGGCCAATGAGCTGGCAAAAAATATCGATGCCTTTTTCTGGGACGAAGCACAAGGCGCCTATATCGACAGCTATGAAAGCGGCAGAAATAACGTCACTCGCCACGCCAATATCTTTGCTCTGATGTTCGATCTGGTTTCCCCCAAACGCCGGGATATTATTGTCGAGCGCGTGTTGTTAAATGACGCTATTGCGCAAATTGTCACCCCCTGGTTTACCTTCTTTGAGCTGGATACGCTATGCCGCTGTGGTCAGCAGGAGCGCGTATTGCAGAAGATCCGCAGCTATTGGGGTGGCATGCTGGCGCTTGGCGCGACGACGTTTTGGGAAGAGTACAATCCGCAAGTTGCGGGTGATGAACACTACGCCATGTATGGTGATAAATTCGGTAAAAGTTTGTGTCATGCCTGGGGGGCAAGCCCGCTGTATCTCCTGGGACGCTATTTTGTCGGCCTTCGGGCGCTGACGCCGGGCTACGAAACCTTTATCATCGAGCCGTGGCTAACTTCGTTTTCTCGTCTCGACTGCACGTTACCAATTAAAGACGGTGAGGTCAGGTTAAACTTATGCGACAACGTGCTGACGGTTTGCTCGACGCGTAGTGGAGGGGTCGTTCGTTTAGATGGCGAAACCCGGTCGCTGACCGCCAACCAACCGCTGACTTTTTCCTTAAAATAATGAATCCAGGAGAGGAAGAATGAAAATTATGCACGCTCAGGATTACTTCCTCTCCGATACTCATGCATTTTCGTTGTTTAGCTCGCGCGATCAGGAGATGGCCGATATTCATGGTCACGATTTTGATGAAATCGTTATTGTTAAGGAGGGCTGCGGTTTCCATATTATCAACGATCGGCCACAGCTTATTTTTAAAGGCGATTTTTTCTTTGTCTCAGCCAACGATATTCACTATTACGAATCAACCCGCCACCTGTCCTTAATTAACATTCGGCTTAAGCGCGAGGGAACATTTCAATTTATTAAGCCGCAGAAACCACTGCTCGGCCAGCTAAATCATTTTACCCATAAACGCCCGGGCGCGCTTAATCACGCCGAGCTGGAGCACATTGTGCAACTGGCTGATGAAATCCACCGCAGAACAGATGATAACTATGACGATACTTATTTTGCCATCGCTGAAGCCACGATCCTGATGATTATGGCCAGGCTGCTGGAGGCCAGTATTCGTCCGATAAGGACGAACCGTCAGGAGAGCAACAAACAGCGCCTGCTGCACGCTATTCGCGAGAATCTGCCGCACACTATCGTATGGGAAAATATGGCTGAAGAGTGCGCGATGCCAAAACGCACGCTTTATCGGTTTGTGAAAGAGTTTACCGGGTTCACGCCGGAACAGTTCATCCAGCGCTATCGCTTGCTGAAAGCACAAGAGATGCTGCGCACCACAGAACGTTCAGTGGCCAGCATTGCCGCAGCCTGCGGTTTTACCTCTCTTCCGAGATTAACCGAGGCCTATACGCGCTGTTTTAATCACCCGCCTGGCGCGGAGCGGAAATAACCGGGATTACGCATTTTTTAACGCTTTCCTCTGCGCCTTTTTCTCTTCGCGCCGCCAGCGGAAAAAATCGCTCAGCATACAGGAGCACTGTTCTGCCAGGAGTCCTTCGGTTATTTCTACCCGATGATTCATCCCCGGATGATGCAGCACGTCGATCAACGACCCGGCAGCGCCGGTTTTCGCATCCCTGGCACCGAATACCAGTCGGGAAATGCGGCTATGCACCATCGCCCCGGCGCACATCACGCAAGGCTCCAGGGTGACGTACAGCGTCGCGTCAACCAGACGGTAGTTTTGCAATACCAGCCCGCCCTGGCGCAGCGCCATAATCTCTGCATGCGCAGTAGGATCGTGACGGCCAATTGGCCGGTTCCAGCCTTCACCGATGACCTGATGATTGTGCACCAGCACCGCGCCGACCGGCACCTCGCCCTCTTCCCAGGCGCGTTTCGCCAGCGTCAAAGCATGACGCATCCAGTATTCATCATTTAATTCATGGTCAGACAAAGCGGGCACTCCTGCGGAAAAAGCGGGGCGCATTATACATGGGTGCTATATATTACACACTATTCTAACTGCTGAAGATCGCCCTGTGGGGTTACTCGCCAGCGGTGCTGGCAAAAATAGAGCAGCGGATTGTCCTGTTCGCTGTCGCTATAACCACTGTACAAGCGCAGCGGAGCACCGATTTTTTGCTCCAGTTGCGCCACTTTTTCGCTACCCAGACAACGCAGCGTTAAAACCCAGCCGCCGCAACGGCGCTCCATCCGACTGGCAATCAGATTCACCCGCGGCAACCATGCAGTATCAAAATAGACCTGCTCCACCAGCGACTGCGGCGACCCGGTAATCAACCAAACGTCCGCATCGGTACTGGTCAGATAATCCGTCAACCGTGACTGAACGACGGGAAAAGCCGTGACATGCTGCCGGAACCAATGAACAAAACTCGCCTCAAGACGTTTCAGATGCCTCTCACTGCGCCCGAAAGTCGTAGCCCACAGCAGCAGGCTCATCGGCCAGCGTGCGGCCCGACCGTTTAGCAACAACCCAGCAAGAATAACGGGCAACAGAGGAAGAACCAGCAACGTATTCAACGGCTGATGACGTAACACATAGCGCAAGAAACTGCCGAACATATCCTGCTGATGCAAGGTGCCATCCAGATCAAAGAAAACCACTCGCCGCATGCTACTATTCAAAACCGACTCCTCTGGATTAACACCTCGATAACCAATAGCTTAACAGCCTTACACGTTGAATAGCGAAAACATCCGCCATCGTTGAGCCGGGATTAAGGTAAAACCTGCTTGCAGAGAAATCTGAGCGGTTGAATTTTTAATTCGCATTAATCCCCTTATAATTGAATACAAAATTCTTTCAGCCGAGGGTGAAAGCTGTCCTCCGGAGCCGCTATGAACTGTTTGACCCGAATCCGCCAACGTTACCCCACGCTGGCCGCAAGTGATAAAAAACTGGCCGATTTTATTTTGGCTCAACCGGATCAAACCCGCCACCTCAGCTCACAGCAGCTGGCGGGAGAAGCCGGGGTCAGCCAGTCGAGCGTGGTAAAATTCGCGCAGAAGATGGGTTTTAAAGGTTTCCCGGCGTTGAAACTGGCGTTAAGCGAAGCATTGGCTAGCGCCCCCACTCCGCAATCCGTACCGGTGCATAATCAGATTCGCGGGGATGATCCTCTCCGGCTGGTGGGCGAAAAGCTGATTAAAGATAATATCGCGGCAATGCATGCCTCTCTGGACGTCAACAGCGAAGAAAAGCTACTGGAAGCCGTTGCGCTACTGCGTAATGCCCGGCGGGTTATTATTACCGGTATTGGCGCATCGGGCCTGGTCGCGCGGAACTTTAGCTGGAAGCTGATGAAAATCGGCATTAACGCCGTTTCTGAGCAGGATATGCACGCCCTTCTGGCAACGGTACAGGCGATGGCGGCAGACGATCTGCTGCTGGCCATCTCCTACTCTGGTGAGCGACGCGAAATTAATATGGCGGCAGGTGAAGCATTGCGAGTGGGGAGCCAGATCCTGGCGATCACCGGTTTTAACCCCAACGCCCTTCAACAGCAGGCAACTCTGTGCCTGTATACCATCGCTGAAGAGCAGGCTACGCGCAGCGCCGCGATCTCCTCCACCAGCGCGCAAATGATGCTGGCCGACCTGCTGTTCATGGGGCTGGTCCAGCAGGATCTCGAGCGCGCCCCGGATCGCATTCGTCACAGTGAAGCGCTGGTGAAAAAACTGGTCTGAAATCGGGCTCTTCTGCATTTCGCAAAAGAGCCCCTGGATTTATTGCGCTTCTTTGGCGTGAATCAGCTGAGTCAGAAGCTTGTTAACCGGTACGGCAATATTGTTCTGCATCCCAATACGCGCAATCGCTCCATTTAAATAGTCAATTTCAGTGAGCCGCCCTTTGTGTAAATCCTGATACATAGAAGGATAGTGATGGCCACTTTCGCGCGGGTCGAATACTTTTTTTACCGTATTCATCACCATTTCCTGAGTCAACGGAATATTCTGACTGGCTGCTACCAGTACAAACTCATCCACCACTGCCTGCGCTAAATCTAATGCTCCAGGTCGATTGCCAAAACCACCGACATTACAATCCAGCAGTGCGCAATAGGTATTCATTATGCTATTAAAAGCCGCTTTCTTCCAGATTGATAATAATACGTCAGGGCTAATTTCCGCATTCAGCCCGGCGCTATTGAGGGCGGCAATGACTCTGGATTCCTGGTCAGCATCCTGGCTGGCAATAGGCTGCAGCTCAATCGTCCCCGTGCCCGTGGCCATAATATGTCCGGCCCCCTCCAGTTCGCTCGACCATAACGTGACGCCAGCATAGATCTTTTCCCGATCAACGTAGTTTGCCAGCGTTTCGATATTTCCCAGACCATTAGATAAAATCATCACGACTTTCGCCGCGGGTAGCAACGGTTTAATACGCTGTAGCATGCTGTCCAGTTGCATAGCTTTGGTAAACAGAATAACCAGTTCAAATTCCCCCTGCGCCTTATCGGCCATAACTGCGGGTATCGGATAATACTGTTGAGTCGTTTCCGTTTCGACAAACAATCCCTTACTGCAAATAGCATCAACATGTTCCTGCCAGCTATCGATAAGCGTCACGTCATGTCCGGCAGCCAGTAACATATAGCCAAAACGGCACCCCATAGCCCCTGCACCTGCGATTGCAATTTTCATCTTTATTTCCTTATGATTTGATCAATGTATTTTGGCTAAAACCGTTCCAACATAACGTTTAGTCACCAGCGTGAGCACAACCCCAATAAGCAATAAGACCGTGGTGAGAATAAATACCGTATTATAGCTCCCCGTATATTTCGCTATAGCTGATGTAACATACGGCGCAATAACCGCACCAACGGCAAAACCAAAATACATAAATCCATAGTTTAATCCCTGATTACGCATGCCAAAGTTCTGACTGGTCAGTCCGGGGAAGATAACTAATATACCGGCGTAAGCAAAGCCAACGCCCAGCGCGCTGAAATAGAACACCGAAGTATTACCATTAAAAAAGAGCAACAGCAGCATACAAAGGCAGGTAAAGAGATAAACAATCACCAGCGTATTATACCCGCCTAACTTATCGGTCAAACCTCCCCAGAACAAGCGACCAATAGAGTTAAATATCGATACCAGACTGACAATCAATGCCCCGGATATTAAACCATATTGCGTCATACCAATTTGTGCAGAGCTTGAACTGATCACCATTCCGGAGAATACGCCCAGCGCCAGAATCATAAACAGCAGCCAAAAACGCAGGTCCTTAAGCATATGTCGATAGTCTTTATCCATTGGCGATGCTTTAATTCCACCGCTATCTTTTGCGGGCGCGCTTCGAATAAAGAATTGCACGATAAAAATGACCACTAAATATACGATACCCAGATACAATAGCGCCCGACTGACATCATGGGTTTGCGCCATAAAATATTCGGCCAGGCGGGTGCAAAGTAGCGTCCCTACCCCAACGCCAGCCAGGACGATGCCGCTGGCAAGCCCTCGACGGTCAGGGAAAAACTTGAGAATATTATTAAGATTTCCCGTAAAGGCCAATCCCGATCCTAGCCCAGCGATGACCCCATAGGTTAAGAACAACATCGGCAAATTATCCACGAAACCGGACAAGATAAAACCTAAAGAAAACAGGATGCCACCGATAACAATCGCCTGTTTTCCTTTGCCATTATCGATCATCCTCCCGCCCCAAATCATCGGTAAAGGAATGATCCCCATATTGATAGAAAATGCTAACGCCAGGGTCGCAGGATCCCAGTGATATTGCTCCATTAATGGCGTTTTAAAATAGCTAAATGCATAGACGCCCCCGAGCACAAAATTTATGCACACGTGGGCGGCAAGCATTCCCCAGCGGTTGATTGATACCGACATAATTTTTCCTTTTTTAAAATGCACTGATCACAGTTTAAAAAAAGCAAAATAGGCAAACAATTTGGTATTTTTTATAATCGTTATAACAAAACCCAATCGATTGGCGTTACATTTTAATGAATATCAAACAACTGCATTCCTTCCTGATTTTGTGTGATGAACTACATTATGGTCGGGCGGCCAGTCGACTTTTTATCACCCAGCCATCATTAAGTCAGCAAATCAAACAACTTGAGGCATCACTTAAGACAATATTATTTAAGCGAAGAGGCAGGGGTATTGAATTAACAAAACCTGGCGTTATTTTGCAACAGCATGCTAACAAAATAATGTTGGATTTGAAAAATGCGGAAAACGACCTCCTTCCCTATCAATATCAGCAACGCGATACGATATCGATTGGCGTCTCAGGCAGCTACCTGGTCTTGCCAGCCTTTCGCAGCTTTATGACGCATCATCCTGAAATTTCCTTGAATGTTAAGGAATTTTCTACGGAACAAACCATCAAAAAACTCACCGATAGTACCGTCGATATTGGTATCGTTTACCGGACCACGCTGCCCGCTCAGCTTAGCTCTACCATGTTGTTTGAAGATGAGATTATCGCCGCTATCCCGCTTTCACATCCCCTGGCGAAGCATGAGCGCCTACGCCCTGAAGATCTGAACGACCAACCCATTATCGTGCTTAATGACTCTCTATTATTAAGAGGAATTATCGCGACAGAATTCAATAACCGTAAGATAGCGCCGAATATCATCTGCGAACTGGATAACCACTACTCATGCCTTGAGTATGCTGAGGCACAAATTGGCATCGCATTTATTACCCGCTCGCTAACGCGTTTATCCACGCCCAAAAATGTCCGTCTGGTTTCGCTTGGTATTCCGGCTTTTTTCATCCCAGTGATGCTCGTACATAGCAATGACCTTTCGCTGGACAACGCAACTATCTGCCTGCTCAAGCAGATCAAAAATTTTTACACTACGGATAACGAATTGACACCAGAAAAGAGCTGGCCTGAGCAGAAAATGGGCGTATAATGCCCGCCCTATTTGTGTTGTTTCTGAGAATTTCCTGATGGCGCTGTTAATCACCAAAAAATGCATCAACTGCGATATGTGCGAGCCAGAATGCCCGAATGAGGCGATATCAATGGGTGATAGCATTTATGAAATTAACAGCGACCGCTGCACCGAGTGCGTAGGTCATTATGAAACGCCGACCTGCCAGAAAGTGTGTCCAATCCCGAATACTATTCTGAAAGATCCGGCGCATAATGAAAACGAAGAGCAGTTGTGGGATAAATTCGTCCTGCTGCACCACGCCGAAAAAATCTAGCTTTCGACTATGACCGTAGCGCAGGCATAGTGGCGCTCATCGGCCAGCGTCACATGAATGCTGCTGACTCCTAAACGTGCCGCCAGACTTTTCGCCTCTCCCCACAAACGCAGCTTTGGCTTACCCAGCTCGTCGTTGTAAACCTCAAACTGATTAAACGCCAGACCGTTGCGAATGCCGGTCCCAAGCGCCTTGGCAGCAGCTTCTTTTACCGCGAAGCGCTTAGCCAAAAAACGGACCGGTTGCTGATGCTGTTCCCATATCGCCCACTCATGGTCACTAAGTACGCGACGGGCCAGCCGATCGCCGCTGCGGGCGATCACCGCTTCAATACGGGCTATTTCAACAATATCAGTGCCCAGTCCGAGGATAGCCATTACGCGCGCGCTTCCTGCATCAGACGCTTCATTTCCGCAACCGCCTCTTTCAGGCCGCTCATCACCGCACGACCAATAATCGCATGGCCGATGTTCAGCTCGTGCATTTCCGGCAATGCCGCAATGGCTTTAACGTTATGGTAGGTTAGACCGTGACCGGCATTAACCTTTAACCCGAGGCTGGCGGCGTAAGTTGCCGCTTTAGCAATACGCTCCAGCTCTTTTGCCTGCTCAGCATCAGTTGCAGCATCGGCGTAGCAACCAGTGTGAATTTCGATATAGGGCGCTCCCACGTCCGCCGCGGCCTTAATTTGCGCATTATCAGCATCGATAAACAGGGAAACCAGAATACCGGCGTCGGCAAGGCGCTTACAGGCATCGCGCATTTTGTCGAGCTGGCCCGCAACGTCCAGACCACCCTCGGTGGTCACTTCCTGGCGTTTTTCCGGCACCAGGCAGCAGAAATGTGGTTTAGTCTCGCAGGCGATATTCAGCATCTCTTCCGTCACCGCCATCTCAAGATTCATGCGAGTATCGAGAGTCTGGCGCAGGATACGCACATCGCGATCGGTGATGTGTCGGCGGTCTTCGCGCAGATGGACGGTAATACCGTCAGCACCGGCCTGCTCGGCGATAAAGGCCGCCTGCACCGGGTCAGGATAAGCGGTGCCGCGAGCGTTGCGTAATGTCGCAATGTGGTCAATATTGACCCCTAACAGTAATTCAGCCATGACAATCCTCGTTAATCGTTATTGGTTTTATTGGCCCGCGCCGCCCGCGCGGGCATAAACTGGCGAAAAAGCTCCCGGCTTTTCAACGGTTTCCCACCAAGATACGGCTTCAGGGCGATACGAGTGAAACGTTTTGCCGCACGCAGCGCATCGCTGTCCGGAAATTCGCGATTCGCCAACGCCTTAAGATGGTGCCCGGTAAAGGTGCTGTTATCAATAACCACGCTGGCGATAAAGCCTTTTTCTTCACGGTAGCGATAGGTCATGGCATCGTCAACCGCTTCACCGCTCCCGGCACAGTGGAGGAAATCGACGCCGTAACCAAGATGTCCCAGCAGCGCCAGTTCAAAGCGACGCAGTGCCGGTTCAGGAGAACCGCTTGCGCCAGCCAGAGACTGGATGCAGTGCAGATAATCGAAGAAAAGTTCGGAGAAGCGCGTTTCATGCTCAAGCACGCGGGCAAGCAGTTCGTTAACGTAAAGACCGCTATAGAGCGTGATACCGCTGAGAGGGAGCGCCAACGAGACGGCTTCCGCGCTGCGTAGCGTTTTGACTTCGCCACGCCCGCCAAAGCGAAGCAGCAAGGGAGTAAAAGGCTGAAGAGCACCTTTGAGATTAGAACGTTTGGAACGTGCGCCTTTAGCAACAAGACGCACGCGACCTGACTCTTCCGTGAAGACGTCCAGCATCAGGCTGGTTTCGCTCCAGGGACGACTATGCAGGACAAAAGCGCGCTGCCAGCCTTCCATCATACTCGTCGTCTTTCAAGTTGCAGGTGCGTTGGCTGCGCCCGTTCACCCCAGTCACTTACCTGAGTAAGCTCCCGGGGATTCGCGGTCTTGCCGCCTTCCTGCACCTCGAAAGCCATAGAGTATGAAAACTACTGGTCTTCGCCGTAACCGAGACTGCGCAGCGCACGTTCGTCATCGGCCCAGCCAGATTTGACTTTCACCCACAGCTCCAGGTGAACCGGCGCTTCAAACATATCCTGCATGTCTTTACGCGCTTCAATGCCGATGGTTTTGATTTTGGCCCCTTTGTTGCCAATCACCATCTTCTTCTGCCCTTCACGCTCAACCAGAATCAGACCGTTAATATCGTAACCACCACGTTCATTAGTCTGGAAACGTTCAATTTCGACAGTCACCGAATACGGCAGCTCAGCACCGAGGAAACGCATCAGTTTCTCGCGGATGATCTCAGAAGCCATAAAGCGCTGGGAGCGATCGGTGACGTACTCTTCCGGGAAGTGATGAATCGCTTCCGGAAGATGCTTACGCACGATGCCCGCGATGGTATCGACATTCAGGCCGGTCTCTGCGGACAGTGGTACGATATCGAGGAAATTCATCTGGCTGCCGAGGAACTGCAGGTGCGGCAGCAGATCGCCCTTTTCCTGCACGTTATCAACTTTGTTCACCGCAAGGATAACCGGTGCTCTGGCGTCACGCAGCTTCCCCAGAACCATTTCGTCATCTGCCGTCCAGCGTGTACCTTCAACGACAAAAATCACCAGTTCAACGTCGCCAATCGAGCTACTGGCCGCTTTGTTCATCAGGCGGTTAATAGCGCGCTTCTCTTCCATATGCAGGCCCGGGGTATCAACATAAATTGCCTGATACGGACCTTCAGTATGAATACCGACGATGCGGTGACGCGTGGTCTGCGCCTTACGAGAGGTGATTGAAATCTTCTGCCCAAGCAGATTATTCAACAGGGTGGATTTGCCAACGTTAGGGCGACCAACGATGGCAATAAATCCGCAATAGGTTTTTTCTTCGCTCATTCCAGCTCCAGCTTTTTCAACGCCTGTTCGGCGGCGGCCTGTTCTGCCTTACGACGGCTAGAACCTGTGCCGACCACCGGTTCACTCAGGCCGCTAACCTGGCAGTGGATAGTAAATTCCTGGTCATGCGCTTCACCGCGAACCTGAACCACCAGGTAAGACGGAAGCGGCAAGTGACGCCCCTGCAGATACTCCTGCAAACGGGTCTTAGGATCTTTTTGCTTATCGCCAGGGCTAATTTCGTCCAGGCGACTTTGGTACCAGGAGAGAATCAGGCGCTCGATGTTCTGAATATCACTGTCGAGGAAAATCCCGCCGATTAATGCTTCAACGGTATCCGCCAGAATGGATTCACGGCGAAAACCTCCACTTTTCAATTCACCCGGCCCAAGACGCAAACATTCACCCAACTCAAACTCGCGGGCCATTTCTGCCAGCGTGTTGCCCCGAACCAACGTCGCGCGCATGCGGCTCATATCACCTTCGTCGACCCGTGGGAAGCGATGGTAGAGCGCATTTGCGATGACGAAACTCAATATAGAGTCACCTAAAAACTCCAGGCGCTCATTGTGTTTGCTGCTGGCACTGCGGTGAGTTAATGCCTGTTGCAACAGCTCCTGATGATGAAAAGTGTAGCCCAGCTTCCGTTGAAGCCGATTAATTACGATGGGATTCATGCGTTACCAATAAATGAATGCGTCAAAAATGCAGCACACGAAACCGACCTGAGTAAAAGCCAACGCGGTTTCGTGTGCTGTGTCAATCTTACGAGAGACAACCTAAAACTTCGGGGGGATATTCTATACGCAACGACAAGGGATGTCGTTAGTTTGAATAGATTTAAATCTTAAATAATTCACGCTGCCGTTATTGTGGTGGCAGCGTGAATAGAGGCAGGAAAATTACTGGATACCACCGATACGTGATAAACGTACTCCGGTAGGCCACTCGCCTTCCTGTTTTTCAAAACTCATCCAGATTGCGGTTGCTTTACCGACCAGATTTGCTTCCGGTACAAAGCCCCAATAACGGCTGTCGGCGCTGTTATCGCGGTTGTCACCCATCATGAAATACTGCCCCGGCGGCACAATCCAGGTCGCCAACGGCAGACCAGACTGCTGGTAATACATCCCCACCTGATCCTGAGCAATCGGCACGGTCAGAATACGATGCGTTACCTCACCCAGCGTCTCTTTGCGCTCGGTCAGACGAATGCCGTCGGCTTTGGTTTCACCTTTCGGCAACTGCCAGAAACCGCTGGTTGCTTCACCACCGTTACTACGGGAGAAGGTTTGCACGAAATCGCTCGGCTCGACGTTGGAGTAAGTTACCGGCAGGGCATTGCCGCACGCCTGGCCTGAACTGCAGCCCGGCAGGATGGTGACCTGCTTGCTAATCGGATCGTATGTAACTTTATCACCCGGTAAACCGACCGCACGTTTGATGTAGTCCAGACGCGGATCTTCAGGATATTTGAAGACCACGACATCGCCTCGTTTCGGATGACCCGTTTCAATTAGCGTTTTCTGGTAGATAGGGTCTTTAATCCCATAAGCAAACTTCTCAACCAGAATAAAATCGCCGATCAACAACGTAGGCATCATCGAACCCGAAGGGATCTGGAAAGGTTCGTAAATAAACGAACGCACTACCAGAACAATCGCCAGGACCGGGAATACCGAAGCACCGGTTTCCAGCCAGCCCGGTTTAGGGCTGACTTTCTTCAGTGTTTTTTTGTCCAACTGGTCGCCGGTCGCTGCCTGAGCTGCGGCCTGACGTTCACGACGTTTTGGCGCGAAAATAAATTTATCCAGGCACCACAATAGACCCGTCACCAGGGTAGCGATGACCAGGATCAGGGCAAACATGTTCGCCATGCCAACTCCTTAGGGTTATTTGCCGTCTTTACCGACGTGCAGAATGGCGAGGAACGCCTCCTGTGGCAGCTCAACGTTACCGACCTGCTTCATGCGTTTCTTACCGTCTTTCTGCTTCTGCAGCAGCTTTTTCTTACGACTGACGTCGCCGCCATAGCATTTCGCCAGGACGTTTTTACGCAGCTGTTTCACAGTAGCACGGGCAATAATGTGGTTGCCGATAGCAGCCTGGATAGCGATGTCGAATTGCTGACGTGGGATCAGCTCTTTCATCTTCTCTACCAGTTCGCGACCGCGGTAAGGCGCATTATCATTGTGCGTAATCAGCGCCAGCGCATCGACTCGCTCACTGTTGATCAACACATCCACGCGTACCATGTTGGAAGCCTGGAAACGTTTGAAGTTATAGTCCAGCGACGCATAACCACGGGAAGTAGATTTCAGGCGGTCAAAGAAATCGAGCACCACTTCCGCCATCGGAATTTCATAGGTCAGCGCAACCTGATTACCGTGGTAGACCATATTGGTCTGAACACCGCGTTTTTCTATGCACAGGGTAATGACGTTGCCCAAAAACTCCTGCGGCAGCAACATATGGCACTCAGCGATCGGCTCACGAAGTTCCTGAATATTGTTCAGCGGCGGGAGTTTAGACGGGCTGTCGACGTAGATAACTTCTTTTGAAGTGGTCTCTACTTCATAAACTACCGTCGGCGCCGTGGTGATCAGATCCAGATCGTATTCACGCTCCAGACGTTCCTGAATGATCTCCATGTGCAGAAGACCCAGGAAGCCGCAGCGGAAACCAAAGCCCAGCGCAGTAGAGCTTTCCGGCTCATAGAACAAAGAGGCATCGTTGAGGCTCAGTTTGCCCAGCGCATCGCGGAAGTTCTCATAATCATCAGAACTCACCGGGAACAGACCAGCATAAACCTGCGGTTTGACCTTTTTAAAACCTGGCAGCGCTTTATCTGCTGGGTTACGGGACAGAGTCAGCGTATCGCCAACCGGTGCGCCGAGGATGTCTTTAATCGCGCAAACCAACCAGCCGACTTCGCCGCATTTCAGCTCGGTGCGATCAACCTGTTTCGGCGTGAAAATACCGAGACGATCGGCGTTGTAGACCTGACCGGTGCTCATTACCTTGATTTTGTCGCCTTTGCGCATGGTGCCGTTTTTAATACGCACCAGCGAGACAACACCAAGGTAGTTATCAAACCAGGAGTCGATGATCAGTGCCTGTAACGGCGCTTCCGGGTCGCCTTCCGGCGGCGGAATATCGCGTACCAGACGCTCCAGGACATCGGGCACGCCAACGCCGGTTTTCGCCGAACAGCGCACTGCATCGGTAGCATCAATACCGACGATGTCTTCAATTTCTTCCGCCACGCGTTCAGGATCGGCCGCAGGCAGGTCGATTTTATTCAGGACCGGCACTACTTCCAGGTCCATTTCCATCGCCGTATAGCAGTTAGCCAGCGTCTGAGCTTCTACGCCCTGACCCGCATCAACCACCAACAGGGCCCCTTCACACGCCGCCAGTGAACGAGAAACTTCATAGGAGAAGTCCACGTGCCCCGGGGTGTCGATAAAGTTCAGCTGATAGATTTCGCCATTGGTCGCTTTGTAATCCAGCGTGACGCTCTGTGCCTTGATGGTAATCCCGCGCTCGCGTTCAAGATCCATGGAATCCAGGACCTGGGCTTCCATTTCACGATCGGAAAGGCCACCGCAAATCTGGATAATTCGGTCAGACAGCGTCGACTTACCGTGGTCAATGTGAGCGATGATTGAAAAGTTACGTATATTCTTCATATTTAGAGTTAGTTATGCCTTACGCGTATCATGAGGCCGCTATTCTGTGCCTGACGTTTTTTTGATCCGAAAACGCCGCATTCTACACTACATCCACGAAACCAGGAAATGCTCTTACGGCTAGCATAGTCGGAGTAAATGACGAGATCTTGCGGGAGTTGTAAATAAAGATTAGGGCCAGTGAAATCACTGACCCAATGGTGCGGAAGGCGTCTCAATACGAACTAAATCTGGCGGTAAACCGACGCTAATAATCACCGGTTGCCACGACTGACGAGCCGCTAAACCAGGAGAAAGACCACGAGCCACCAAAAACCCGCCAACGCCGCCAAGTATTGCCCCACACAGCGAAGCAAAATCATTCGCGAACAGAACCTGGAAGATAGACGCCATCAAGAACAATCCAACTAACGGCGCCATATAGACCAATATGGCTGAGCCAAGCAAACTGCTTTCGGCAATCCCCAATTCTACTTTTTGCCCGGCAGCCAGCGGCTGCTCACAAGGCACGCTAATCGTATGGCTGGTTTGCGGCCCGAGCTTATTCAACACCCGACTACCGCAACCGGCACGGGAAGCACAACTACTACAGGATGCTTTAACATCGCAATGCACCTGCGCAATTCCGTTACTCCAGGAAACGACCGTTGCCCACTCTTTGATCATTGTACGGCCTTGAATTTAATGCTGTCAGAAATACGCTTCGCGGTTTGCGGGGGCAGTTCGCCAACAATGGTTATCTCTGCATTATCGCGCACAATGGTAGCCACGGTGCGACGCCCGGTACGCAACAACTGATCGCTGCTATTTGCTGCGGCACGATTAATATTGATGGAGAAACTAAATAGCCCATCAGAGTAGAGGCGGGACTCTACCGGACCATCAAACGTTGGTAGACGACGCTGGCTGCTGGAGACTTCCGCAACACCCTGCGGCAGCCAGGTTGGAGCCCAGTTGAAGCTAGCCTTATCGCCACCTTCCGGTACGGAAAGCTGCGGCGGCAGGCTCGCCTTTGCCAGAGTTTCCATACTGGCGCTGACATTGTCGCCAACGCTGAAAGAAACGACCCGGAACTGCTCAAGGGTTTCCCCATCGCGATCGAGTAAATCAACACGCAGCGGCAGCTTTGTTTCAGCATCTAGCCAGGCGATGTAGCTATAACGCGTACCGTCACGGGCCACGACTCGCACCACATCGCATAAACGATCGGCAATACGCGTACGCCCAACAGAGATGAAATCATAATACGACGCCAGCCGTTTGAAGTCGCTGTACACCAATGAAGGCAGCGAATCGACGATATAGTCACCATTCAACGTGAACGGATCGAGGCCAGGTTCAAAATAGCTAATTTCAGTACCGCGCAGTACGACTTCCCTGCGAGGGCCGTCGAGCTGTAATAGCTGAGCGAGGGGGCGGTTATTCAGTTTCGCGTGTCGATAGCGCAGCGACTCAACGCCCTGCTTGTTGATGCTGACGAAAGACAGCTCGTAATTGAGGGACTGGCTAGCCAGGTTCATCTGCTGCAACAACGCCCCGGACGATGTATCAGCCGAGGCGTTGGCGGAGAAAAACAAGCTGCCTGCCATGAGCGACATGGCACACAAAAGTTGCTTCATTACTGCGATTGCGTTCCTAAAGTTTGATAGCCCGGCACCTGAACAGCGGCTTGCTGAGTCTGGGCCTGACCAAACTGAAGCTGTTCAGCATGCAGGCGACGCTGCAATTCATAATCCTGCAGCATAGCATTAATTCTGCGGCGCTGTTCCTGCACTTGCGCCTGCTGACCGCTGCCTGCTGAAGCATCCGCTGGCACGCCCAGACTAACCGGGCTGGCTTTCCCCATCATCGGCATGGTGTTAAACACCGGCGCTTCAGGCTGCTGAGATGCATCAGACTGCCCATTATACTGCTGGACGCCGACGATAACAGCAAGGGAAACGCACGCAGCGACCCCCATTTGGGTTAATGAACTTGCCCATGGGCGCACTTTTTGCCAGAAAGGCATCTGGCGCCACTGATGCGGGGCAGGCTGAGATTCAGGAATTAGAGGAACCGTCTGACGAACGGGCTCATTTTCAATGGCGGCCATGACGCGAGCAGAGATATCAAAATGGAGCATCTCACTGGTATCGCCTCGCAGCGTATCGCGGATGAGATGATAGCTCTCCCAGGTTTTTTGCATTTCAGATGAACGACCTAGCTCATTGAGCAGTTCGTTATCCAGCGTTTCACCATCCATTAAGGCCGAAAGTTTTTCTTTCTGCATGCCTGATACCCTTTTCCAGTATTCCGCTATCGTCAACGCCGGATTAGCGGTTGAACTTTATTATCAATAGCTTCTCGTGCCCGGAAGATACGCGAACGCACTGTGCCCACCGGACAATCCATGATGGCGGCTATTTCTTCATAGCTCATGCCATCCAACTCCCGCAAGGTAATTGCCATGCGTAAATCTTCCGGAAGCGATTCGATGGTACGAAAAACTATTTGTCTCAGCTCTTCTGACAACATTAAGTTCTCAGGGTTCGAAATTTCTTTCAATGCCCCACCACTTTCGAAATTTTCTGCCTCATTGGCATCAACATCGCTGGATGGCGGACGGCGTCCCTGAGCAACCAGATAATTCTTCGCCGTATTGACGGCGATACGATATAACCAGGTGTAAAAAGCACTATCCCCCCGGAAAGAATCCAGCGCACGCCATGCCTTTACGAACGACTCCTGAACAACGTCAGCGATATCGCCCGGTGGCACGTAGCGGGAGACCAGGCTTGCAACCTTATGCTGATAGCGTACCACCAGCAGGTTAAATGCTTTCTGATCTCCTTTCTGGACCCGTTCAACAAGGACCTGATCCGTTAACTGCTCGCTCATCCGAGGTAATGTCTCCCCAAACCCAATTCCCATGCGTATTCAAAACACCACCCAATGACTGCATAAATGAGCAAGCTGAGGGTTGGAGTGTCTGAAAACAATAAAGTTCCGTTACGCCTTTTTTTTTCGTCTGGCACCGGCTGACGGGTCGTTATCTCTCATTATATGCCCCGGTAGCTAAACGATATGTAAGATAATAAGAAAAAGCGCAAAGCCCGCCAGAAGGGTAACGTAACCCGACTTTTATTTCACTATAAAATCTGAAGCTAACGAGTTGCTTCGCAAAACTTTTCTTACATTTACAGCCCATCCCATCAAAGCGTCATGTTTAGTCGCCACAACATTGAGTAAAAAAAATGTACGATTCAGCGCAAGCTGGTGCTATTGTGCTGCAATCCTGTTTAGTAAATTAAACAAAACTCATGAACACAACTTCTGATTCCTCTTGTGATGTACTGATTGTTGGCAGCGGTGCTGCCGGATTGTCCCTTGCTTTGCGGCTGGCGGAACACTGCACAGTCACGGTACTGAGCAAAGGCCCTATCAGTGAAGGGTCAACTTTCTATGCTCAAGGCGGGATCGCCGCCGTCTTCGATGAAACCGACAGCGTTGAATCCCATGTAGAAGATACGTTGGTTGCCGGAGCCGGCCTTTGCGATCGCCATGCCGTTTCTTTTGTCGCCAGCAACGCTAAACCCTGCGTTCAGTGGCTTATTGATCAGGGCGTCCTGTTTGATACTCAGGTTCAGGCTAATGGGGCTGAAAGCTATCATTTGACCCGAGAAGGGGGTCATAGCCACCGCCGAATTCTCCACTCAGCCGATGCGACGGGTAAAGCCGTAGAGACAACGCTGGTCAGCAAAGCACTTTCTCATCCCAACATCCGCGTGCTGGAACGCAGCAACGCCGTTGACCTGATTATCTCAGATAAAATCGGCCTGCCGGGTACGCGTCGCGTGGTAGGAGCCTGGGTCTGGAATCGAAATAAGGAGACGGTTGAAACTTGTAGCGCAAAAGCGGTGGTACTGGCTACCGGAGGCGCGGCTAAGGTATACCAATATACGACAAATCCAGACGTCTCTTCCGGTGATGGGATTGCCATGGCCTGGCGTGCGGGTTGCCGTGTCGCCAACCTTGAGTTCAATCAGTTTCACCCCACCGCCTTATACCATCCGCAGGCGCGCAATTTCCTGCTGACAGAAGCCTTGCGCGGTGAAGGCGCACTGTTGAAGCGCCCGGACGGCACACGATTTATGCCGGACTTTGACGAACGCGGTGAACTGGCCCCCCGCGATGTGGTCGCCCGAGCCATCGACCATGAAATGAAGCGCCTTGGCGTCGACTGCATGTATCTCGACATCAGCCATAAACCCGCAGAATTTATTCGCCACCATTTCCCGATGATTTACGAGAAGTTACTGGGATTGGGAATCGATCTGACAAAAGAGCCGGTGCCTATTGTTCCGGCTGCTCACTATACCTGCGGCGGTGTGATGGTTGACGATAACGGACGTACTGATGTCGACGGCCTGTACGCCATCGGCGAAGTCAGCTATACCGGATTACATGGCGCTAACCGCATGGCTTCAAACTCGCTGTTGGAGTGTCTTGTTTACGGTTGGTCCGCAGCCGAAGATATCGTTAAGCGCATGCCTTTCGCGCAGAGAGTCAATGAGCTTCCTTTATGGGACGAAAGCCAGGTCGAGATCCCCGACGAACTTGTTGTTATCCAACATAACTGGCATGAGCTGCGCTTATTAATGTGGGATTATGTCGGCATTGTGCGCACCACCCGCCGACTTGAGCGCGCCCTGCGACGCATTACTATGCTGCAGCAGGAACTGGACGAATATTACACCCGCTTCCGCGTCTCCAATAATTTGCTGGAGCTGCGTAACCTGGTCCAGGTTGCCGAGTTGATTGTGCGCTGCGCCATGCTACGTAAAGAGAGCCGTGGTCTGCACTATACGCTGGACTATCCGGAACAGTTGCCGACTAGCGGACCGTCAGTGCTGTCGCCACTGGTTCACATAAAAAGATAGAAATCCTCGGTCAGAGCGGTAAATCCTTCGGAATACTGCTGCTCTGGCCCACGGATAACCAACCTGTCGCTAAAGCACTCACCCGCTGTCGGCGAAAAAGCCAACAGAACCCGATGCGGTGGACGCATTTCCGTTTCCGCCACGTCGGTACGTAAACGTAGATGCCAACCCATATTCTGCGCCCGCTGAACAAATGCATTGCCGACATCAACCGGCAACACAACGCAAAAAAATCCCTCTTCCGTAATGGATTCAGCGGCACAGGTTAACAGCGTTGTGTGATCGAGCGTGGTGGTATAGCGGGCCTGCTCACGCCGTGAGGTCGCGCAAGGGACACCTTCAGCAAAAAAAGGCGGATTGCTGACAATCAGTTCGTAGCGTCGGGTTTGCGGCGACTGCCATTGCTGAATATCAGCCTGGTGGATCTGGATACGTCCGGACCACAGGGATTCTTCAGCGTTTTCCCGCGCCTGTTCTGCCGCATCTTCGTCCAGTTCTACAGCGTCAACAGTGACCGCCTCCACGGTTCGCTGCGCTATCATTAGCGCAAGCAGGCCGCTGCCAGTACCAATATCCAGTACGTGCTTAACCTGCGCTATCGGAGCCCATGCGCCAAGTAAAATGCCGTCAGTGCCCACCTTCATCGCACAGCGATCGTGGGCAATAAAAAATTGTTTAAATGTAAAACCATTGCGCGGCAGCGCAAACTTCGACTGAGACATCCTCGATAACCTTGCGGGCAAAAAACTCCTGGGCTTAAGGCTATGCACAATACCGGAGAACAGATAGCCTTACAAACAGATGAACATTGCGTCCGTAACGTCTATAATCGGCGGTCCACTCAGAGGTAGATCATGACTGTAACGACTTTTTCCGAACTTGAACTCGACGAAAACCTACTGGAAGCGCTCCAGGATAAAGGTTTCACACGCCCGACAGCCATTCAGGCCGCCGCTATTCCGCCTGCGCTTGATGGCCGTGACATTCTCGGTTCAGCCCCGACCGGCACCGGTAAAACAGCGGCGTATTTGCTGCCAGCGTTGCAGCACCTGCTCGATTTTCCACGCAAGAAGTCCGGTCCGCCGCGCATTCTCATCTTGACGCCGACTCGCGAGCTGGCGATGCAGGTTGCTGACCATGCGCGTGAACTGGCAAAACATACTCATCTGGATATCGCCACTATTACCGGCGGCGTAGCGTATATGAACCACGCGGAAGTGTTCAGTGAAAACCAAGATATCGTGGTCGCGACCACCGGACGCCTGCTGCAATACATTAAAGAAGAAAACTTCGACTGCCGCGCCGTTGAAACGCTAATCCTTGATGAAGCAGATCGCATGGTCGACATGGGCTTCGCCCAGGATATTGAACACATAGCTGGTGAAACTCGCTGGCGTAAGCAGACCATGCTGTTTTCCGCGACTCTTGAAGGCGACGCGATTAAGGACTTTGCTGAACGTCTGCTGGAAGATCCGGTTGAAGTCTCTGCCACCCCTTCCACTCGCGAGCGTAAGAAAATTCATCAGTGGTACTACCGTGCTGATGACATCAAACACAAAACCGCGCTGCTCGTAAATTTACTGAAGCAACCAGATGCCACGCGTTCTATCGTCTTTGTGCGTAAACGCGAGCGTGTTCATGAACTGGCGGGTTGGCTGCGTGAAGCGGGTATCAATACCTGCTGGCTTGAAGGTGAGATGGTTCAGGCGAAGCGCAACGAAGCAATTAAACGAATGACAGACGGTCGTATGAATGTGCTGATTGCGACTGATGTCGCTGCACGTGGTATCGATATTCCGGATGTGAGTCACGTCATCAACTTCGACATGCCGCGTACCGCCGACACCTATCTACACCGCATCGGTCGAACGGGTCGCGCAGGGAAAAAAGGCGTCGCCATTTCTCTGGTTGAGGCTCATGACCACCTGCTGTTGGGCAAAATTGGCCGTTATATTGAAGAGCCGTTAAAAGCCCGAGTCATCGATGAGTTGCGCCCAACGACTCGCGCACCGAGCGAGAAGCAGACTGGTAAGCCGTCTAAGAAAGTATTAGCGAAGCGTGCAGAGAAAAAAGAGAAAGATAAAGAGAAGCCGCGCGTGAAGAAACGTCACCGTGATACCAAGAACATTGGTAAGCGTCGCAAGGCAAGCGGGAGCGATACGCCACAGCAGCCAAACGAAAAGTAAAAAAACGCCGGGATATCCCGGCGTTTTCACATCAAAACTTAATCTTACAGGCTTTCGGTAAAAGTACGGGCGATAACATCGCGCTGCTGTTCCGGAGTCAGGGAGTTAAAACGTACCGCGTAACCAGATACGCGAATAGTCAGCTGCGGATATTTTTCCGGATGTTCAACCGCATCCATCAACGTTTCGCGACGCAGTACGTTTACGTTCAGGTGCTGACCACCTTCAACGCGAACTTCCGGTTTCACGTCTACCGGAATTTCACGGTATTCGATCTCGCCCAGTTTGCTTACCGCAACCACGTCATCTTCAGCATAACCGGCTTTGGCGCACAGGCAGCGTGCTTCGCCTTTTTCGCTATCCAGCAGCCAGAAAGAGTTCAGCAGGTCGTCGTTTGCAGCTTTAGTAATTTGGATACCAGTAATCATTTGATGCCTCCCGGGCAGTGTTTATTCGATTATTGGCCTTCGCGGCCAATTGGTAAAACCATTGTTGTATGAGTGTATATATAACAGTCGGGCACCCGGCATTCATTGATTTAAATCAACAAAAACCACTCAATGAAAGTGGGTATGAGTGGATATTATTGTTTTACATCAAGTTACGCCATATCCAACACTAAATAAATTTGTAAAATTTCAATTTTTTTTGCATGCAGAACGTCAATCGCGTGGCGCAAATTTTGTGTTGTAGAAAGATGCAGTTAAGCTATGGCAATGACACTTTGCAGGAGAGCAAAATGACCACCCCATTAATCTGGCACGATGTACTGGCAGAAGAGAAGCAGCAGCCTTATTTTGTTAACACCCTAAAAACCGTGGCAGAAGAACGCCAATCTGGCATCACCATCTACCCACCGCAAAAAGATGTCTTTAATGCGTTTCGTTACACCGAATTAAGCGATGTCAAAGTGGTGATTCTGGGCCAGGATCCCTACCACGGACCCGGGCAGGCTCACGGCCTTGCCTTCTCTGTTCTACCTGGAATTGCGACACCACCATCACTGCTTAATATGTACAAGGAACTGGAAGGGACGATACCTGGATTTCAGCGCCCGACTCACGGTTATCTCGAAAGCTGGGCGCGTCAGGGCGTGCTGCTGCTCAATACCGTATTAACGGTACGTGCGGGACAAGCACACTCTCACGCCAGCCTCGGATGGGAAACCTTTACCGATAAAGTGATTTCATTGATCAACCAGCATCGGGAAGGAGTGGTGTTCCTGCTGTGGGGGTCACATGCGCAAAAGAAAGGGGCAATTATCGATCGTCAGCGCCATTGTGTACTGAAAGCGCCGCATCCATCACCGCTTTCCGCCCATCGCGGGTTCTTTGGCAGCAACCATTTTGTCCAGGCCAATCAGTGGCTGGCCGAACGCGGTGAAGCACCGATTGACTGGGTACCGGTGCTACCGACTGAAAGCGAGTAAATGACTGTCCGTATGAATCTACGGACCAGCCATCACTCAGAATCAGGACAAAAAAATGCCAGCATTAGCATTACAGCTATGCTGGCATTTTTTACTTTGAATTAAGGTATCAAGCCTTATTCTGACGCCACCACTCTGCCAGCAATACGCCGGTAGCAACGGAAACGTTCAGGCTCTCCACATTACCTGTCCCTTCGATAGCTACATTCAGATCGGCACTGGAGATCGCCGCATCGGACAGACCATCACTCTCTTGCCCTAACACCAGCACCATCTTCTTCGGCAGTTCGGCTTTAAACAGCGGAGTACCGTTATGGCTGGAAGTAGAAACAATGGCGTAACCCGCGCTGCGGAATCTCTCGAGCGTATCAATGAAGCTGTCGCCAGTGATCGGCTCAACGTGCTCTGCGCCACCTTCCGCTGTACGGATTGCAGCACCTGACTCCAGTACTCCGGCATCCTGCACAACAACGCCTTTAACACCGAAATGTGCGCAGCTACGCATGATAGCACCGAGGTTATGCGGGTTACCCACATCTTCCAGCGCCAGAACGCAATCTTCAGCATCAGCTTTGGCAACCCACTGTTCAACCGATGTACCATGACGCTTTTTAATCAGGAAGCAAACGCCACCATGATGTTCAGTACCTGAAGCTTTTGCCAGTTCCGCTTCATCAACCACGTGATAGGCTTTGCGGTTTGCCGCCATCCAGCGCAGGGCTTCCTTAAAGCGAGGTGTTACGCTCTGGATAAACCAGGCTCGCACGATGGCCTCCGGACGGCTCTGGAATAAAGCCTGGCAGGCATTCTCACCATAAACGCGGGTCTCTTCCGCGCGCTGACGGCGCAGCACTTCCGGATCGATAAAGCTTTTACCGCTGATCCCACCGTGATCGGCTTTTACCGGTGCTTCTTCACCAGGCGCACGAGACACGGTACGCCACGGTGAGGAACCTTCACCACCGAAATCATCGCGCTTGCGCTCGTCACGTTTACGATCACCACCACGGCTACTTCTTTCATCGCGCGCAGGGCGGTTGCGGCCGTCAACGCGTGATTTTCCTGGACGACCTCCCCCTTTCCCGGTACGCGGGTTCTGGGTGCGTTTCTCAGAATCATCATCACTGCGGACATACATCACTTTGACCTTGCCGCTTTTATTTTTCAGTTCGTCGCTCATCAATTTTCTCCACCTGCGCTGCGCGAAGCGCGCAGATTACCCGATGTGTCACCACTTAGCCATTATTTCATTTAAAAGCCTGGGTCTATCGTATTCATCGAACAAAACACATTGTCCTTTAATAGCTACTCATCAATAATATGTAACATTACAGAAACAAATCGGCCACGTGCCGCGCTGCAACCCATAACCAGAGGTTAGTTATGAATACCGTTTGTGCCAGTTGTCAGGCTCTGAACCGCATCCCCGACGATCGTAGCGCCGATGGCGCGAAATGCGGACGCTGCGGTCACGATCTTTTTGACGGTGACGTAATCAACGCGACCGGGGCAACGCTGGATAAACTACTGAAGGACGATCTCCCCGTCGTTGTCGATTTCTGGGCGCCATGGTGCGGCCCCTGCCGGAACTTCGCGCCGATCTTTGAAGATGTGGCTGAAGAACGCAGTGGCGAAATGCGTTTCGTGAAAGTGAATACCGAAATGGAACGGGAACTCAGCGCCCGCTTTCGCATTCGTAGCATCCCGACCATTATGATGTTTAAAAATGGCGAAGTCATCGACATGCTGAACGGTGCCGTCCCTAAAGCGCCTTTCGATAGCTGGCTAAACGAAGCCGGCCAGCAGTAAACCTGACGGGGCATCGCTTGTGCCCCGTTTTCACCTCTGCGACAATGGCGTTTTTTCTTAGCGATCTCCATGACTGATAACGCCGTCCTTCGCCTTCGCGCCGAACGCCTCGCTCGCGCCACCCGGCCTTTCCTTGCTCGCGGCAACCGTATTCACCGCTGCCAGCGTTGCCTGCTGCCGTTGAAAGAGTGCCTTTGCGAGACCCTCAACCCGGTTGCCGCTTCCAGTCGTTTTTGTCTGGTAATGTTCGATACCGAGCCGATGAAGCCCAGCAATACCGGGCGCCTTATTGCCGATACCCTCCCGGATACCGAAGCGTTCCAGTGGTCCCGTACTGAACCACCACAGGCATTGCTCGATTTAGTTGCCGACCCTCATTATCAGCCAATGGTGGTTTTTCCTGCTTCTTATGCCGGCACCGAACGTCAGGTACTTGATGCACCGCCTGTGGGCAAACCGCCGCTATTTATTATGCTCGATGGAACCTGGCCCGAAGCGCGAAAAATGTTCCGTAAAAGCCCCTGGCTTGATGCACTGCCGATTATTTCCGTTGACCTGTCCCGCATCTCTGCTTACCACCTGCGGGAAGCCCATGCACAAGGGCAATACTGCACTGCCGAAGTGGCGATTGCGTTGCTGGATCTCGCGGGAGATAAACCCGCGGCTGCGGCGCTTGGCGATCACTTTAGCTTGTTCAAAGCACGCTATCTGGCAGGAAAAACGCAGCATAAGGGCAGCATCACAGCACACCCGACAGAAAACGTTTAAAATCATTCGGTCACTGGAGATTTAAGGAGACCGGTATGAGCCAACGAGGCCTGGAAGCATTGCTGCGGCCAAAATCGATCGCCGTTATTGGCGCATCAATGAAACCACAGCGCGCCGGTTATCTGATGATGCGCAACCTGCTGGCTGGCGGGTTTAATGGCCCCGTTCTTCCTGTGACGCCAGCGTGGAAAGCGGTTCAGGGCGTGCTGGCCTGGCCGACTATCGACAGTCTGCCCTTTACGCCCGATCTTGCTGTGCTATGCACTAATGCCCGGAGAAACCTTGAGTTGCTGGAAGCTTTGGGGCAAAAAGGGTGTAAAACCTGCATAATTCTGTCTTCAATACCCGACCAATACCCTGCGCTGCTTAAGTGTGCCGCCCGCTATCAAATGCGCCTGCTCGGGCCAAACAGTCTCGGCCTGCTTGCGCCATGGCAGGGGCTTAATGCCAGCTTTTCTCCGGTTCCAATTCATCGCGGCAAACTGGCGTTTATTTCCCAGTCAGCAGCGGTCTCTAACACTATCCTCGACTGGGCGCAGCAGCGAGAGATGGGTTTTTCTTACTTTATAGCACTGGGTGACAGCCTGGATATCGACGTCGATGATTTACTCGACTTCCTTGCTCGCGATAGCAAGACTAGTGCCATTCTGCTCTACCTTGAGCATATTAGTGATGCCCGCCGTTTTGTTTCGGCGGCGCGTAGCGCATCGCGTAATAAACCTATCCTGGTGATTAAAAGCGGGCGTAGTCCGGCGGCGCAGAAACTGCTGCACGTTAATTCAGGAATGGATCCTGCATGGGATGCTGCCATTCAGCGTGCGGGCTTATTGCGGGTACAGGACACACATGAGCTGTTCTCTGCTGTCGAAACCCTCAGCCATATGCGCCCCCTGCGCGGCGAAAAACTGATGATTATCAGTAACGGTGCCGCTCCGGCGGCGCTGGCGCTGGATGAGCTTTGGCTGCGCAATGGCAAACTTGCTGCTCTCAGCGAAGAGACCAGCGACAAACTGCGCCAGGTATTACCTGCTGGCATCGGTATCGCCAACCCCTTAGATCTCCGCGATGATGCCAGTAGCGAGCATTACCTTAAGGCGCTTAACGTCCTGCTTGATAGCCATGACTATGATGCACTGCTGGTGATCCATGCCCCAAGCGCCGCCGCACCGGGAACGGAAAGCGCACTGGCGCTAATTGATGCCCTGAAACGCCACCCACGCGGTAAATACGTTACCGTTCTCACCAACTGGTGTGGTGAATTCTCTTCTCAAGAAGCACGGCGTCTGTTTAGCGATGCGGGCCTACCGACTTATCGGACTCCCGAGGGCACTATTACCGCCTTTATGCACATGGTGGAATACAGACGTAACCAAAAACAGCTCCGTGAAACACCGGTCCTGTCAGACTCGTTAACCACCAACACGGCTGAAGCCCGAGACTTGCTGCAGCGCGCAATCAATGAAGGCGCAACATCGCTGGATACCCATGAAGTAAGCCCCGTTCTGCGCGCTTATGGCATCCATACTCTGCCGACATGGATTGCTGCAGATAGTGCCGAAGCAGTACATATCGCCGAGCAGATTGGTTATCCGGTAGCGCTGAAGCTACGCTCGCCGGATATCCCCCATAAGTCAGAAGTTCAGGGGGTTATGCTTTATCTACGTACTGCCATCGAAGTACAGCAGGCGGCGGATGCCATTATCGATCGCGTGAAAATGACCTGGCCGCAGGCGCGTATTCACGGACTGCTGGTACAAAGTATGGCCAACCGCGCCGGGGCACAGGAGCTTCGAGTGGTAGTAGAGCACGATCCGGTCTTCGGGCCACTGATCATGCTGGGGGAAGGCGGCGTCGAGTGGCGTGCAGAAGATCAGGCTGCCGTCGCGCTACCGCCGTTGAATATGAACCTGGCACGCTATCTGGTCATTCAGGCAATCAAGAGTAAAAAAATGCGCGGTCGCAGCGCACTACGACCATTAGACATTCCTGGCCTGAGTCAATTGCTGGTACAGGTATCTAATTTAATTGTCGACTGCCCGGAGATTCAGCGCCTGGACATCCATCCTTTACTCGCTTCCGGTCACGAGTTTACTGCGCTTGATGTCACGTTAAGTCTTGCCCCTTTTACCGGCGATAGCGAAAGTCGCCTGGCTGTGCGTCCCTATCCGCAACAGCAGGAAGAGTGGGTGGTAATGAAAAATGGCGAACGTTGCCTGTTTCGCCCTATTCTTCCAGAAGATGAGCCGCAGTTGCTGGCCTTTATCGGGCAGGTTACGAAGGAAGATCTTTACTATCGTTACTTCAGCGAAATCAATGAATTTACGCATGACGATTTAGCCAATATGACGCAGATCGACTACGATCGAGAAATGGCTTTTGTTGCCGTGCGTGCAACGGCAGAGGGAAATGAGATCCTCGGGGTAACTCGCGCGATCTCCGACCCGGATAATATCGATGCCGAGTTTGCCGTGCTGGTACGCTCCGACCTGAAAGGTCTGGGTTTAGGCCGTAGGCTACTAGAAAAATTAATTGCTTATACGCAAAGCCACGGTCTGCAACGACTTAACGGCATCACAATGCCTAACAATAAAGGCATGATCGGCCTCGCCAGAAAGCTGGGATTCACGGTTGATATCCAGTTGGAAGATGGAATTGTCAGTTTGTCTCTACAACTTGCACCAGCGCAATCATAAACGGGTGAGCGCAATTGTTGACTACTTTAACGGGTAGTAATGGTATTATTGCCCGCTTACGTCGTCTGCATGGTACAGAAGACCCTTCAATAAACAGAGAAGAAACGCACTGTGATGTTGTCAAAATTTAAACGTAATAAACATCAACAACACCTTGCCCAACTCCCTAAGCTTTCTCAGTCAGTTGATGATATCGAGTTCTTTTACGCTCCCGCAGATTTTCGGCAAGCGTTACTGGCAAAGATAGCTCAAGCCACCCAGCGTATTTGCATTATTGCGCTCTATCTGGAACAGGATGATGGCGGCAAAGGAATTTTGCAGGCACTGTATGACGCTAAACGTCAGCGTCCAGAATTAGATGTTCGGATACTGGTCGACTGGCATCGAGCCCAGCGTGGTCGTATAGGTGCCGCGGCCTCAAACACCAATGCCGATTGGTATTGCCGTATGGCACAGGAAAATCCCGGCGTCGATATTCCGGTTTATGGCGTTCCGGTAAATACCCGGGAGGCACTCGGCGTTCTCCATTTCAAAGGTTTTATCGTTGATGATTGTGTTCTCTACAGCGGCGCGAGTCTGAATGATGTTTACCTGCATCAACACGATAAGTATCGCTATGACCGCTACCAGTGCATTCGCAACGGTAAAATGGCCGATGTTATGTTCGATTGGGTTGAGAATAACCTGGTGCAAGGTCGTGGGGTTAATCGCCTGGACAAAGCCGATCGACCGAAAAGTCCGGAAATCAAAAATGATATCCGTCAGTATCGTCAGGAACTTCGCGATAGCAGCTATCATTTTCTCGGCGACGCCGATGAAGATCAGTTATCAGTAACACCACTGGTTGGCTTAGGCAAATCAAGCCTGCTAAATAAAACTATCTTCCATCTAATGCCCTGTGCGGAGCACAAGCTGACCATCTGCACACCTTATTTCAACCTACCTGCTCTACTAGTGCGTAATATCATTCAACTACTACGTAGCGGAAAGAAAGTTGAAATTATTGTCGGCGATAAAACGGCCAACGATTTCTATATCCCAGAAGATCAGCCGTTTAAAATCATCGGCGCACTTCCCTATCTCTATGAAATTAATCTGCGTCGCTTCCTGAGTCGACTGCAGTATTATGTCAATACTGACCAACTGATTGTCCGTTTATGGAAAGATGACGATAACAGCTACCACCTGAAAGGCATGTGGGTTGATGACGAATGGATGTTGCTGACTGGGAATAACCTGAACCCTCGCGCATGGCGACTTGATCTGGAAAATGCCATTCTTATCCACGATCCGAAACATCAACTTGGCGCAATGCGTGAAAAAGAACTTAATCTCATTCGCAAGCATACGACAATCGTCCAACACTACCGTGATTTGCAAAGCATTGCTGATTACCCGGTAAAAGTTCGCAAGCTAATTCGACGCTTGAGACGTATCCGAATCGACCGTCTTATTAGCCGTATCCTCTGAATTTCCGCCCCACTATATGTGGGGTTTTTTGTGGATTTTATATGCGCATTATCGTGATTATCGCTCTGCTATTATTGCTAACCGGTTGCAGTCATATGGCTAATGACTCCTGGAAAGGCCAGGATAAAGCACAGCATTTCCTCGCCTCAGCAATGCTCTCTGCTGCAGGTAATGAATATGCCCAGCACCAGGGTTATAGCCGCGATCGTAGTGCCGCTATCGGTTTTATGTTTTCCGTGAGTTTAGGTGCATCTAAAGAGTTGTGGGACAGCCGCCCCGCAGGAAGCGGCTGGAGTTGGAAAGATTTCGCCTGGGATGTGGCTGGTGCGACTACGGGCTTCGCCGTATGGCAGTTAGCACACCAATAGCCTATAAACGCAGGCCCTTACCTTTACGGTGTAATGCCAGAGAAACCAAGAGAGCAATAACCCCCATCACGGTGACATACCAGTAAAAAGCGTGCTCGATCCCGGCCGACTTTAGTGACAGGGCAACATATTCCGCCGAGCCGCCAAACAGCGCGTTGGCAACTGCATAAGATAACCCTACCCCTAACGCGCGCACCTGGGCCGGAAACATTTCTGCCTTCAGAATCCCGCTGATTGAGGTATAGAAACTAATTATGAGCAGTGCACATATTACCAGGGCAAATGCCGCATACGGCGAACTCACTTTTTGCAGTGCATTCAAAATAGGTACAGTGAAGATTGTTACCAGCACACCAAAACAAAGCATCGAGCTACGGCGGCCAATTTTATCTGAAAGTGCACCAAAAAGGGGCTGAACCAGCATATATACGAATAACGCAGCGGTCATAATCATACTGGCAGTGTTGGCCGTCATGCCCGCCGTATTCACTAGATACTTCTGCATATAGGTTGTAAAGGTATAAAAACTCAGCGAGCCGGCAGCGGTGAAACCCAGCACCATCATAAAAGCCTTGCGGTTACGCCATAACCCTTTAAACGATCCCGCCTCTTTTAACGCACGATTTTCCTGCTTTGAGGTTTCATCCAGTTGACGACGAAGCCACAGGGCCACGATGGCTAGCACCGCACCGAGGGCAAAAGGTATACGCCATCCCCAGGCATGAAGGTCCTCATCACTCAGTATCTGCTGCAAAGCGACAACGACAAGTACTGCCAGTAGTTGGCCACCAATCAGAGTGACGTATTGAAATGAGGCATAGAAGCCTTTCTTTCCCTCAATGGCGACCTCACTCATATAAGTTGCACTAGTGCCATATTCCCCCCCAACAGAAAGCCCCTGGAATAAACGAGCCAGCAATAGTAACGCCGGTGCCCATGTGCCTATCGTTGCATAGCCTGGCAAACAGGCGATCACCAGTGAACCAAAACACATCATACAAACTGAAATAAGCATGGAGGTTTTACGTCCACGGCGATCGGCAATGCGACCAAACAACCAGCCTCCTATCGGACGCATCAGAAAACCGGCAGCAAACACACCTGCCGTTTGTAACAATTGAGTTGTTGTGTTTCCAGAGGGGAAGAAGATGTGCGCAAAATAAAGAGAGCAGAATGAGTAGACATAAAAATCAAACCATTCGACCAGATTCCCTGAAGATGCACCTACTATTGCCCATATACGACGCCGGGTATCCCCTTGTTCGAGTGAACCACGTGCATTAATGCTACCTTCTGTCATTATAATTCTGCTCCAGCAAAGACGGCAATCTGCCTTGTCGAGCGTGTCACAGCACTCCGGCAAATCAATTAGTGAATAAAATGTTATATAATTGTTATTGTTTTATATGTGATTATAGTCACACTTTTCCGGTGAGGTATTTTTTCAAAATTAACGCCAGAACGTAGGCAAGGAAAAAGTGAAATATGGCGGCGAGTAAAGCTGAGCAGGTTTTAATGTTGCAAAAGAGGAATGTAAATACTGCCGTTGATAGATCGATTCTTATGCAGCAAAAACGCAAAAAGCCCATCCGTCAGGATGGGCTCTTCACTTAATTAATGCCTGGCAGTTCCCTACTCTCACATGGGGAGACCCCACACTACCATCGGCGCTACGGCGTTTCACTTCTGAGTTCGGCATGGGGTCAGGTGGGACCACCGCGCTGTCGCCGCCAGGCAAATTCTTTGTGCTCAGTACGCAATTCTTTATCGCATCAGCCGCGTTGCCCGCGCTCGTAAAGTCAGTCACATACTTCAGTATGCTCCTTCCTTTCCATCGCTTGTCGCCTTGCTGCTGCGTAAATTATTGCCTACTCAACTCTGAATCTAAGCTGAAAATCTTCTCTCAATTCCGCCAAAACATCTTCGGCGTTGTAAGGTTAAGCCTCACGGTTCATTAGTACCGGTTAGCTCAACGTATCGCTACGCTTACACACCCGGCCTATCAACGTCATCGTCTTTAACGTTCCTTCAGGACTCTCAGGGAGTCAGGGAGAACTCATCTCGGGGCAAGTTTCGTGCTTAGATGCTTTCAGCACTTATCTCTTCCGCATTTAGCTACCGGGCAATGCCATTGGCATGACAACCCGAACACCAGTGATGCGTCCACTCCGGTCCTCTCGTACTAGGAGCAGCCCCCCTCAATTCTCCAGCGCCCACGGCAGATAGGGACCGAACTGTCTCACGACGTTCTAAACCCAGCTCGCGTACCACTTTAAATGGCGAACAGCCATACCCTTGGGACCTACTTCAGCCCCAGGATGTGATGAGCCGACATCGAGGTGCCAAACACCGCCGTCGATATGAACTCTTGGGCGGTATCAGCCTGTTATCCCCGGAGTACCTTTTATCCGTTGAGCGATGGCCCTTCCATTCAGAACCACCGGATCACTATGACCTGCTTTCGCACCTGCTCGCGCCGTCACGCTCGCAGTCAAGCTAGCTTATGCCATTGCACTAACCTCCTGATGTCCGACCAGGATTAGCTAACCTTCGTGCTCCTCCGTTACTCTTTAGGAGGAGACCGCCCCAGTCAAACTACCCACCAGACACTGTCCGCAACCCGGATCACGGGTCCACGTTAGAACACCAGCCATTAAAGGGTGGTATTTCAAGGTTGGCTCCATGCAGACTGGCGTCCACACTTCAAAGCCTCCCACCTATCCTACACATCAAGGACCAGTGTTCAGTGTCAAGCTATAGTAAAGGTTCACGGGGTCTTTCCGTCTTGCCGCGGGTACACTGCATCTTCACAGCGAGTTCAATTTCACTGAGTCTCGGGTGGAGACAGCCTGGCCATCATTACGCCATTCGTGCAGGTCGGAACTTACCCGACAAGGAATTTCGCTACCTTAGGACCGTTATAGTTACGGCCGCCGTTTACCGGGGCTTCGATCAAGAGCTTCTCCTTACGGATAACCCCATCAATTAACCTTCCGGCACCGGGCAGGCGTCACACCGTATACGTCCACTTTCGTGTTTGCACAGTGCTGTGTTTTTAATAAACAGTTGCAGCCAGCTGGTATCTTCGACTGAGTTCAGCTCCGTGAGCAAGTCACTTCACCTACCATCAGCGTGCCTTCTCCCGAAGTTACGGCACCATTTTGCCTAGTTCCTTCACCCGAGTTCTCTCAAGCGCCTTGGTATTCTCTACCTGACCACCTGTGTCGGTTTGGGGTACGATTTGATGTTACCTGATGCTTAGAGGCTTTTCCTGGAAGCAGGGCATTTGTTACTTCAGCACCGTAGTGCCTCGTCATCACACCTCAGCGTTGAATGACGTTCCGGATTTACCTGGAACATCCGCCTACATGCTTAAACCGGGACAACCGTCGCCCGGCTAACATAGCCTTCTCCGTCCCCCCTTCGCAGTAACACCGAGTACAGGAATATTAACCTGTTTCCCATCGACTACGCCTTTCGGCCTCGCCTTAGGGGTCGACTCACCCTGCCCCGATTAACGTTGGACAGGAACCCTTGGTCTTCCGGCGAGCGGGCTTTTCACCCGCTTTATCGTTACTTATGTCAGCATTCGCACTTCTGATACCTCCAGCAGCCCTCACAGGCCACCTTCAACGGCTTACAGAACGCTCCCCTACCCAACAACGCATAAGCGTCGCTGCCGCAGCTTCGGTGCATGGTTTAGCCCCGTTACATCTTCCGCGCAGGCCGACTCGACCAGTGAGCTATTACGCTTTCTTTAAATGATGGCTGCTTCTAAGCCAACATCCTGGCTGTCTGTGCCTTCCCACATCGTTTCCCACTTAACCATGACTTTGGGACCTTAGCTGGCGGTCTGGGTTGTTTCCCTCTTCACGACGGACGTTAGCACCCGCCGTGTGTCTCCCGTGATAACATTCTTCGGTATTCGTAGTTTGCATCGGGTTGGTAAGTCGGGATGACCCCCTAGCCGAAACAGTGCTCTACCCCCGAAGATGAGTTCACGAGGCGCTACCTAAATAGCTTTCGGGGAGAACCAGCTATCTCCCGGTTTGATTGGCCTTTCACCCCCAGCCACAAGTCATCCGCTAATTTTTCAACATTAGTCGGTTCGGTCCTCCAGTTAGTGTTACCCAACCTTCAACCTGCCCATGGCTAGATCACCGGGTTTCGGGTCTATACCCTGCAACTTAACGCCCAGTTAAGACTCGGTTTCCCTGCGGCTCCCCTATACGGTTAACCTTGCTACAGAATATAAGTCGCTGACCCATTATACAAAAGGTACGCAGTCACCCCATTAAAGAGGCTCCTACTGCTTGTACGTACACGGTTTCAGGTTCTGTTTCACTCCCCTCGCCGGGGTTCTTTTCGCCTTTCCCTCACGGTACTGGTTCACTATCGGTCAGTCAGGAGTATTTAGCCTTGGAGGATGGTCCCCCCATATTCAGACAGGATACCACGTGTCCCGCCCTACTCTTCGAGTTCACAGCCTGTGTGTTTTTGTGTACGGGAGTATCACCCTGTACCCTGCGACTTTCCAGACGCTTCCACTAACACACAAACTGATTCAGACTCTGGGCTCCTCCCCGTTCGCTCGCCGCTACTGGGGGAATCTCGGTTGATTTCTTTTCCTCGGGGTACTTAGATGTTTCAGTTCCCCCGGTTCGCTTCGTTAAGCTATGTATTCACTTAACGATAGTGTGTCGGAACACACTGGGTTTCCCCATTCGGAAATCGTCGGTTATAACGGTTCATATCACCTTACCGACGCTTATCGCAGATTAGCACGTCCTTCATCGCCTCTGACTGCCAGGGCATCCACCGTGTACGCTTAGTCGCTTAACCTCACAACCCGAAGATGTTTCGTAAAACACTTCGTGCTGCAAAAATTTGAGAGACTCGAACACACCGTCATTCTGTTCTTATTTACGGAGAACAGACACAGTGTGTCGTTTCAATTTTCAGCTTGATCCAGATTTTTAAAGAGCAAATATCTCAAACGTAACTCACTGAGTTAGTTTTGAGATATAGAGGTCGGCGACTTTCACTCACAAACCAGCAAGTGGCGTCCCCTAGGGGATTCGAACCCCTGTTACCGCCGTGAAAGGGCGGTGTCCTGGGCCTCTAGACGAAGGGGACACTGAAGTCTCAATCGCAAGACGCCTTGCTATTTACTATTCATCAGACAATCTGTGTGAGCACTACAAAGGCAGGTTCTTTAAGGTAAGGAGGTGATCCAACCGCAGGTTCCCCTACGGTTACCTTGTTACGACTTCACCCCAGTCATGAATCACAAAGTGGTAAGCGCCCTCCCGAAGGTTAAGCTACCTACTTCTTTTGCAACCCACTCCCATGGTGTGACGGGCGGTGTGTACAAGGCCCGGGAACGTATTCACCGTGGCATTCTGATCCACGATTACTAGCGATTCCGACTTCACGGAGTCGAGTTGCAGACTCCGATCCGGACTACGACATACTTTATGAGGTCCGCTTGCTCTCGCGAGGTCGCTTCTCTTTGTATATGCCATTGTAGCACGTGTGTAGCCCTACTCGTAAGGGCCATGATGACTTGACGTCATCCCCACCTTCCTCCAGTTTATCACTGGCAGTCTCCTTTGAGTTCCCGGCCGGACCGCTGGCAACAAAGGATAAGGGTTGCGCTCGTTGCGGGACTTAACCCAACATTTCACAACACGAGCTGACGACAGCCATGCAGCACCTGTCTCAGAGTTCCCGAAGGCACCAAAGCATCTCTGCTAAGTTCTCTGGATGTCAAGAGTAGGTAAGGTTCTTCGCGTTGCATCGAATTAAACCACATGCTCCACCGCTTGTGCGGGCCCCCGTCAATTCATTTGAGTTTTAACCTTGCGGCCGTACTCCCCAGGCGGTCGACTTAACGCGTTAGCTCCGGAAGCCACTCCTCAAGGGAACAACCTCCAAGTCGACATCGTTTACAGCGTGGACTACCAGGGTATCTAATCCTGTTTGCTCCCCACGCTTTCGCACCTGAGCGTCAGTCTTTGTCCAGGGGGCCGCCTTCGCCACCGGTATTCCTCCAGATCTCTACGCATTTCACCGCTACACCTGGAATTCTACCCCCCTCTACAAGACTCTAGCCTGCCAGTTTCGAATGCAGTTCCCAGGTTGAGCCCGGGGATTTCACATCCGACTTGACAGACCGCCTGCGTGCGCTTTACGCCCAGTAATTCCGATTAACGCTTGCACCCTCCGTATTACCGCGGCTGCTGGCACGGAGTTAGCCGGTGCTTCTTCTGCGAGTAACGTCAATGAATGCGGTTATTAACCACATCCCCTTCCTCCTCGCTGAAAGTACTTTACAACCCGAAGGCCTTCTTCATACACGCGGCATGGCTGCATCAGGCTTGCGCCCATTGTGCAATATTCCCCACTGCTGCCTCCCGTAGGAGTCTGGACCGTGTCTCAGTTCCAGTGTGGCTGGTCATCCTCTCAGACCAGCTAGGGATCGTCGCCTTGGTGAGCCGTTACCTCACCAACAAGCTAATCCCATCTGGGCACATCTGATGGCAAGAGGCCCGAAGGTCCCCCTCTTTGGTCTTGCGACGTTATGCGGTATTAGCTACCGTTTCCAGTAGTTATCCCCCTCCATCAGGCAGTTTCCCAGACATTACTCACCCGTCCGCCACTCGTCACCCGAGAGCAAGCTCTCTGTGCTACCGTTCGACTTGCATGTGTTAGGCCTGCCGCCAGCGTTCAATCTGAGCCATGATCAAACTCTTCAATTTAAGTTTGATGCTCGTGAATTAAACTTCGTAATGAATTACGTATGTTCACTCAGAGACTTGGTATTCATTTTTCGTCTTGCGACGTTAAGAATCCATGTCACTTTGAGTGCCCACACAGATTGTCTGATAAATTGTTAAAGAGCAGTGCAACGCGGCTTTCGCTCACCGTTGCGAGGTGGCGTATATTACGCTTTCCTCTTTCAGAGTCAACCTTATTTTCAGGTTTTTCTCTTCAACCGACCCGGCTGTTTGTGTGAAGTGATTCACATCTGCCGTGTCAGTGGGAGCGCATTATAGGGAGTAATTCCGAAGTGACAAGGAGAATTTTAAAAAAAAGATCCACCCGTTTATTTTTCGAGCAAAAACCTTGTCCGGCTTAAATTATCGTCTGGTTTTTAAACAAAAACGAGCCCGATGGGCTCGTTTTTGTTGTTTTGTGATTTACTGCACTGCCACAATCCGATCGTCTTTCACGATTAATTGCACTTCTTGCCCTGGAATCAGCTCCCCAGAAAGAATCTGCTGTGCCAGCGGGTTTTCGATCTGTTGCTGGATAGCCCGTTTCAGTGGACGTGCACCATAAACAGGATCGTAACCATTTTCGCTCAGTAACTTCAGCGCATCATCAGATATGCGGACTTCATAACCACGCTCCTCCAGACGTTTGTACAACCGCTGCAGTTGAATCTGCGCAATTGAAGCAATGTGTTTTTCACCCAGCGGGTGGAATACAACGACTTCATCAATACGGTTGATAAATTCCGGGCGGAAACTTTGGCTAACAACCCCCAGAACAATGTCTTTCATATGGCCATAATCCAACGCCCCGAAACGTTCCTGAATAAGATCCGAACCAAGGTTAGAAGTCATAATGACGACCGTATTACGGAAGTCGACTGTTCTGCCCTGCCCGTCAGTCAAACGACCATCATCCAGAACCTGCAACAGAATGTTAAAGACATCCGGATGCGCTTTTTCCACTTCATCCAACAGGATGACGGAATAAGGACGACGGCGAACCGCTTCAGTCAGATAGCCACCTTCTTCATAACCGACATATCCCGGAGGCGCCCCCACCAAACGCGAGACGGAATGTTTCTCCATAAACTCGGACATATCGATACGAACCATCGCATCGTCGCTATCAAACATGAAGTTAGCCAGAGCTTTACAAAGTTCCGTTTTACCAACACCAGTAGGTCCAAGGAATAAGAATGAGCCAATCGGTCGGTTCGGATCGGACAGGCCAGCACGGCTACGACGAATCGCATTCGATACCGCTTCAACCGCCTCATTCTGACCAATCACGCGATGGTGAAGGTCCTGTTCCATACGCAACAGCTTTTCGCGCTCACCTTCCAGCATTCTGGCGACAGGGATGCCGGTCCAGCGAGCCAGCACTTCCGCAATTTCTGCATCCGTTACTTTATTACGCAACAGGCGCATGGTCTTGCCTTCAGACTGAGTTGCAGCCGCCAGCTGTTTTTCCAGCTCAGGAATTTTGCCATATTGCAGTTCAGACATCCGTGCCAGATCACCGACGCGACGTGCTTGTTCAATGGCTATTTTTGCCTGCTCCAGCTCAGCCTTAATCGTCTGGGTTCCAGAGAGTGACGCTTTTTCAGCCTTCCACTCTTCTTCTAATACTGAATATTGACGCTCTTTATCCGCCAGCTCTTCATTCAGCATATCCAGCCGCTTGATACTGGCTTCATCCGACTCTTTCTTCAACGCCTGCTGCTCCAGCTTGAGCTGGATAATACGGCGGTCGAGGCGATCGAGCTCTTCCGGCTTCGAGTCAATCTGCATGCGGATGCTGGATGCCGCTTCATCAATCAAGTCGATGGCTTTATCCGGCAACTGCCGATCAGCGATGTAGCGATGCGATAAAGTAGCCGCTGCAACAATCGCCGGATCGGTTATCTGAACGTGGTGGTGCAGTTCATAACGTTCTTTAAGGCCACGCAAAATTGCGATGGTATCTTCTACCGTCGGTTCAGCAACGAACACCTTCTGGAAACGACGTTCCAGCGCCGCATCTTTTTCGATGTACTGACGATATTCGTCCAGCGTCGTGGCGCCTACGCAGTGCAGTTCACCACGAGCCAGTGCCGGTTTCAGCATGTTCCCGGCATCCATGGCGCCATCAGCCTTACCAGCCCCCACCATAGTGTGCAGCTCGTCAATAAACAGGATAACGTTACCTTCCTGTTTCGCTAGATCGCTAAGCACACCTTTTAGACGCTCTTCAAACTCGCCACGATATTTAGCCCCAGCCACCAGCGAGCCCATGTCCAGTGACAGTACCCGACGGCCTTTCAGGCCTTCCGGAACCTCACCATTCACAATTCGCTGCGCCAGTCCTTCAACAATGGCCGTTTTACCGACGCCTGGTTCACCAATGAGCACAGGGTTGTTTTTGGTACGACGCTGCAGTACCTGAATAGTACGGCGAATCTCTTCATCACGGCCGATCACCGGGTCAAGCTTCCCCTGCTCGGCACGCTCGGTCAGATCGACGGTAAATTTTTTCAATGCCTGACGTTGGTCTTCGGCACCCTGATCGTTCACGCTTTCACCTCCACGCATTTGTTCAATCGCCTGACTCACATTGGCGGTTGTTGCTCCGGCGGATTTCAAAAGGTCGGTCAGCGTACCGCGTGATTCAAGCGCCGCCAGAACGAACAGTTCTGACGAAATAAAGTTGTCCTTTCTCTTTTGCGCCAGCTTGTCGCAAAGGTTCAGAATACGCACCAAATCCTGTGATGGTTGAACATCACCACCGGTACCTTCCACCTGGGGTAAACGGCTCAGTGCTTGTTCAATATTGGTGCGTAACTCTCCAGCATTGATGCCAGCTGAAGTTAATAAAGGACGTACCGATCCCCCTTCCTGATTCAGCAAGGCGCTCATTAAATGAAGAGGTTCGATGAATTGGTTGTCGTGCCCAAGTGCAAGCGACTGGGCATCGGCAAGAGCAAGCTGGAATTTATTGGTAAGACGATCCAGACGCATAACTCCTCCCATAACAGGTCAAATTTGCTACTGGAGATTAAATGAGGTCATCCCTCAATTATTCAAGGTTAAAGACCTGAACTATGCAAAAAAATAAGTCTGCCTTCTGGATCGTCTTAGTCCGGCAGGTTATATCAGCCAGATGAAACTTGCCATACGCCCTGTCGCCTTGTCGCGACGATAAGAGAAAAAATCATCCTTTTCACTTAGAGTACAGCGGTCGCCACCGAAAACCAGCTCCACGCCGGCGTTCGCCAGGCGCTGACGAGCTAGTTGATAGATGTTAGCGAGGTATTTCTCGCCCGTAGGACGAAATGCGCTCTCCGCTTGGGCATCCTTTTCCATAAAGGCTTCACGTACTTCCGCACCAACCTCAAATGCTTCCGGCCCAATAGCCGGGCCAAGCCAGGCCATGATATTTTCTGGTTGATCGGCAAAACAGGAGACCGTTTCTTCCAGTACGCCTTCGCATAGCCCACGCCAGCCGGCATGAGCAGCCGCGACCTCAGTGCCTGCGCGGTTACAAAAAAGCACCGGCAGGCAGTCAGCTGTCATTACCGCACATACCGTACCTGGCACATTGCAGTACGAAGCATCCGCGCGTTTTGATTCATACGGCCCGCCGTCAAGTTTTAGTACCGCCGTGCCGTGAACTTGCTCCAGCCACACCGGATATGACGGCAGGCCGCCTGCGGCAAACATCCGCCGACGATTCTCTTCTACGTGCTGTAGATTGTCGCCACAATGAGCGCCAAGGTTGAGTGAATCATAAGGAAACTGACTCACCCCACCAATACGAGTTGAACTACAGGCAGCCACGCCTTCTGGTGCAGCCCATTGCGGAACAATCAATTTAGTCATAACCAGTCGATATCGTCCTTATGGTCTTCAAAATCAGCACGCATGGCATCAATCAAATCAACCATATCTTGCGGAATCGGCGCGTGCCATTCCATCTCAATGCCGCTAACCGGATGGTATAAACGCAGCATAGTGGCATGCAGAGCCTGGCGATCGAACTTACGCAGCGCTGAAATGAACTCTTCCGAAGCCCCTTTCGGCGGACGCGGGCGACCACCGTAAACCTGATCGCCCACCAGCGGATGGGTGATATGCGCCATGTGCACACGAATCTGGTGCGTACGGCCGGTTTCCAGGCGCAAACGCAGACGAGTATGAATGCGGAAATGCTCCATTATGCGATAATGCGTCACCGCCGGTTTCCCCATTGGGTGCACCGCCATATGCGTACGTTTGGTAGGATGGCGACTGATCGGTTCTTCAACCATTCCCCCAGCCGTCATGTGACCAATCGCTACCGCTTCATACTCACGGGTGATTTCACGCAGTTGCAGAGATTCCACTAGTCGGGTTTGCGCCGGGATAGTTTTCGCCACCACCATCAAACCGGTGGTGTCTTTATCCAGACGGTGCACGATACCCGCACGCGGTACATTGGCGATGAGCGGATAGTGATGCAGCAGCGCATTCAGCACAGTACCGTCAGGATTGCCCGCGCCGGGGTGTACAACTAAACCGCGCGGTTTGTTAATTACGAGGATGTCATCATCTTCATAAACGATATTGAGCGGAATATCCTGCGGTTGAAAACGGACTTCTTCTTCGATTTCAACATCGACAGAAATCGTCTCTCCCCCCAGCACCTTCTCTTTCGGCTTGTCGCTAACATTGCCGTTTACCAGCACTCTCTGGTTGAGGATCCATTCTTTTATGCGTGAACGCGAATAATCCGGGAACAATTCGGCCAAAGCCTGATCTAAGCGTTGACCGAGTTGTTTTTCGGTCACCGTTGCGTTGAGTTGTACTCGTTGTGCCATATACAGCTTCTTCGTTTAACGTTGGGTTTTACGGCTTTGCCGTTTAATATAGTGTGCTATTGTAGCTGGTCTTAATCGGGAGCAGGAACAGAGATTCTCCCGCATAAACATTTTGAGGAAGTCAAAACGTCATGACGCGCATGAAATACCTGGTGGCAGCAGCCACACTGAGCCTGGCTTTGGTGGGTTGCTCTGGCTCAAAGGAAGAGGTGCCCGATAACCCGCCGAATGAGATCTACGCAACCGCTCAGCAAAAGCTGCAGGACGGTAACTGGAAACAGGCAATAACGCAACTGGAAGCGTTGGATAACCGTTATCCCTTCGGCCCCTATTCCCAACAGGTACAGTTGGATCTAATTTATGCGTACTACAAAAACGCGGACCTTCCGCTGGCTCAAGCAGCCATCGATCGCTTTGTGCGCCTGAACCCTACGCATCCTAACATTGATTACGTCATTTATATGCGTGGTCTGACAAATATGGCGTTGGATGACAGTGCGCTGCAAGGTTTCTTCGGTGTCGATCGCTCCGACCGCGATCCGCAACATGCACGCAATGCCTTTACCGACTTCTCCAAGCTGGTTCGTGGTTACCCGAACAGCCAGTACTCAACCGATGCCTACAAACGTATGGTGTTCCTGAAGGATCGTCTGGCGAAGTATGAACTGTCGGTTGTTGATTATTACACCGATCGCGGAGCGTGGGTTGCCGTTGTGAACCGCGTAGATGGCATGCTGCGTAACTATCCAGATACTCAGGCCACTCGCGATGCACTGCCGAAGATGGAAAACGCTTACCGCCAAATGCAAATGAGTGCTCAGGCTGACAAGGTCGCGAAAATCATTGCGGCAAACAGCAAAAACACCTGATCGCCTTTAGATAAGCAAAACGGCAGTCAAAATGGCTGCCGTTTTTTTATTCATTGAAGACCCTTAGCTGAAGCGGTTTAGCGCCGGGTTAACTCATCAAATATGGCTCTCTTTCTTCCATTCGACAAGTAAAATCTCATCTGTTCCTGTCCTGCCTCACAAAATGAATTTGTTGACAAAAAGTGACAATAAAATGTGATTTAAATCACGTATTTTGACATTGGGCGAGGTATGCTGAATTCACCAAGACGGGAAAGACAAGAGGTAAAATTTATGACAATGAACATTACCAGTAAACAAATGGAAATTACTCCGGCAATTCGCCAGCACGTCGCAGACCGTCTCGCCAAATTGGAAAAATGGCAAACTCACTTAATTAACCCGCACATTATCCTCTCTAAGGAGCCGCAGGGTTTTGTCGCTGATGCAACTATCAATACGCCAAATGGCCACTTAGTTGCCAGCGCACGGCACGAAGATATGTATGCCGCAATCAACGAATTGATCAACAAGCTGGAACGGCAGCTGAACAAAGTGCAACACAAAGGGGAAGCCCGCCGCGCCGCAACATCGGTGAAAGAGGCAGGCTTTGTGGAAGAAGAAGAGTAATCCTTAACTTAAGCTTGTGTCATGCCACGCGCCTTCGGGCGCGTTTTTTATTGACAGAATGAAAACAGTACAGGTACTGTAATCCCCACTAACTCAAGGAATTCATCGTGAAACTGATCCCGTTCTTCTTCGCATTCTTTTTTACCTTCCCCTGAATGGGAGGCAATTCGTCGTGTGATAAAGAATGCGAAGACGAACTACAAGGCCTCCCAAACGGGAGGCCTTTTTTATTGATAATCAATAACAAGAAAGGCAACACATATGACCGAGGAAAACCCATTACTGGCCCTACGCGATAAGATAAGCGCTCTGGATGAGAAACTGCTTGCGCTGCTGGCGGAGCGCCGCGGCCTGGCCGTGGAGGTCGGAAAAGCCAAGCTGGCATCACATCGTCCGGTACGCGATATCGACCGTGAGCGCGACTTGCTGGAACGCCTGATGACAATAGGGAAGAACCACCATCTTGATGCTCATTACATTACGCGACTGTTCCAGTTGATCATTGAAGACTCGGTCCTCACTCAGCAAACGCTATTGCAGCAGCACCTGAATAAAATCAACCCGCACTCCGCGCGCGTGGCGTTTCTCGGGCCTAAAGGCTCATACTCGCACCTTGCTTCTCGTCAGTATGCCGCCCGCCACTTCGAACAGTTTATCGAAAGTGGTTGCGCTAAATTCGCCGATATCTTTGAGCAGGTGGAAACCGGCCAGGCTGACTATGCCGTCGTCCCGATTGAAAATACCAGCTCCGGCGGTATCAATGATGTTTACGACCTTCTGCAGCACACTAGCTTGTCTATCGTTGGCGAGCTGACTCTGCCTATCGATCACTGCGTGCTGGTGTCGACATCAACCGATGCGCAGCAAATTACAACCGTCTACAGTCACCCGCAGCCGTTCCAGCAGTGCAGTCAGTATCTTAGCCGCTATCCGCACTGGAACATTGAATATACTGACAGCACGTCCTCAGCAATGGAAAAAGTGGCACAGGCTAACTCACCGACTGTTGCCGCATTGGGTAGCGAAGCGGGCGGCGCTCTGCATGGTTTACAGGTTCTGGAACACTGCCTGGCTAACCAGACGCAAAACATCACCCGTTTCCTGATTTTAGCCCGCAAAGCGGTAAACGTTTCCGATCAGGTTCCGGCGAAAACAACCTTGCTGATGGCCACCGGCCAACAAGCTGGTGCCCTGGTGGAGGCGCTACTGGTACTGCGCAACCACAATCTGATCATGACTAAGCTGGAATCGCGCCCAATTCATGGCAATCCGTGGGAAGAGATGTTTTATCTGGATATCCAGGCCAATCTGGAATCACTGTCCATGCGTAAGGCACTGAAAGAGCTGGCCGAGATTACCCGTTCGATGAAAGTGCTGGGCTGCTACCCCAGCGAAAACGTGGTGCCGGTCGATCCAGTTTAACGCTCGATAAATGGCAATTTCTTCATCCCTGCCACCGCTACCGGCAGGGTGAAGATCGCACCGGAGAGCGGATACTTCGCCACTTCATCGGAATCCATATTCTCCCGCGTGGTAGTGATGTAGAGAGTCTTCATATCCGCACCGCCAAAACAGACCATCGTCGGGCAACGAACTGGTAAACAATATTCTTCCAACTGCTCACCCGCTGGTGAAAAGCGTGCAATACGCCAGCCGTCAAACATTGCACTCCAGTAGCATCCTTCAATATCAACAGCAGCACCATCCGGGATCCCTTCCCCCGATTGAAAGCGACGAAAGATCTCGCGCTTACCCGGCTCACCCTGTTCATCCAGCGGCGTACGATAAATAACTGCATTTGGCGTATCCGAAGTATACATCCAGCACTTATCTTCGCTAAATGCCAGGCCGTTGGCGCCGTGGATATCGCACTGAATAACCTGCGGAGAGAGATAGTTATCAATACGCATCAAAAGCGCACCGTTAAAGTCACCTGGCCCCCAAAAGGTCCCCGCGTAAAAGCGACCATCGCGATCGGTTCCACCATCATTAAAACGAGCTAACTGCGGATTACCAGGGTTATCGCACACTTTTCGCTGCAGTAGGCCGTGAGCATCAGTAAGCCAGATGGCGCTACGTAAAGCGACAATGAAACCGCCCTTCTCCCGCAGCGAAAAACAACCCACCTCTTCGGGAAATTGCAGCACCAGATGTTCACCGTTCTGCACATCGTAGCGGTGAATCTCACACTCCATAATATCGGCCCAGTACAACACCTGTTCGGCCTCGCTCCAGGTCGGACATTCCGGCAAATGTCCTGCGTAATCAAACAGCGGTTGTGGTTCAGCCATCGTTCTCATCCCTATAAAAAAAGCCAGTGGATAACCCCTCTGGCTTTTATTGTATACGTGTTTTACGACCTACTGCCGATTATCATTTGCCTGCCGCAGCAACGTCCGGCTTTCGCTCTGGAAGCGCTGAGCGTAGTCACCAAACCAGTGCTCAATCTTACGGAAACTATCGATAAATGCCTGTTTATCCCCCTGCTCCAGCAGGTTAATCGCTTCACCAAAACGCTGGTAATAGCGTTTGATCAGCGCCAGATTATTTTCTGAGGACATAATAATATCAGCATAAAGCTGCGGATCCTGAGCAAACAGTCGACCAACCATCGCCAACTCCAGGCGATAGATAGGTGACGATAGTGCCAGCAATTGCTCAAGGCGTACATTCTCTTCGGCCAGGTGAAGCCCATAAGCGAAAGTCGCAAAGTGGCGCAGCGCCTGAATAAAGGCCATATTCTGGTCATGTTCGACAGCGCTAATGCGGTGCAGTCGCGCACCCCAGACCTGAATTTGCTCCAGGAACCACTGGTAGGCTTCTGGCTGGCTACCATCGCAGTACACCACTACCTGTTTCGCCAGGCTACCGCTATCCGGACCGAACATTGGATGCAGACCCAACACTGGCCCTTTATGCGCGGCTAACATCGCCTGCAACGGTTCGGCTTTGATCGATGCCAGATCGACCAGGATGCAGTCCTCTGGCAGCGGCGGCAGCTGTGCAATCGTTGCCACAGTCGTGTGAATTGGCACGCTGACGATGACCATACCCGCATCAGCAACCATCTCCTCCGCCCGTGACCAGTCATCTTTCTCCAGGATACGAACCTGATAGCCGGAAAGCGTCAGCATCTTCTCAAAAAGACGTCCCATCTGCCCACCGCCACCGACAATAACAACCGGACGCAGGTTCGGGTACAGCGTTTTAAAACCTTTGTCGTTCTCGCTGGAGTAAGACTCGCGCATCACGCGACGCAGTACATCTTCGATAAGGTCTGGAGGAACACCAAGCGCTGCGGCCTCTTCACGCCGGGAGGCCAGCATTGCCGACTCACGCTCAGGAACATAAATCGGCAGCCCATATTGGCTTTTAACTTCACCGACTTCAGCAACCAATTCCAGACGGCGTGCCAGAAGCTCCAGCAACGCCTTATCGACTTCATCAATTTGATCGCGTAACGCGGTCAGTTCAGCAACCATACAATCCTCTTACACTACACGGGCCGCCAGATGGCTGCGCAGATCCCTATCAAGCTCGCGGAGCAACGCGTCAGTGGTTTCCCAACTGATGCAGGCATCGGTCACTGATACACCGTATTTCATATCGCAACGCGGCTGCTCAGATGACTGGTTACCTTCATGAATATTACTCTCAATCATCAGGCCAATTATGGAACGATTGCCATCTTTGATTTGCGCAACAACGGATTCTGCAACCGTAGGCTGGCGACGGAAGTCTTTATTGGAATTCCCATGACTGCAATCTACCATCAGCGACGGTTTCAGTCCCGCCTGAGTCATCTCTTTTTCACATTTCTCAACATCTTCCGGACCGTAGTTCGATGTTTTGCCGCCGCGCAGAATCACATGACCATTCGGGTTGCCCTGAGTTTGCAACAGGCAAACCTGCCCCGCCTGGTTGATACCGACAAAACGGTGCGGCATAGCTGCAGCGCGCATGGCGTTAATTGCCGTCGCCAGGCTCCCGTCGGTGCCATTTTTAAAACCCACCGGCATAGACAAACCAGAGGCCATCTCGCGGTGAGTCTGAGACTCGGTGGTACGCGCACCAATAGCAGACCAGCTAAACAGATCGCCGAGGTACTGAGGACTATTTGGATCCAGCGCTTCCGTTGCTAACGGCAGCCCCATATTCACCAGTTCAACCAGCAGATGGCGCGCAATCTTCAGACCACCTTCAACATCAAACGAACCATCCATATGCGGATCGTTAATCAGCCCTTTCCAGCCGACGGTGGTACGAGGTTTTTCAAAATAGACGCGCATTACCAGATAGAGGCTATCGCTGACCTCTGCGGCAAGGGCTTTAAAACGGTGAGCATATTCAATCGCAGCTTCTGGATCGTGAATTGAGCAAGGACCACACACCACTAACAGACGCGGATCGCGTCCGGCAATAATGTCGGAAATAGTCTGACGAGACTGCGCAATTTGCGCTTCCTGCTCAACGCTCAGCGGGAATTCAGCCTTCAACTGATCCGGGGTGATCAAAACATGTTCGTCGGTAATGTGTACGTTGTTCAGCGCGTCTTTTTGCATGATTGCGATCCTGTATAGCTCGTTTGCGATAGTTATTTCCTCAACGAGGATGACGTAACGATACCATACAAAGTAAAGATTTCAATCCATATTCCGTAAATTTTACTTTACACACGCAAATTAAAAGGCGCTAAAATTCATCATTGATGTACATTTAAATTTACAATCCTGAAAAACCAAACTTGCCGTTTCGGTTCATCCTTTTCCTTTACGAAAAATCCTGGTGAGAATTATCTCAAAGCCATAAGTCTGGCTAATGACGATTTTGACCAATAATGCTATTCTTCGCCCGGGTATCAGCGATCTGCATCCCCCACGCTATGACAACCTGACGGATCCGCAATGACAGTTCTTCACCGTCTCTTTTTGACTTTAGTATTATCGATCGTGGGTATCTCCGCTGTTGCCTCCGGACCTCCTGAAAATGTTCGCGCAATCGTTTCAGGAATTGTGACTTATACACGTTGGCCTAAGTTATCTGGCCCACCCAGGTTATGCATTTTTTCGACATCACGTTATATCCGCAGCCTGGCTGAAGAAACTCCGGAATCTTTGCCCTATCAGCCAATTGTTGTGCGTGATATAGAGGAAGCCTTACAAACGACCTGCGATGGTTTTTATTTTGGTAGTGAATCACCCACCGAGCAGTCTGAATTTACAACCAAATATAGATCCCGCCCCTTATTACTTATCGCAGAACAGAATCCTGATTGTTCTATTGGTAGCGCTTTTTGTCTGCTTATAAATGACGAGAGAGTAAGATTTTCCGTAAATCTGGATGTCCTGACGCATAGCGGCGTGCGGGTCAATCCAGACGTACTGATGCTTGCCCGGAAGAAATCACATGAATAAGGATCTTTCTCAGGCTCCGCGCCCCACATTTAAAAAAGCACTACGCCGTATCAGCATGATAAGCGTGGTTATCTCCATGACCTTAGTCTGGCTGTTGCTCAGCACAGCCTCCATATTTACGCTCAAGCAATATGCGCAAAAAAATCTGGAACTTACCGCCGCCACCATGGGACGTAGCCTGGAGGCCGCGCTTGTTTTTGGTGATAGCTCAGCAGCCGAAGATACGCTCGCAACGCTAGGAAGACAGGGGCAATTTTCCAAAGCAGTCGTGCTGGATAACCAACAAAAACACTTTGCGGCATGGCATAACAATCATCTGGTCAACCAGGAAAAAATCAGCGGCGTTATTAGTAAATGGCTGTTCCCGGAACCAACGGTGCAACCTATCTGGCACCAGGGGAAAATAATAGGCGAACTTCGTCTGACAGCTCTGGACAAACTAATAAGCCACTTTCTCGGCGTCTCGATTATTGTGCTGACCGGGAGTATTTTTCTGGCCTCATGCATTGCTTTACTACTTACTCACTCTCTACACCGCGGGATTGTGACCGCGCTACAGAGCATTACCGACGTGGTACACGACATTCGGAAAAACCGTCATTTTTCTCGCCGGGTTCCCGAAGAACATATCGAAGAGTTTCACCTGTTTGCCCAGGACTTTAACAGTCTACTGGGAGAAATGGAGGACTGGCGGCAGCAGCTTCAGGCCAAAAATGCCCAGCTCCTGCGCAGTTCACTGCACGATCCGTTGACCGGACTCGCTAACAGAGCCGCTTTTCGCAATGTCATTAATGAGTTAATGAAAGACGAAACCGTACACAGTAGTTCAGCGTTGTTGTTTCTCGATGGCGATAACTTCAAATACATTAACGATAATTGGGGTCATGCCGCAGGCGACAAAGTATTAATCGAAGTCGCCAGTCGTCTTATGACTTTTGTTGGTAAACAGCACCAGGCATGGCGCCTGGGCGGCGATGAATTTGCCATTTTGCTACGTAATGTTCGTACAGAGGCTGAAGTCCAGGCGCTCTGCCATTCGTTATCCGAACAGTTTCTCCAGCCGTTTAATCTACATAACGGCCACACCGCCAGGCTGTCACTGAGTATGGGTTATGCTTTAACCTGGGAACATGCCTCAGCGGAAAATCTGCAAGAGCTTGCCGATCAAAATATGTATCGGATGAAACACCGGCGCTTACAGCACACGCAAAAATAAAAGGAATCACGATGATCAGAAAATATTTTGCTCCTGCCTTACTGGCCGCGCTTTTTCTCACCGGCTGCCAGGCCCCACAAGGGAAATTTTCTGCGGAACAAATTACAGCAATGAAATCATATGGCTTCACTGAAACTAACGGCGACTGGTCATTAGGATTATCTGACACCATCTTATTTGACAAAAACGACTACCATCTGCGCGCCGATAGTAAACAGCAAATCCATACTATGGCTTCACGTCTGGCTACGACCGGTATTACGCACAGTCGCCTGGAAGGTCACACTGATAATTATGGCGAAGACAGCTACAACGAAATGTTATCGCTTAAGCGCGCTAACAGCGTGGCAGATGCATGGGCCGAAGGTGCCAATATCCCGCGCACTAATTTAACAACCCGCGGATTAGGTAAAAAATACCCGATAGCCAGTAACGATACTGCAAAAGGACGTGCTGAAAACCGCCGCGTCACGGTCGTCATCAGCACGCCTTAAACAATCTACTCGACTGATTTAGCCCTTATCATCGCCGTTGCTACGCGCCAGCGCAGGTAATCAACGGCGAGACATACAGCGAGGCTGATCCCCATTAGCGGCAGTGCCAACCCTAACAACGCCGCAATAATGGTAGTAACCATACGAGCGGGCCATGCTAAACCAAACCACGCCTGTATTAGCGTATCGGCCGGGTTAAACCCCGCATGCACCGGACGGCGGATCCACCACAAACGGTACCCCACCACTATCATCACGCAGAGTGCAGTACCGAAGGCGATAAGTAGCAGCTGATTTACGAGACCAAACAGAATCCCCATATGAAAATCAACGCCCCAGCGGGTTAGCTTCGCCATTAATGGAAAGTCAGAAAAATGAGTACGATCTACGATCTGCATATTTGAACCGTCGATCGCTACAGCATCAACCTGTGTAGGCCAGCTCCTGTCGATTTCATTTACCGTCCACGCACGCCCGGAACCCGACGGCGGGCGAATCTCCAGCTTGCTGGCATCCAGACCCGCCGCGTGAGCAACCAGCAGAACCTTGTCAAAATCCTCTACGTCCAGGGACGATGCCATCCCCCCCATAGCCATATCCTCCATATGGTGTTCTGCATGCGGATCGTGAACTGCTGGAACTGCACTTTGCAACTGCGTATTCACCTGCGGCGTCAGCCAACCAAAAGCGGAGCGTATCTTATCAACATTACCACCGGCCCATTGCGACCAGGTTAAACCAGTCGCAGAGAACAGCAGCATGCCAATCAGCAGCGCCCATCCAAGGGAAACATGCAGGCGTCGGCTATTCTGCAGCTTATTGTTAATCCGACGACGCGGGCGGGTCATCGACCACAGCGCAATCCCTCCAAGAGCGGCAACCCACATCCAGGAAGCCGCCAGTTCGCTGTACAGTCGTCCAGCGTTACCCAAGAGCAGTGAGCGATGGGCATAATCAATCCACTGACGCAGGGGCAATATACCGCTGGTACCATAAACCGCCATATCGCCTCTCACCCGCAAGGTTACCGGATCAACAAAAATTGCCCGCGTTTCAGACTCGCCAAGATTAGGATCGGCGAACATCACTCGGGTTGTCTCTCCCGCGCTTATCGCAGGACGAACAGCCTGTAGATGGAGATTTCCCTGGGTAGCCTCTTTCGCTACCATAATTTGTGCACTAAGTGGCTGTTTTTCCCCATCGAAAGTGCCATAAAGCGCATCCTGATAAAGCCAGTTTTCCAGTTGCGGAGTAGCGACATACAGCGTACCGGTCAGGGCAGCGACAAAAATAAACGGCCCGATAAACAATCCGATATAGAAATGAAGACGACGCAGCAGGTTTAGCCATGCCGCGCGCGAGGTGCAGGTAGTCATACTTTTCCTTTTCGAAAGCAAAAGAGAACGTTGCGCAGAGCGCACTTTATTTTTTATGCAAAGGGAGAAGCAGACTGGTGGGGAGGTGCGCGAGTGTGAGGATAAAGCCAGTGAAAGTCATAACAGTATTTCAGTACCCTTCGGGCTACAGGAGCTCGCTGACGCCGAAGCATCAAGCTGACCAGCAGCATCAGCGCGAAGATTAAGCCCGGCACATGAGCCAACAGCACACAGTAACCGCAGGCCTCCGCATGATCGGCTGGCATGTGGTGTGACGTCTGTATGACAGTCGCATCACTCTGTATCATGGTCATTTCAGATGATGACATGTCATGCGGCATGTCCATCATCGTATGATGCATACCGCTCATCGGATCTTTTGGCAGGGAGATTGAAATCAGCGGGGCCACCACGATCAGCAGGATCGCAAACAGCGCCAGCCATGTGGCCCGCCCTTGAGATGCTGATTGATGAAAAATATTGCTGACCACCGCCCCTCCAGATGAGAGCGACATTGTAAATGATTCACAACAAAATGGTTAAAATGAAGATAAAAAAAGGGCCAGCCCATCAGGCCAGCCCTTTCATTCAGGATGTCGCGAAAGCGAATCTTAGTTAAGACGCTCTTTGATACGAGCAGACTTACCGGTACGCTCACGCAGGTAGTACAGTTTAGCTTTACGCACAGCACCACGACGTTTGACAGAGATGCTGTCAACTACCGGAGAGTGAGTCTGGAAAACACGCTCAACGCCTTCGCCGTTGGAAATTTTACGAACAGTGAATGCAGAGTGCAGACCGCGGTTACGAATAGCGATAACCACGCCCTCGAATGCCTGCAGACGTTTTTTGGAACCTTCAACAACCCATACTTTCACTTCCACGGTATCACCCGGACGGAAGGAAGGTACGTCCTGCTTCATCTGTTCTTGTTCAAGTTGCTTAATAATGTTGCTCATAATTTAATCTCTTATCCTGGGTAAACTGATATTGGGGGCTTACGCCTGCCCATCATGTTTATGTTGCTGTTGTGCGAGTTCCTTTTTGAACTCCGCCAGCAACCTTGCTTGCTCTTCAGTCAGAGCCAGGTTTTCCAAAAGTTCAGGTCTTCTAAGCCAGGTCCGGCCCAGCGACTGCTTCAGACGCCAGCGACGTATCTCAGCATGGTTTCCCGACAGCAATACTGACGGTACTTCCATCTCTTCTAACACTTCAGGACGGGTATAGTGTGGGCAATCCAGTAATCCATCAGCAAAGGAATCTTCCGTCGCCGAAGCCTCATGACCCAGAACTCCCGGAATAAACCGGGAAACAGAGTCAATCAGCGTCATTGCTGGTAGCTCACCACCGCTAAGAACGTAATCGCCGATTGACCATTCTTCGTCAATTTCGGTTTGGATTACGCGCTCATCTACGCCTTCATAGCGACCACACACCAAAATCAGTTTCTGATTCGTTGCCAGTTCGCTGACGCCAGCTTGATCAAGCTTGCGTCCCTGAGGTGACAGATAAATCACCTTTGCGCCTTCACCTGCCGCGGCTTTTGCTGCATGAATGGCATCCCGTAAAGGTTGCACCATCATTAACATCCCCGGTCCGCCGCCGTAAGGACGATCGTCCACGGTACGGTGCCGGTCATGCGCGAAGTCACGAGGACTCCAGCTCTGGATGTTCAGCAGGCCATTTTTTACTGCCCGGCCAGTCACCCCGTAATCGGTAATTGCGCGGAACATTTCAGGAAACAGGCTAACGATACCTATAAACACAAGCCAATCCCCATAGTGCCGTTTATTTACCGTTTATCCGGAGAATTTAAAAACCAGGATCCCAATCTACTTCGATTGTACGAGTAGTGAGATCGACTTTCTTGATAACCTGCCCATCGAGGAACGGAACCAACCGCTCCTTGATACCAAATGCATCTTTCAGGTTTGCCTTGATGACGAGAACGTCATTAGACCCGGTTTCCATCATGTCGATGACTTTACCGAGGCCATAGCCTTCAGTGGTTACTACCTGGCAACCCATAAGGTCTTTCCAGTAATAATCACCCTCTTCAAGCGCAGGCAACTGCGAAGAATCCACAACAATTTCGCAATTGGTCAATAGATTCGCAGTATCGCGATCGTCAATGCCTTTCAGCTTGATGACGATATCCTGATTATGGTGGCGCCAGCTTTCCAGCTCAACGACCTGCCACTGACCCGCTCTCTGGATTAACCAGGGCTGATAGTCAAAAATGCTTTCGGCGTCTTCGGTGGAGGAAAACACTCTGAGCCAACCACGGATACCGTAGGAAGAACCCATCTTGCCCAATACAATCGGATCAACAGGTGCTTGTGCGGTGTGTTGCTTGCTCATCATGACCACCGTGACAGATTAAGCTGCTTTGTTTGCTGCTTTGATAAGCGTTGCAACGCGATCGGAAACAGTAGCGCCCAGGCCAACCCAGTGAGCGATACGATCCAGATCCAGACGCGTTTCTTCTTCGTTCGCAGAAGCGATCGGGTTGAAGAAACCAACGCGCTCAATGAAGCGACCGTTGCGTGCATTACGGCTGTCGGTAACAACAACCTGGTAGAACGGACGCTTTTTTGCGCCGTGACGTGCTAAACGAATAGTAACCATAACATCCTCTTGTGTGAATAAAACACCGGGCCCCATCGAGGAACGGAGCCCGGTGTCATATTAAAAGCCCGAAAATTTTACTGATTTCTGGGGAAATTGCAATCAGCATCTTGGTACTGAGCATTAAACAAGGGATAGAAGGCGTATATCGGTGCAGCTAGTTTAGTTCCGGCGTGCGCGCAGAAAGCGGAGCGTAAACGTAGTACGTGAGCATTTCGAGCACACCCCGGAGCTAAAATGGCAAACAAGATAGCCTTATACCCTTGTTTTCAGCGGCCAGGGAATCCTGGCGGCATCATCCCCTTCATGCCCCGCATCATCTTCATCATGCCGCCTTTCGACTTCATCTTCTTCATCATGCGCTGCATATCGTCAAACTGTTTGAGCAAACGGTTCACATCTTGCACCTGCATTCCGCAACCTGCGGCGATACGGCGCTTGCGTGAACCTTTGATAATTTCTGGTTTAGCACGCTCTTTCAGCGTCATCGAATTGATGATCGCTTCCATACGCACCAGCACCTTGTCATCCATCTGTGATTTGACGTTATCCGGGATCTGCCCCATGCCCGGCAGTTTGCCCATCAGGCTGGCCATACCGCCCATGTTTTTCATCTGACGCAGCTGTTCAAGGAAGTCAGTCAGGTCAAAACCATCGCCTTTTTTCAGCTTGGAGGCCAGCTTCTCAGCCTGCGCGCGGTCGACTTTACTTTCGATATCTTCGATCAGCGACAGCACGTCGCCCATACCCAGGATACGCGAAGCAATACGGTCCGGATGGAACGGCTCCAGCGCTTCGGTTTTCTCACCGACGCCGAGGAATTTAATCGGCTTGCCGGTGATATGACGAATCGACAGCGCTGCACCACCGCGGGCGTCGCCGTCCACTTTGGTCAGCACGACCCCAGTCAACGGCAGCGCTTCGTTAAACGCCTTCGCCGTATTCGCCGCATCCTGACCAGTCATCGCATCGACAACGAACAGGGTTTCTACCGGGTTAAGCGAGGCATGGACCTGTTTGATCTCATCCATCATCGCTTCATCGACGTGCAGACGGCCGGCGGTATCCACCAGCAGCACGTCGTAGAACTTCAGCTTCGCTTCTTTCAGCGCAGCGTTAACAATATCAACAGGTTTCTGACCAACATCAGACGGGAAGAAATCGACGCTAACCTGCTCAGCCAGCGTTTCCAGCTGTTTGATCGCCGCCGGACGATAAACGTCCGCAGAGACAACCAGCACTTTCTTCTTGTGCTTCTCACGCAGGAATTTACCCAGCTTAGCCACGCTGGTCGTTTTACCTGCACCTTGCAGGCCCGCCATCAGCACAACGGCTGGGGGCTGCGCGGCTAAATCCAACGCCTGGTTCTCTTCGCCCATCGCCGCAACCAGCTCGTTGCGCACGATTTTGACGAATTCCTGGCCTGGGGTCAGGCTTTTGTTAACTTCATGGCCTACCGCACTTTCTTTTACACGGCTGATAAAGTCACGGACCACAGGCAGAGCGACGTCCGCCTCCAGCAGCGCCATGCGCACTTCGCGCAGGGTATCTTTAATATTGTCTTCGGTAAGGCGTCCGCGGCCGCTAATGTTGCGCAGCGTACGCGACAAACGATCGGTTAAATTATCAAACATTGTCTCTCGCCTGAGGTGGAAACGGTCGGTCGCCGCAGCGACACAAAAAAATGGAATTGCCGCAGTATAACACGACATAAACGCGAATGTGCTGCAACGGTTGGAGCCTGAGTCACGTGACGTTATACTGCTTCTCTTTACTATTTAGTCAACAGTCGACGCCCATATGCCTGTTTTTGCTCTACTCGCCCTTGTCGCCTATTCCATCAGCCTCGCGCTGATCGTCCCTGGACTGCTGCAAAAAAATAGCAGTTGGCGGCGGATGGCGATTCTTTCCGCAACTATTGCGTTGATTTGTCACGCCTTTGCGTTGGAGTCACGCATTTTCCCCGGCGGCGAAAGCGGGCAAAACCTCAGTTTATTAAACGTGGGATCGCTGGTTAGCCTGATGATTTGCACGGTAATGACCATTGTTGCGTCACGTAATCGCGGTTGGTTATTGCTGCCTATCGTCTACACCTTCGCGTTGATCAACCTCGCTTTCGCCACCTTTATGCCGAACGAGTACATCACGCATCTGGAGACCACGCCGGGTATGTTGGTGCATATCGGCCTGTCGCTTTTCTCCTATGCTACGCTAATTATCGCAGCCCTTTACGCACTACAGTTGGCGTGGATTGACTATCAATTAAAAAATAAACGACTGGCCTTTAGCAGCGAAATGCCGCCACTCATGAGCATTGAGCGTAAAATGTTTCATATCACCCAGATCGGCGTAGTTCTGCTAACTCTGACGCTGTGTACCGGGCTGTTCTACATGCATAACCTGTTCAGTGCGGAAAATATTGATAAAGCAGTGCTGTCAATCGTGGCATGGTTCGTCTATATCGTCCTGCTTTGGGGCCACTATCATGAAGGGTGGCGCGGACGCCGGGTCGTCTGGTTCAACGTGACTGGTGCAGGGCTGCTGACGCTGGCTTACTTCGGTAGCCGCGTATTACAACAGTTCATGAGTTAAGTCTTTAAGGAACCTTAAGTGGAACATATCTCCACCACCACGCTGATCGTTACTCTGATCATTATGGTGATTATCTCGGCCTATTTCTCCGGTTCAGAAACCGGCATGATGACGCTAAACCGCTATCGTCTGCGCCATATGGCAAAACAAGGCAACCGCCAGGCAAAACGCGTCGAAAAGCTGCTACGCAAACCCGATCGTTTAATCAGCCTGGTGCTTATTGGCAATAACCTCGTCAATATCCTTGCCTCGGCGCTGGGCACCATTGTTGGTATGCGCCTGTATGGTGACGTCGGCGTCGCGATTGCCACTGGTGTCCTGACCTTTGTGGTGCTGGTGTTTGCCGAGGTGCTACCAAAAACAATTGCTGCGCTTTATCCGGAGAAGGTCGCCTATCCAAGCAGTTTCCTGCTAGCCCCTCTGCAAATACTGATGATGCCGCTGGTGTGGCTGCTCAACACTATCACCCGAGTCCTGATGCGCATGATGGGCATCAAAACCGACATCGTTATCAGTGGCGCATTAAGTAAAGATGAATTACGTACCATTGTTAATGAATCGCGATCGCAAATCTCCCGCCGTAACCAGGACATGCTGCTATCCGTGCTGGACCTGGAAAAAGTCAGCGTTGACGACATCATGGTTCCCCGCAACGAAATCGTCGGCATTGATATTAACGACGACTGGAAGTCAATTGTTCGTCAACTGACCCATTCTCCACACGGGCGCATCGTGCTGTACCGCGATACCCTCGACAACGCAATGAGCATGCTACGCGTACGCGAGGCTTATCGCCTGATGACGGAGAAAAAGGAGTTCACCAAAGAGGTAATGCTGCGCGCCGCCGACGAAATTTATTTCGTACCGGAAGGTACCCCGCTCAGCACCCAATTGGTGAAATTCCAACGTAATAAGAAGAAAGTTGGCCTGGTGGTTGATGAGTATGGCGATATTCAGGGCCTGGTGACGGTTGAAGATATCCTCGAAGAGATCGTAGGTGATTTCACAACATCAATGTCGCCAACGCTTGCAGAAGAAGTCACGCCGCTTAACGATGGCTCAGTGATTATTGACGGCACCGCCAACGTACGTGAAATTAACAAAGCGTTTAACTGGCATCTGCCAGAAGATGAAGCCCGGACGATTAACGGAATTATCCTCGAAGCTCTTGAAGAGATCCCGGCGCCAGGCACTCGCGTACGCATCGAACAGTATGATATCGATATTCTTGATGTTCAGGAGAATATGATTAAACAGGTAAAGGTGATGCCTGTGAAGCCCATTCGCGAGAGCGTTGCGGAGTAACGGCTAATCCAGAAGATCACAGCAAACTTCGGTTCACCATTAATAGCAAAACGGCTACCGGAGGTAGCCGTTTGAAGTCATTTACTTGGCTTTCGCCACGGTCACCATCGCAGCGCGAATAGTACGACCATTCAGGGTATAGCCCTTCTGCATCACACCCAGCACCTTGCCAGCCGCGACATCTTCAGACTCAACCATCGCAATGGCCTGATGCACGTTCGGATCCAAAGGCACGTCGGTATCAGCAATCACTTCCACGCCGAACTTACGCACAACATCGAGCATTGACTTCAACGTGAGCTCAATACCTTCAACCATCGGAGCCATATCCGGATTCGCTTTATCAGCCACTTCCAGTGCGCGATCCAGGCTATCGATTACCGGCAGCAATTCATTGACGAACTTCTCCAGCGCGAATTTATGCGCTTTTTCAATATCCAGCTCGGTACGACGGCGCAAGTTGTCTTCATCAGCTTTCGCACGCAGCATCACTTCACGCTCACGCTTCTGTGCTTCAACAAGCTGTGCTTCCAGATTCGCAATGGTTTCATCGCGCGGATCCACCTGCTCAGCCGAAACTTCAGGCTCTAGCGCCTCAACGTCGTCGTGCTGCTCCGTGATAATTTCTTCCGGGGCTTGCCCCTCAGGCGTTTTCTGTTCTTTACTACTCATGAATTTCTCCGCGTTTTTTTCGCATTCATCTCGCTAACTTCGCTTATTATGGGGATCAGTTTCCGGGTTTCAAGTGAACACGGCCAGATTGTCACTATTCATTTAACGTAAGGACATCCAGATCATGAAGAACCACTTCAAGTGTATAGGCATTGTGGGGCATCCTCGTCACCCAACCGCGCTGACCACACATGAAATGCTCTGGCGCTGGCTGTCCAGCAAAGGTTATGAAGTGCTGGTTGAGCAGCAAATTGCTCATGAACTACAGCTTAGCAACGTTAAGACCGGGACACTGGCGGAAATAGGACAGCAGGCTGATCTCGCCGTTGTCGTTGGCGGCGACGGCAATATGCTCGGCGCTGCGCGCACCCTGGCGCGCTACGACATTAACGTTATTGGGATTAACCGCGGTAATCTCGGATTTCTCACTGACCTCGACCCGGATAATGCGCTACAGCAACTTGCTGATGTTCTCGAAGGCCACTATATCGCCGAAAAACGCTTCTTATTAGAAGCACAGGTGTGCCAGCAGGATTGCCAGAAACGCATCAGCACAGCAATTAACGAAGTCGTCCTGCATCCTGGTAAAGTCGCGCACATGATTGAGTTCGAAGTCTATATCGATGAGGTTTTTGCCTTCTCTCAACGTTCCGACGGCCTGATTATCTCCACACCGACCGGGTCCACCGCCTATTCACTCTCCGCTGGCGGCCCAATCCTCACACCATCGCTGGATGCTATTACCCTGGTGCCCATGTTCCCGCATACGCTTTCCGCCCGCCCGCTAGTGATTAACGGCGACAGCACCATCCGCCTGCGCTTTTCTCAACGCTGCAGCGACCTTGAAATTAGCTGCGACAGCCAGATAGCACTCCCCATTCAGGATGGTGAAGATGTGCTAATCCGCCGCTGCGATTATCATCTCAATCTCATCCATCCCAAAGACTACAGTTATTTCAATACATTAAGCACCAAGCTTGGCTGGTCGAAAAAATTGTTCTGATTTTGTAGCCAGCCTCTTTACTGGATAAAAAACCAGTTTATACTGTACGGAAACACAGTAATGGTTTTTCATACAGGAAGGCAGCTATGTTGGCACAACTCACTATCAGTAATTTTGCTATCGTTCGTGAGCTGGAAATCGATTTTCACAACGGTATGACCGCCATCACCGGTGAAACCGGCGCTGGTAAATCGATCGCTATCGACGCGCTGGGGCTGTGCCTCGGCGGTCGGGCTGAAGCCGATATGGTGCGCAGAGGCGCCAGCCGTGCTGATTTATGCGCACGCTTCTCCCTGAAAGACACTCCCGCAGCTCAACGTTGGCTGGAACTGAACCAACTGGAAAGCGGACGTGAGTGTTTACTTCGCCGCGTTATTAGCGCAGACGGTCGCTCCCGCGGCTTTATCAACGGTACCGCAGTCCCTCTCTCCCAGCTTCGCGAGCTGGGTCAGCAGCTTATCCAGATCCACGGCCAGCATGCACACCAGTTACTGACTAAATCCGAACATCAGAAAACACTGCTTGATAGCTATACCGGTGAGTATGTACTTACTCAGCGTATGGCTGAACACTATTGCCAGTGGCATCAAAGCTGCCGCGAATTGGCTCAGCATCAGCAGCAAAGTCAGGAACGCGCAGCTCGTGCGGATCTGCTGCAATATCAATTGAAAGAGTTAAACGAATTCAGTCCGCTGTCGGGTGAATTTGAGCAAATTGATGAAGAGTACAAACGTCTGGCGAATAGTGGCCAACTCTTGACCGTCTGCCAACATGCGCTAACGGTGCTAGCAGATGGTGAAGAAGCCAATCTGCAAAGCCAGCTTTATACCACTAAACAGCTGGTAAATGAGTTGGTTAGTATGGATAGCAAACTTTCAGGGGTGCTGGATATGCTGGAAGAGGCGTCTATCCAGCTCATCGAAGCCACCGATGAGCTACGCCATTATAACGACCGTCTCGATCTCGATCCGAACCGTCTGTTTGAGTTGGAACAGCGTATCTCCCGACAAATTGCCCTGGCACGTAAGTATCAGATTACGCCCGAAGAACTTCCGGCATTCCATCAGGCTTTGCTGGAAGAGCAGCGTCTTCTGGACGATAGCGCAGGTTCTCTGGAATCCCTCGGTCAAATGGTAGTCGAGCACCATCAGTTAGCGCTGGATACGGCAAAGCAACTGCACGCCCTGCGCCAGAGCAGTGCCGATGAGCTGACCCAACTGATTACGGAGAGTATGCACTTACTTTCCATGCCGCACGGTGTGTTCGCCATTGATGTCTCGTTTGATGAACGTCACCTTACCGCCGAAGGTGCAGACCATATAGAATTCCGAGTGACCACAAACCCCGGGCAACCGCTACAGTCGATAGCCAAAGTCGCTTCCGGAGGCGAACTCTCTCGTATCGCGCTGGCGATTCAGGTTATCACCGCACGGAAAATGGAAACGCCGGCATTGATTTTCGATGAGGTGGATGTCGGTATTAGCGGTCCGACAGCAGCAGTAGTTGGCAAACTGCTGCGCCAGTTAGGTGAATCAACCCAAGTGATGTGTGTAACCCATCTACCTCAGGTGGCGGGCTGCGGTCATCATCATTTCTTCGTCTGTAAGGAAACCGATGGGGAGATGACGGAAACGCATATGCACCCTCTGGATAAACGTGCACGTTTGCAGGAATTAGCCCGTCTGCTAGGCGGTAGCGAGGTCACCCGCAACACCCTGGCAAACGCGAAAGAGTTGCTCGCTGCGTAAACTTTTTGATTTTCGCAGAGTCATAGTGAACAGCAAATTGCCGATAGACCTGCAGCCGAAGGTTCCCAACCGGGCAAAGGTCTATTATCATCGGCATATTACAGATGAGCCACGTACTGCTCGGGCCCAAAAAGGAATCAAATCACTATGCGCTGTAAAACGCTGACTGCTGCCGCAGCGGTTCTTCTTATGTTGACCGCAGGCTGTTCCACTCTGGAACGAGTGGTTTACCGTCCTGACATCAACCAAGGTAACTATCTGGCACCGACCGATGTAGCAAAAATTCGGGTCGGCATGACACAACAACAGGTCGCCTATGCACTGGGTACTCCAATGATGTCGGATCCGTTTGGTACCAACACCTGGTTCTATGTTTTCCGTCAGCAGCCTGGGCATGAAAAAGTCACCCAGCAGACTCTCACCCTGACTTTCGACAGCAGTGGAGTGTTGACTAATATAGATAACAAACCTGCTCTGACTACCGAGTAAGGCCGTAAAATGCAAAAAAGCGCTCAATGAGCGCTTTTTTAATGTCTGAAAAATGATTACTTTCCAGCGCTTTTCTCGGCCCGCTGGCGACGCAGCTCTTTCGGGTCAGCAATAAGCGGGCGATAAATTTCCACACGATCTCCATCATGCACTTCATCATGTAGTTTTGCCGGGCGACTATAGATGCCCACTTTGTTCTTTGCCAGATTAATATCATCGCGTAACGTCAAGAGACCGCTGGCGACAATCGCCTGCTCAACCGTCGCTCCCACCTCCAACCTGACGCTCTGTAGATACTGCTTTTCCGGCAACGCATAGGCCACTTCAACAACGATGTTAGCCGACACTGTAGACCTCTTTAGCACGGACCGTAAACGCCTGCACCATGTTCATGGCCAGTTCTTTAAAGATGCGGCCAAAAGCCATTTCAATCAGCTTATTGGTGAATTCAAAATCGAGATGAAACTCAATTTTGCACGCCTCCGGACTTAACGGAATAAACGTCCAGCCGCCAATCAGTTTTTTGAACGGCCCATCGACCAGGCTCATTAAAATGCTCTGGTTGCTAGTTAGCGTATTGCGGGTAGTGAAAGTCTTGCTGATGCCAGCTTTGGACACATCAACCGCCGCAGTCATTTGCGTCGGCCCAAGTTCCAGCACACGGCTACCGGTGCAACCAGGCAAAAAATCAGGGTAGGACTTCACATCGTTTACGAGTTGATACATCTGTTCCGCGCTGAAAGGCACCAGCGCAGTACGGCTAATCTGAGGCATAGCAGGTTCCACATATAAACACGGCGCAAATAATATCATTTATCTGCTGCTAAAAAAAACGCTGTACTGCAACTCGTGCTAAGATAGCCCATTACACCTCGCAGGATGGATTGAGGTACGACTGTTTTAAGACGATGACTTCAGGATACTATGACTAAGAAAAAAGCCCACAAACCTGGATCAGCCACCATTGCGCTGAATAAACGCGCTCGTCATGAATACTTTATCGAAGATGAATACGAGGCTGGTCTCGCCCTGCAGGGTTGGGAAGTAAAATCTCTGCGTGCAGGCAAAGCCAACATCGGCGATAGCTACGTCATCCTGAAAGATGGTGAGGCTTATCTGTTCGGCGCCAACTTTACCCCAATGGCTGTGGCCTCCACCCACTACGTCTGCGATCCGACGCGCACCCGCAAGCTACTGCTAAATCAGCGTGAGCTGGACAACCTCTATGGACGTATTAACCGTGAAGGTTACACCGTAGTTGCTCTTTCTCTTTACTGGAAAAACGCCTGGTGCAAAGTAAAAATCGGCGTAGCGAAAGGTAAGAAACAGCACGACAAGCGTACCGATATAAAAGATCGTGAGTGGGCGGTGGATAAAGCCCGGATCATGAAACACGCTGGCCGTTAATTCCCCTTCTTAATGAGGGTCAGTTTTCTGGCCCTTACGCTATATCGTTGTTGATGCTGATTTTTCACCCAACTCACCGCTATAATCCTCGAAACGAGGGCTGGTAAGCGCATTCATAAATCTGTTATACTCAACGTACACATTGGGGCTGATTCTGGATTCGACGGGATTTGCGAAACCCAAGGTGCATGCCGAGGGGCGGTTGGCCTCGTAAAAAGCCGCAAAAAAATAGTCGCAAACGACGAAAACTACGCTTTAGCAGCTTAATAACCTGCTAAGAGCCCTCTCTCCCTAGCTTCCGCTCTTAAGACGGGGATCAAGAGAGGTCAAACCCAAAAGAGATCGCATGGATGTCCTGCCTGGGGCTGAAGTGCTAAATCTAATCAGGCTAGTTCGTTAGTGGCGTGTCTGTCCGCAGCTGGCGTGCGAATGTAAAGACTGACTAAGCATGTAGTACCGAGGATGTAGGAATTTCGGACGCGGGTTCAACTCCCGCCAGCTCCACCACATTATGATCCGGATACGTCCGGTGAAATCCTGAAAGCCCGCATGGCACAAGCCCTGCGGGCTTTTTTGTGTCTGTCTTTGTCCGAGGGCATCCGGCTAAATCCAGAGAAAATTGGTACACGTTTAGGTACACGCTATACTGTGGTCCATTAAACGTGTACCAATTATGGAAGGGATCCGGACATGGCGCGCATTACACGCCCACTTACTAACAACGAAATACTTAAAGCTAAACCCCGTGAAAAAGACTTCACCCTGCATGATGGTGATGGCCTGTTCTTACTCGTCAAAACTACTGGTAAAAAGCTCTGGCGCTTCCGATATCAACGACCGGGAAGCAGCAGCCGCACAAATTTGAGTCTCGGCTCATACCCAGCCCTTACACTCTCAGCAGCTCGTCAGATACGCGACCAGCACTTAACCACGCTCGCGCAAGGCATGGATCCACAACAGCAACAGGAGCAAGTGTCAGAACAACGCCAAATTGAGTTAGATAGCATTTTCTCAACGGTGGCTGAAAACTGGTTCCAGCTTAAAAGCAAAAGCGTCACAGAGGATTATGCAAAAGACATCTGGCGTTCTTTAGATAAAGACGTGTTCCCCGCTATCGGTTCGATACCTGTTCAGGAGATAAAGGCCAGAACGATTGTTGAAGCACTGGAGCCAATTAAAGCTCGTGGTGCACTTGAGACTGTTCGTCGTTTGGTACAGCGTGTTAACGAGATAATGATTTATGCGGTTAACACCGGTCTGATAGATGCGAATCCGGCATCAGGTGTTGGCATGGCCTTTGAGAAACCAAAAAAGCAAAACATGCCGACGCTGCGGCCAGAAGAGTTGCCAAAATTGATGCGGTCACTGGTTATGTCTAATTTATCTGTTCCAACACGCTGCCTCATCGAATGGCAGCTCCTGACGCTCGTTCGCCCTTCAGAGGCTTCTGGTGCAAAATGGGCCGAGATCAATCTCGATGGCAAGCTCTGGACCATTCCGGCAGAAAGGATGAAGGCCAAGCGAGAGCACATCGTTCCTCTATCTCGACAGGCATTAGATATTCTGGAAGTGATGAAGCCCGTTAGTGCTCATCGAGAACATGTTTTCCCGAGCAGGAACGATCCAAAACAACCGATGAATAGCCAGACAGCTAACGCTGCTCTTAAACGTATTGGTTACGGTAGAAAACTGGTTGCGCATGGTTTAAGGTCTATAGCAAGCACAGCAATGAATGAAGCTGGACATAATGCTGACGTAATTGAAGCAGCGCTTGCTCACAGCGAAAAAAATGAAGTGAGAAGAGCTTATAATCGCTCAATTTACCTTATTCAGCGTCAATCACTAATGCATTGGTGGGGCGATTTTGTTTACTCGTCAAATACACTTAACTCTAATATTAAAGGATAGATAATGAAGCTGAATGCGGATAGAAACAAGCTAAATAACAACCCTGAGGCTGGGCGGTTGTATAACATTTTAAACGAGCTAGACCAAGAAGAAAAACTACATTTACATGAAGCAGAGCTATATTATGACTTCCCTTTATATAAAGATGATGAAGATAATTTAGTCATATCACCATTAATGCTTGTATCACGTCTCTATGGAATAATTATATTCTATTTATCAAACTGCCATGAGAGAGATGCTGATAATATTTTACAACAAAATGATTCAGCATTAGAAAATATTTACAGCCAAATATTTTCTCGCTTACTGAAGCAAAAATACCTTCGTAAAAACAAAAGAGAATTAAATATATCTGTTGAATCAGCGATCTTTGCTCCTTATGTTGACGCTCAAAAAGATTATGGTACAGAGAGTGAAGTTATTGTTTCTAAAGCCTCCATTGAGAACTTCATACAACAATTCGAAAATCCTGTAGATGAAGATATTTATAGCGAAGCCGCTTCTACAATTGAAGGTGGCAAGGGTTTAATACGGGTTAAACAACGTGATATTGAAGGGTTTTCTGAAGAATCTAAAGTAAAAGTAATTAGCGCCCTTGAGTCCTCAATTGCAAGATTTGACAGTAATCAACTTGGAAGCTGTGTCAATGAAGTTGATGGAATTGAAAGAATTAGAGGTCTTGCTGGTTCAGGAAAAACTGTTGTTCTTGCTATGAAAGTGGCGATTACTCATTTAAGAAACCCAGATAAGAAAATCTTGTATACTTTCAGTACGAAAGCACTTTACCAACATGTCAAACGCTTAATAACGCGTTTTTATCGTCAGTTCGATGATCTTGACCCTGACTTTGAAAACTCTATTGATATTTTGCATGCATGGGGTGGAGGAAACGCCGCTGGGGTATACTATAATGCATGTCAGAATAACTCGGCTCGTTTTATCAATTTTGGCGAAGCACAGAGAATAGCCCCTAAAGAACCATTTTCATATGCTTGTAAAACGTTACTTGATAATCATGAAATCAAGGAACAATACGATTATGTTTTCGTTGACGAAGCACAAGACTTTGATAGTTCCTTCTTACGACTGTGTTTAAAACTTGCACGTGAAGATAAAATGGTATTTGGTTTGGATGTATTCCAAAATATATTCCAAACAGGCTCACCCTCGATTGAAGAAATTCTTGGCGAAGGTAAAAACCTCAGTTTAGATAAATTCTTAAATAGTTGCTACAGAACTCCTTGCGCAACTTTGGTTTGTGCGCACGCTGTAGGGTTAGGAGTCTATGGAAATCCAGTTCAAGCGATCAAAACAGCAGAAGATTGGACGAACTTAGGATACCTAGTTGAAGGTGTGCATGGTGATCGTTTCAATTCTGGCGAAAACATATCAGTTTATCGGACAGAAGAAACATCCCCAACCCTTTACAATGCTGACAAAGATAAACTTATAATAACACAACCTCATGGTGACATTAGTAGTGAATGTGTATGGGTCGCGCAGAGAATTAGAGAAGACATTATTAATGAAGGCTTAAATGCCTCTGACATCTTAATAGTTTGCGCAGATGACAAACACTTCAAAAACTATTACAACCATTTATCTTATTATTTATCAGAATACAATATTGACGTTAACAATGTCAATGCTGACAAGTATAATATAAGTGACTTCTCAATTGACAATAAGGTCACGTACTCTACGATCCACAAAGCTAAAGGTAATGAAGGTTATAGTGTTTATATAATTGGATGCGAATGTCTTTACCATAATCCGAACGTAAAAAATAGGAACCTACTATTCACTGCAATGACTCGTACCAAAGGATGGTTAACAATGACAGGCATTGGACATTCAGCTAATGAACTTTTCTATGAGATACAACAAGCTAAGAATAACGTCCCGTATCTACGCTTTAATTATCCAGACAGTCAAATACTTGATAAAATTGAGATTGATCTTCAACGCTTTGCTTACGACGAGGATGTTCAAGACTTCCAGAAATTATTAGATACCCATGGGCTTGATGGCGTTAAGGCTTTAATAAGGGAATATGAAGCCAGAAAGGTGAAGAAATCATGATTTCTCAAGCAACTTTTAATTCAACATCACGGGCATCAATAAACCTCGTGAGAAATACGGGGTTGTTAGGAAATTATAATAGCAATATTATTTACCCAAACCATATGCCGGGCGAACTACGTCCTTTGACATATATAGAGGCATGGGAAAGATGCACGCATAATCAGTGGTTTAACATTCAACTTGAAGATGGTTCCCTTTTTATATTTAAAATTAACAGTTACACCTATTTAATGACTCCAGTTAAAACTTTAACGTTTGAGGAGTATTTAAATGAATTTTATCCTGAGGATGAGTGGGGTGATGAAGATGAGTATAGAGTTATGATTAGTCAAGAGTATGATAACTACATTGACACTCACACAAAAAACTTCCCGCCAATGCCAATTAGATATGACATTGATGATGTACATTATTGTGAACATTCTCATCCCTATTGCCACTTTCATTTCGGGTCTGAAAATGATGGGAGGATAGCAACAAAAAAAATTTTAACGCCCCTCTCGTTTACAGCATTTGTATTGCGTTCATTTTATCCAAAATCCTGGAAAACATATGCACAATCTCAATTGATTGATGAGCATATTCATTTTTTTAAGGATGGACTTGATGTTGCACCAGTTAACTACTGGAGTAATAGAGAAGATAATTTTTTATTTATTGGCTAGCATTGTTTGCGCGCAATGCTTTCCCCGCCTCGCCTGCCCGCTTTGCGTGTCGATTTGCATGCTGGTGCATGGCGAGGTTCAGGCTGCCACAGACCCGAATACGTCAGGGGAATAGCAGCTTTAGAAGCGAGGCAATGAACGCCGGAATGACTAGTTGCCGCCACCGCCGGGTGGCTTTTTCTCCCCCCCTCGACTGGCCCTCTCAGAAGCCCGTCACGCTCTTGAATAGCATAGCACTAACCATCGATACCCTCGCGAACCCGCGCAGCGCAGCGACGCGCTCAGGCCGCGAAATTAAATATCATTAAATAAATACTTTACCGCTGGCGCGCAGTGCTTTTGTAAGCACACCCGTTTTAGTTCCACGCACTTTTTGAGATTTCCGGGGTTTCAGCCATCAGCCGGTACTCTTCCGGTGTCAGGTTATTCAGGGATTCGTGGGGGCGCTCGCCGTTATATTCAGCCAGCCAGCGCTCTGTAATTTCCCGTGCTTCATTCAGTGTTCTGAACAGATAAAAATCCAGTATTTCTGTCCGGTATGTCCGGTTGAACCGTTCGATAAAGGCATTCTGCGTTGGCTTGCCGGGCCTGATAAATTCCAGCATTACACCATGTTCTTCTGCCCATTGTGCCAGTGTCAGCGAGACCAGCTCCGGGCCGTTATCCATCCGCATCTTCAGCGGATATCCGCGGTTTGCCACGATCCTGTCCAGCACTCTCACGACCCGCTGCGCCGGGATATTCAGGTCAATTTCGATCGCCAGTGCTTCGCGGTTAAAATCATCCACCACGTTAAAAGTCCGGAAGCGTCTGCCGCACACCAGCGCATCGTGCATAAAATCGATGGACCAGCTCTGGTTCATCGCCTCTGGCGTCGCCAGCGGAGCAGGATTGTGCACCGGCAGACGCTGTTTTCCCTTACGGCGAAAATTCAGTTTCAGCAGGCAGTAAATCCGGTGAACGCGTTTATGGTTCCAGGTGTTACCCTGCCTGCGCAGCACCTGAAAAAGCTTCTTAAATCCGTAGCGGGGATAGCGTTCAGCCGCCTCTGTCAGCTTCTGGATCACCGGTTCATCGCGCCGGGTATCGGGCTGATAAAAATATACCGTCCTGCTCAGCGATAATGTCCTGCACGCCTGGCGAATGCTCATGGCAAATTGTGCCGTCAGATAGCTGACGAGCTCCCGCTTTATCGCTGGTTTTAAAGCTTTTTTTCGATAACGTCTTTCAGTGCACGGCACTCGAGACTCAGGTCCGCAAACATCTGTTTAAGCCGGCGGTTCTCGTCCTCAAGATCTTTGATTTTTTTGATATCAGCGGCTTCCATCCCACCATATTTCGCCTTCCAGTTGTAGTAACTGGCTTCGGAAATAGCGGCTTCGCGACACACATCTTTGACGGTCCTGCCAGCTTCGACGGATTTCAGGACGGCGATGATCTGGTGCTCGGTGAATCGGATCTTACGCATAGCGATCTCCTCAGGGGACATAATCAGTATGTCGGAAGATCTCTAAAAGTGAATGGTTCGTTTTTCAGGGATACTTACACTTTCCCCGCCTCGCCTGCCCGCTTCGTGGGTCGGTTTTCATGCAGGTGCATCGGGGGGCTCTGGCCGCGCCGGGGCAGGGGCCGGACAGGAATAACAGGGCGAGGAAACGCATGCAAAACCATGCACCCTGTGGATGCATGGCTTATTTCGGGAAAAATAGCGGTATTTTCGGGGATTTTTTTGCGGAGCTACTTACTGGCCAGTTCCGCGCGCCGGCGGGCATAAATCAGGCTCTGTGCGGGGGTGTATTTTTCCTGATTATCCACCCGCGAAGCCGCGTCAGGCCTGAATCCGATGGCCGTTAAAATATCGCTGTCTTCTGCCGAATAATTAATTTCTTCACCGGTACTCAGCCACACGGACAGCGCTTCGCGCAGGTAATGCGCCGAACGGTCGAGCGCATGGCCGGTCAGGAGTGCGGGCTGCTGGCTGAGTCCCATCAGCTCCGGGGCAAGCGTGGCGGCCAGCTCTGTCCCGTGCGCCTGCATAAAGTCATTCAGCCGGTTGCGGATACTGATGCGCTGTACCGCTTCATGGGAACGGATATAGCGCCCGGCGGCCTGATTTATCTCCCATTTTTTGACATCGATAATGTCGCGCAGTGTCTGCATTCTGCCCGGAATACGCTCATCCCCGGCCAGTACCTGTTCCTGATATTCCTGCTCTGCGGCTGCCAGTTCGGCTTTACGGTTCAGCCAGTCGGTTTCGTTCTTCTGACAGGCTTCAAAGGCCTGCTGTAGCGTAAGGGTGGTCATGGTCAGTTCTCCCCTGATTAATGGCGGTATGGCGAGCTGTAGCAGCCCTGCACTTTACGGGGTGCCGGGGGTGTGACCGGCTCCGCGACAGGCGGCGCTTTCTCCGCCGGGGGCCGGATAACCTCGTCGATGGCTTCAGTGGTGCGGAACGTCGCCGAGCACTCAATATTGGTGCACTGGTGATAGCGCTGTTTGACGTTCTCCGACAGATAGCGGGAGGTGCGGGCATGCGCCGACTTTTTGCAGAACGGACAGTGCATCATGGCAGCAGCCCCCGCGCTTTCAGGTCAGCCTCGCGCTGACGCATTTTCTCCTGCCAGACCTTACGCTCGCCGGGCGTGCTGGCGGCGTCGTGGTCCATATGCGCAAGCGCGACGGCCGGGAAGCCGGTCAGGGAGAGCACCGGCTCATCGGCTGGCGTGACGGAGAAGGCGCTCACTTTCCCGGTCAGGAAGGTCACCACCTGATGCATGACCTCTTTCTCCGGCTCGGTGTACCCCTGATGGCCGATGGTGTTGGCGAGCGGGTTTGCCATCACATCCGCTTTCAGCACCATCGCCCGGACCAGTGGCCCGAGGGTGTCATTCAGCGCGCGGTTAAGCTCTTCCTCAGCGTATTTACTCAGCACAGCATGATGCGCCTGGCGGAATGCACGCGCGGTGCTGTTGCAGGTGGCTTTCAACTGGTCACGCTCAAAGGCCAGCACTTCGGTCAGATTGTCACATTCCTGCGCCAGCTCCCGGCGGGCCACGCGTTCGATATGGCCGCTTTTCAGCTCATCGGTCAGCATGGCCCCCCCGGCACGGAAAGCGGCGCGCCAGGTGCGGGTGTCGCTGCCGTTGTCCTGCTCCAGCTCTGCTCTCTGCTCCTCCGCGCGGGTGATGGCCGTCAGGGTGTCCTCCATCCGGCGGGCCTGTTCAAGATGGGCCGTTCTGGCGGCGGCCAGTCGCTCCAGCGCCGGTTTCAGGTAATCAGGGATAAAGGGGGTGTCGGTCATGGCAGGTTTCCTCGTGATTTCAACATGAGGTGATTCTGCCGGGGCACACACAACAACACGACCTGTTGCGGTTGTGGCAGTGCTGGCACAAACAGGACGTCAAAACCCGGCTTGCCAGAGAAAGGTCTCAGGAAAAGCATACTCACCGTTTGTTTTTTTACATATAACTGTTCACTACTGTTCACTTTAAATAAAAGAATAAGTAATACAGTAAGTTAAGTGGTGAACAGTTGAGGATGGAAGTGTTCACCGACTGTTCACTACTGTTCACCTTTCTGTTTTGACGAAGTTCTGCTCATTTAGTCTTTTTTGCGATTAAAAACCAATAATATATAAATAAAAGTAATCAGGAATGGGCCACCAGTTTGCCAACGTTTACCAAAAGATGGCCAACGTTTGCCACTGTCTAAAAATCGTTCTGTTGTGTGGTGGGCCACTACAAAATGACTTGTTGCCCTCAGAGAAAATATTCACAAAATAGAGAGCTACCCGAGGCCGGACGGACACGACCGGCACTGTATGGACTTTATGAGGTAGCCCGATGCACACCGCTTTTTCTTCCCCGTCTTCTGCCCCTGCCGCGCCGCTGATGCCGGTCTCTGATGCCGTGCAGGAGCGTTTTATTCGCCTGCCCGAGGTGATGCATCTGTGCGGGCTGTCCCGCTCCACGATTTACGACCTCATCAGCCGGGAGGCTTTCCCGAAACAAATCTCCCTCGGCGGAAAAAACGTGGCGTGGGCGCAGTCGGAAATCACCGGGTGGATGGTCGACCGTATCGCCGAACGCAACCGGGGCTATGACGCATGATGATGCCCGTTCCGCAAAAAGCCCCTTTTTCTGGCTTGCTTCCCTTCGCCGTTTCCAGGTATAGTTTTCTTGCTGTCGCAAAATCGACAGCCGGGATTTGCAGCCCGTGTAACTCAATGGCGACACCGGACGCGCCATGCGTCTTTTTTTACGTCGTAGCTCAGACACACCCATTTTTCGGGCTGTGGTGTTTACACCGTGGCTTCTGTCAGATAATGGTGGTTCGGGCGGGGCAGCCTTCGGGCTGGCCGGTATCCATTGAGGCCGGTACTGCAAACCCTGTTCGGGCCACCACCCATGAGATTTGCAGCTCCGGTGGTGGCGATAACCGCTACTCAATGGAGGTTGCCCTTATGGCTACGATCCTCACCCCGTCTCACCCGCAATTTGTCTTCGTGTTTGCCGCTGTTCGTCGCGCAGACCGTCAGCCCCGTATCTGTATGCTTCGTACCGTTGCCGGTGACGAGCACGCCGCACGCCTTTCCCTCGTTCGCGATTACGTCCTCTCGTTTGCCGGTCGTCTGCCAGTGGCGGAGGTGCACGCATGAAACATACCACCCTCAGCATTAAAGAACTCGAATGCCTTGAGCACCTGCGCAACGTCGGCCACTTTGTCAGCGCGATGATGCAGGAGCAGGACTGCACTACCATTCGCCGCGACCCGACTCAGCAGTCGCAGCTTACCTCCGTGATTTACCTGATGACCGCCCAGCTCGACGGCGTGGTCGAGCGCTGCAACCAGCGCTGGCTGACCGGGGAGGGCAATGTATGAAAACGCCTCTGCCGCCCGTATTGCGTGCCGCCCTGTATCGCCGTGCTGTCGCCTGTGCCTGGCTGACCCTGTGCGAACGTCAGCACCGCTATCCTCACCTCACCCTCGATGCGCTGGAAAGCGCCATCGCCGCCGAGCTGGAGGGCTTCTATCTGCGTCAGCACGGCGAGGAAAAAGGCCGTCTGATTGCCTGTGCATTACTGGAAGATTTGATGCAGGCCGGGCCGCTGAAAGCCGCCCCGTCGCTGTCCTTCCTCGGGCTCGCCGTGATGGATGAGCTCTGCGCCCGCCATCTGACATCGCCTGTACTGCACTGAGGGAGAAAACCATGAAAATGAACGTAACGGACACCGTAAAACAGGCGTGCGGCCACTGGCCGCGCATTCTTCCGGCGCTGGGCATGAAAGTGATAAAAAACCGCCATCAGGCCTGCCCGGTGTGTGGCGGCGCTGACCGGTTCCGCTTTGACGATAAAGAGGGGCGCGGCACATGGTTCTGTAACCAGTGCGGCGCCGGTGACGGCCTGAAACTGGTTGAGAAGGTGTTCGGCATATCGGCATCCGAGGCCGCCGGGAAGGTGAACGCCGTCACCGGCAACCTGTCGCCGGTGGCCCCGGATGTGATGGCGGCCGCAGAGGCCGGAACGGAGGCTGACCGCAAAGCAGCGGCCGCGCTGGCCGTCAGACTGCTGGAGAAAACGCGCCCGGCCACCGGCAACGCCTACCTGACCCGCAAGGGCTTTGCAGGTCGTGAGTGTCTGACGCTGACCGCGTCGCACAAAACCGGCGGCGTGGCCTACCGTGCCGGTGATGTGGTGGTGCCGCTGTATGACGAGTCCGGCGTGCTGGTTAACCTCCAGTTTATTAATGCTGAGGGGCTCAAGCGCACCCTGAAGGGCGGGCAGGTCAAAGGGGCATGCCATCTTATCGACGGACAGAAACAGGCGGGAAAACGCCTGTGGATAGCGGAGGGTTATGCAACGGCCCTTACCGTGCATCACCTGACCGGGGAAACCGTCATGGTGGCGCTGTCGTCGGTGAACCTTCTTTCTCTGGCGAGCCTGGCCCGTCAGAAACACCCGGCCTGTCAGATTATCCTCGCCGCTGACCGTGACCTTAACGGCGACGGCCAGAACAAAGCCACCGCAGCCGCTCAGGCCTGTGAGGGGGTTGTCGCCCTGCCGCCGGTGTTCGGTGACTGGAATGATGCGGTGATGCTGAAGGGGGAGGACACCACACGTAAAGCCATTTATGCCGCCATCCGGCCAGCGGCACAAAGCCCCTTCGACACCATGAGCGAGGCGGAATTTACCGCCATGAGCGCCAGTGATAAGGCGATGCGGGTGCATGAGCATTACGGCGAAGCGCTGGCCGTGGACGCCAACGGCCAGCTCCTGTCCCGCTATGAAAACGGCATCTGGAAGGTGATAACGCCGTCTGATTTTGCCCGCGACGTGGCCGGACTGTTCCAGCGCCTGCGCGCCCCGTTCTCGTCGGGGAGAATTGCCTCGGTGGTGGAGACCCTGAAGCTGATTATTCCCCAGCAGGAGGCACCGGCACGCCGTCTGATTGGTTTTCGCAACGGGGTGCTCGATACCAGCTCAGGTATATTCAGCCCGCACAGTAAATCGCACTGGCTGCGCACCCTGTGTGACGTGGATTTCACCCCGCCGGTGGAGGGCGAAACGCTGGAGACCCATGCGCCGAACTTCTGGCGCTGGCTCGACCGGGCGGCAAGTGGCAACCCGACAAAACGTAACGTGATTCTGGCCGCGCTGTTTATGGTGCTGGCGAACCGCTATGACTGGCAGCTCTTTCTCGAAGTCACCGGCCCCGGCGGCAGCGGGAAAAGTATTCTCGCCGAAATCGCCACAATGCTGGCCGGAGAGGATAACGCCACGTCGGCGGATATCGACACGCTGGAAGACCCCCGTAAGCGCGCTTCCCTGATTGGCTTCTCGCTCATTCGTCTGCCTGACCAGGAGAAATGGAGTGGTGACGGTGCCGGACTTAAGGCCATTACCGGCGGCGATGCGGTGTCGGTCGACCCGAAATACCAGAACCCGTACTCGACGCATATTCCGGCGGTGATTCTGGCCGTGAACAATAACCCGATGCGCTTCACCGACCGCAGCGGCGGCGTGTCACGTCGCCGGGTGATTATCCACTTCCCTGAGCAGATAGCCCCGGAAGAACGCGACCCGCAGCTCAGGGATAAAATCGCCCGCGAGCTGGCTGTGATTGTGCGGCAGTTAATGCAGCAGTTCAGCGACCCGATGAGTGCCCGCGCCCTGCTCCAGTCGCAGCAGAACTCAGACGAGGCACTGAGCATCAAGCGTGATGCTGACCCGACGTTTGATTTTTGCGGCTATCTGGAGGCATTACCGGAGCCGGACGGAATGTATATGGGGAACGCCAACATTATCCCGCGCCAGCCGCGTCTGTATCTGTATCACGCCTATCTGGTGTACATGGAGGCCCACGGCTACAGAAATGCGCTCAGCCTGACCATGTTCGGCAAGGGGCTCTCAGCCATGCTGAAAGAGTACGGACTGAATTACGAGAAGCGCCGCACAAATCAGGGCATGCAGACCAATCTCGCCCTCAGGGAGGAAAGCAACGCCGACTGGCTGCCGAAGTGTGACGAACCCACCGCGACATAACCTACCCGGACCGGCATTGCCGGTCTTTTTTTACCTGCACACCGGCCAGAGTGAACAGTAAAGTGTTCACTGTTCACCGAGTGTTCACCCACTAACATCATGAAAATAAAAAACAAAAACACCAAGTGAACAGTGTGAACAGTTTTTCCAGAAAAAACTTTTTCCCCTCCAAAATGATCAGACCGCTCAGTGCCAGAAACGGACGTTAAAGTGAACTATCTCGGTGGTCAGGTTTATGCTTATACGACGAAAGCCATCAGTTTTCTGGGTAGATTTTCTTATCAGATAATATTCACCTGTCAGATAACCCGGTACTGCAATAAAGCTTATTGCTCCATCCAGCACCGTGTTATTTGCAGGCAATTATAAGGCTGCCGCCAAGCAGTTTCTTATGTTCCCGTCCGGGCATTCGGTAAAACGCCTATAAAGCGGAAAAAAGCCGCTGCAAACCTACACAGCGGCTAAGATGGTCTGTCTTTGAGTAAGCTCATTAACTTACATTGCCGGTTCTGGTTCTCCAGCCGCAGGTGCACCGCCCGGAGAGGGCTTGAGGATGGAGTCCACAGCATCGCTAATTACCGTCTTTCCGGCAGCGATATCCAGCATCTGATCGATTCTGCCTGCCGCTTCGCGTAGACCATTTGTCGTGTTAGGCTCCATTACAGCTGGCTGCATCGCTTCCGCAATCTGCGGGATTGTGATCCCAGCTTTTTGCGCACGCTGCAGGGCTTTAATTTCTTTAGCTGCGCGTGAGCGATTCGAGCCATTTAGTATTCTTTTCTTTTCTGCCATACGGCCTCCTGATTACAAAAAAAGACAGGCTCAAAGTGAACCCCTATCTGTAATAACATATCTTTTTCAGACGTCAATTATTTCTATTAGGTAAAAATGCCAATTCTGCCGAATCGCCCCGCTGCGCCGCTGAGGACCATATGTGGTGCCCCTTACTGGCGCACATACCATATATAGCACCCCAGTTTTCAGCGTCGGTTGTCCCGCTGCGCCATTCGGTAAAACTCCGGTATAGGCAGATTTCCCCGAATGCGATTTACCGCCAGCGGAGTTTTTCTTCTTGCTTTTTTACACACTGCACAATGGCGATTTGGTGTTAGAAAATATCATTTCTGACATTAAGTCTATGTCCGCTTTGTCGCTCACAGCAGACTATAACGCTTGCACCTACAACCTGCGGAGGTGAACAGTAAAGTGTTCACTGTTCACCGAGTATTCACACGCTAACACCATGAAAATCAATAACAAAAACTCTCAGTGAACAGTGTGAACAGTTTTCACCAAAAAAACTTTTTCTCTAGCCTTTGTAGATACAGAAAAATCATCAGGAGGAAGAGCAATCGACAACTTTAGATAGATAAGAATGCTATGACATTCCATAATTGGTACACGCTTAGGTACACAAATGAAAGTTGAATACATTAAAATCATTTAAATTTAAATGGTTACATGATTCATTCAGACTCCGCCAGCCCACCAAACATTCATTCATGATGCATCATGAACCTTAAAAAAGCCTGTAACTTCAACGAGTTGCAGGCTTTTTTGTTGCATGTGTGGTCATGATCTCTGTATGAATCTTGACCTTTTGGCCCCATGTTTAGCACCACGGTATCGTGGGGCTAAAAAAGCGTGGTGCTAAAACATGCCTAAGCAACTGAAACCCTTAACAAATGTGGAGATCGCTGGCGCGAAGCCCCGTAGCACGGATTATGAGCTACGGGACGGTGAAGGCCTGTACTTGCTGGTTAAGACTTCAGGGAGGAAGGCCTGGCATTTCGAGTATTATCATCCCGTCACCAAAAAGCGCACCAAAACCAGCCTTGGCCCTTACCCGGTCGTTACACTGGCCATGGCTCGCGAAACTCGCACGAAATACAGACGACTGCTCTGGCAGGGCATCGATCCCCGTCAACACTTAGCAGGAATAGCCGAAGAAAAACGCATCCAGAATGAATGCACGCTGGAAAAAGTTGCGGAACAATGGCTCAAAGAGAAGAAACGGACCAGCGATCTTAGCGAAGATCACGCCAAAGATGTCTGGCGCTCGCTGGAGATGCACGTCTTCCCCTCTCTGGGTAACACACCCGTTACCGAGATCCGCCCGAAGATGCTCAAGGAACACCTCACCCCGCTGGAAGAACAGGGCATCCTCGAAACGCTGCGGCGAGTCATCTCACGGCTTAATGAAATCTTCCGCTTCGCCATCTCCGAAGAGCTCATCGAGTTCAATCCGGCTGACAACCTGGTCGCCCGCTTCAAGAAACCGAAAAAGCAGAATATGCCCGCCCTTCACCCCAGCGAGCTGGGCAGGCTGATGCTGGCGCTACAGAACGCCTCTATCCGCAAGGAAACCCGCTGCCTTATCGAATGGGAGCTACTGACCTGGGTTCGCCCCGGCGAAGCCGTTAGCGCCCGCTGGTGCGACATCGATATGAAAAAAGCGGAATGGCGTATCCCTGATACCTTTATGAAGATGAACCGTTCGCACACGGTGCCGCTCAGCAAACAGGCGCTGCGCGTTCTTCAGGTTATGGAACCCGTCAGCCGCCATCGCCCGTGGGTTTTCCCCAGCATCCGCAAACCACTGGAGCATATGCACCAGCAAACCGCGAACGCCGCACTTATCCGAATGGGGTTTGGCGGCGAGCTGGTCGCCCACGGCATGCGCAGCATCGCCAGAACGGCGGGCGCAGGTCATTTTCCCCGTGAAGTTCTGGAATCTGCACTGGCACACCAGAAAGAAGACGAGATCGAAGCGGCCTACAACCGCAGCGACTATCTGGAACAAAGGCGACCGCTGATGCAGTGGTGGGGAAACTACGTTGATGCCGCCAGACGGCAGGCGCTGCTCGGTGCAGAAGAACCGCTGCAAATCGTGGAAGGAGAATAATGTGACCAGTCCCATTCGTCAGAATCTGTTTGAACGGGAATGTGATATGCCGCTGCTGGAAGCGCGGCATCTCGCCCTTCTGCTTCTCGGCCTCGATGCATCCCAACCAGCAAATGCCCTGCCGGAAGAACATCAGGAGAATTACCGTATCCTGCACGACGCCATCAGCCGCACCATCAAAGCCACAGGCATGGTCAGCGCCCCTGCAAACAAACGTATGTTCTATGCCGATGAGATGTTCGCGCTGGCCTGGCGGCTTATTGATGACGAACTCACGCCGCCAGAAATTAAGGCCCGCAGCCTGAAGGCGGTGATGAAACTGTCGCGTAACGGTCGTGGTCGCAAGTGGCTGAAGACGCTCGGCGACGACGCGCTACCGGATCTCACGGCTTCAGCACAACCTTCCCAGCGTGGGATGCATAAACGCGACAAAGCGCGGGAGAATACTGCCCGACTCTGCTGGCTACTGGTTCAGCTTTTGGTAGAGGAGACTGATGGGCGTTATGGTACGTCTGATAAACCGGCTTCGGATCGGATACTTCGAAAGCTGAAGGCTCTGGCTCAGGAACAGGAATTGCCGTCGGATGGGCTTGGGCGAGGGACGTTTTATGAGGTGCTGAAGATGGGAAGGGAGAAGAGAACGTAGATAGGTCCTCCCAGTGTCGGGTAATAGAGAACCGATTAAGCTCTGAATCCTCACACGTATAGTCAGCTTCGTGTAAGGACATATCAATTGCTTTCGGCTTGAGGCTCGCGTTAATTGCCAGTGACCTGCAGTGTATTCTTTTCAGTGGCTTAGACGAGTCCCCTGCGGCTGAGAAAGTCGCGTTGTCAAAAAAGTGTTTCTTTAATGTTAATTTCGTCAACACGGAGAATAGAAGACATGTTGAACCCCTCAATGTCTGATCTGGCAAGGTTGTATGGAAACTCAACTCCAGAAGAACTTTTCGAGTGCATTTGCCGGATAACTGATGATACTGGTCGAGATTATTCTTCAATAATTCATGGGCGTTGCTTACCGCATTCTGCAGTGCGTGAGTTGAAATCGAAGCAAAATTAACCAAAAATAGTTAATTAGTTCAGCTTAGGGCTGATTGCTACTTTCCTAGCACAGCCTAAGATATGTGTGTGCCAAAAACGGACATAGGTATGGATTTTGTCTGTTTCTCCTTTACGTATTCGATAAAATTGATTGAAAATTAAGTACTTCAGTAGTAGGTTTAAGTAAGTTGCGATCGTAAAATATGGATTGTTATTTTGATGAAACCGTCAAAAATTAAACCCTCACAATTAACACGTGTTGGATACACATACCAAGACCTTATGTGTATTCGCACATTGATCAATTGGTTTCACGATCCAGAGAAATACCAGTGGATAAGCATAGAAGGTAATCAAGGGCTTGATCATGTTAAGAGCCTTGATGATGTTATTTGCTTTACAGCCAGTGGAGAATATGAACTCTATCAGGTCAAATTTACAATTGATTCTGAACGTGACGATTTACATTTAGATTTCGATTGGCTACTCAAGAAGAAGGATAAGGGCACATCCCTTATCGAAAAATGGTCAGCAGATATAGAGAAGTTCGGTTCCTCCAGCACAATAGCGATTGCTAAGCTTATTACAAATAGAATACCTGACCAAGTTTTATCAAATTGCCTAATAGATAAAAAAATTGATTACTCTCTCGTTCCGGAAGACGTCAAATCAAAAATATTAGCTCAACTTGGTAGTGAAGAGAAGTCCATAGCTTTTTTCGAAACTCTTATTTTCGAACATAGCCAAAAGGAAATTGATGATTTAGAGTTGCACCTACGTGACTCGCTTGTACCAGACCACGCAAATGAAGAAAGTTGGCTTCAGTTATTAAAAACCGTTGAGCGTTGGGCTTCACGAAAAAGAGAACCGGCACCAGATGGCAAAATCTACCTTAAGCATATACATGAAATTTTAACGCTCGGCTCCAAAAAAACTATTTCTCAGTTTTTTGAAATTCCTGGCGGCTACAAACCACCATCAGATGAATTTCATAATGAAATTCTTAACGCTACAGCTAACCCTGGCTGCCATGTTATATCAGGATTACCCGGAATGGGGAAAAGTACTTTTCTATCCTTTTTAACTGACCAGCTAATAGAATCGAAAACGCCTGTTATCCGACATCATTATTACTTATCCCCTCAGTTTATTGGCGACAGAATTGCTTTTAATAATGCAGCTCATTCACTACAAAGCCAGATTAGAACACTTTATCCCAATGACTTCGATAGCGATAAACTTGATTCTCAACATCTAGAGGCTTGGATAAGCAAGGCAGTAATTAAAGCTGAAGAAAATGGCAAAACTCTAGTTATAATTATTGATGGATTAGATCATGTTTATCGTGAAAGATCGGATATTAGCCAACTCGAACATTTAGTTAATCGGATTACCCCTTTTAAAGGAAAAGTTTGTTTGCTATTCGGAACACAACCAATAAGCGACGAGCATCTTCCCAATTCCCTCTTACGTTCAGCTCCAAGAGAACATGCCTGGATAGATATTCCATCTATGGGGCTTGATGCTATAAAATCGAGACTCGACTTTATAGCATCGAACAATGAAATAAAAGTAGCAGGCAATAAATATCACAAACAAAATAAAATAGTAGAAATTTCACAGGCTCTACTCGACATTTCTCATGGATATCCTCTTCATATTATTTACTCTTTAAACAGTTTGCAGTTAGCAGATAAAAATATCAGTAAATATGATGTGGAACGACTACCAACTTGTCCTGATGGCGATATTCATGAATATTATGAGAATCTATGGGTATCACTATCTGAAGGAGCAAAAGAAATTCTTCTGCTTATAGCAAATGCAGATTTTTCATGGCCTGATAAAACACACATCAGTTACTGTTTTGAAGATAGCCTAACTTTCCAAACCAGCTTTTCAGAAATTCAACACCTCATTGAACAAAGACTAAGTGGGATATATCCTTTTCATAGCAGCCTATTCGTATACCTAAGACGCAAAGACGCCTTCGTTCAATCAAGAGATAGGTTAAATAGAATTTCTAAAATTTGGATCAATACACATGCTCCAGAGTATTGGCGGTGGGGTTGGGAATGGATCATTGAAGCTAACCTCGGGAATATCACCCCACTTTTTCAAGGTGTAGATAGGGACTGGCTTGTTCAATCTCTCTGCAATGGTTATCCTCTAGAGCATATAGAACATATATTCAGTGTTGCAGAACGTATCGCATTTGATCAAAACCTATATTCTGAGTTGTTGAGACTGCGAATTTTGAAAACAAGGCTATTAAATGGGCCCGAGTTTCAAATACAGAATTTTAGCGATTTTCTGGACTGCTCATTAAGCATCTCGCACGATAATTTTGGTCTTCTTTGGCGAGCGGACAATCTAAGGATTATCCCGGACAATGAAATTGTTATTATTGCTAAGCATTTTCAAGGAAGAGATGAAAGAATAGTAGATGCGTGCACCAATGAAATCTCTCGTCGAGTACACTTTTATGCTCGGCTAGATGACTCTAATCATTATCAAACATTGAACAGCCTTGTAGATGATTATCTTCATACGCTAACCAGCCATAGTAATCCCGACTTAGCTGTTATAAATGCTTTCTATGAAACACTTATTGACAAGGCTTCATCTTTCACTCGAATTGTCGAATTGCTCATTCAGTATGGCCATAGACACTTACTGGTTGATTTATCTCTATTTGACGTCCCGGATGATATTGCTTCAGCAATCTGCGACGAAGTCGTTTTGGCTGCAAGCATCGAAGGCGTAACTATCAATGAGGAAAACTCCTTATTTGATAGCACTGATTCAAGCATATATCTGCTTTATCAGTTTTTAGCCGGAAACGACATAGAAATAGACCAACTTAAGGAAATTGAATGCCCTGTTGAGTACGAACATACACGTCACCTTCCTTTTTATGAGCACTTTTTTAGAAATCTTATAGTAAATTTAATAATATCAACCGAATTTAATGCTCCGGAGTTAACTGCACCCACAGATATTCAGGGGTTCCTCAATAATGCTTGGGCGACATTCCAATATGCCGCCTCAAAAATTGCAAAAAATATAAAAGAAGGCCACAATTTTGAAATTTCTAATTTGTATGAATCATTTGACTTACTAGAACAACCAGATAAATTATTGATGGGTTATCAAATCGATACTATCTTATTCAACATTCGAAAATCCTTAATAAGAATTGCCATTCACCTAAATATTTTATGCAACTCCATAAAAGCATTTTCAAATATTGACATAAATCAGTTTGATACACTATCAATGAGCAATTGGTGGGATTCTAGGGTGTTTTTTGATATTTCCTCTAAAAATGCAATTTTCAATTTCCCTAAAGATTATATTGCTCAGGAGTTTAAAAAGTATTTTGATTCTGAAATACTACGCAGAGATGATACTGCTACGCTGGCCAACGATAGCCTTGACCTAGCAAAATTGGCAACCAATTTAGGCCTGTATAATGAAGCAAGAATGTTTCTTGAACGTGCCGCATTCAATATAGTCGGATATGGCCATAGAAAGGACATTACTTTACATGAGGTTTTTGAAGCGTTACAAGAATGCTCTGATTCCAACTACCCTCAAGTTTCTGATTGGCTAAAACGAGTAGCAACTTTTACAACTGATGTATTTGATTTTTCAGAACGAGAAATTCGACATATTCCTAGCCTGTTCACAAAATTATTGGCGAAACACAACCCAGAACGCCTTGTTGACGAATTTGACTATCATCTATCAGAAGAGAATTGGCATAGAACACATCTTATTTTTGAAAATTTCGTAAAGACATTTCCACTTACTACGCAGTCAGAGCACTCTTTTCTTAGATGCATGACAACAGTTGATGCAATGGCTGCATTAGATGAAAGAAGCAAAGACAATGATGTTCTGAAAGGTATTTACGAAGAGCAGTGCAAAGTTCTTGGAGGTATGCCCCCACAACCAAGAGAGTATTCCTCCACTAACGAAGATGTCGTTACAGATTGTCCTGGTGTATCCACCATACCACCTGCTAATCTTAATGATTTTATTGCAGCCTTACATTTAGTTTCATACCAGATTCGTGAAGAATTTATTTCGAACTGGATAGGTTATTGGGTTGATAAAGGCCACGCCCGCACGATTATCACTTCTTTCAGCGACTATTACAATCAAAGTAAATCAGACTATGAACTGAATCGATGCTTACACCATATTTTCTTGTTGAGCAAAAAAACCGAAGGCAGGAAAGCAGCTTACAAATGGGCTGTAAGAAATATAAAATTAAATAACTGCTGGAATCCTTATTATTCATCAGGGTCAAAAGAAGCCTTAAAAGAATATGGAAATACTTACAGCGAGCAATGGGAAAATCTTCTTCGTGATACGATGGCACCAGACTCTGCCAGCTTACAGAGAGATGAGAATATAGTAGTTCCTTCCACTCACCTTGTTACTTATTTGGCCTCTGCTGGACAGGTCGCTCTGGCAACCGAAATTACTGAAATTATGGTCACTAGCCTTGAGGGCGATATTGCACATCTTCCTTTGACCAAACTGTACTGGTATGATGATCCTGTATCATTCGAAAACATTCCATTTCATCTAATTCTATTACATTTTAAATGGCCCGACAGATACGCCAGGCTCCTAACAGCGAAGCAGATAGCAGCTTTATTACAAAACGACTCCAGTATCAAATTTCGTTCTTTGTATCTGAGTTTTCTGGAAAAACAACCCTATGAGGTTGATGTCATTGATTATCTATCTGTTTTATTGCTTATCGAGGATCACTCATTTACTAAAGAAGAAATAACCAAATGCATTCATCACCCTTCTCTTATCTCTGATGAGATTCTATATTCTCTGGATTTAGACATTGAAAGAAGGAATGATTTTTCGGTTCTCTACTCTGAATTTTCAGATGACTTAGAACCGAATAAGAACAAATATAAAAAATATGCTAATGGCCTTGCATTGAGGTTTATAGGCATTATCGATGAACTCGAAAATAAATACCAAATCCAACTGTTGAGGCATTTTTTCCTTGAATGGGAGCAAATCCACAACGCGCATGCTTGTTATATTTTTAAACCTCATAACTTTGCAAGTGAACAATTTTACCCTCAAGACAAGATTTTCTGTAGTTTTTCATGGCGAGCAGAAGTATCCATTTTATCTGCTTTTGTCAGAACATTAGCGTATGCTATGCAAAAGCACTCCTTACCTGCCGAACTTTGTTTGGCACATGCCCAAGAGGTTTTACCATTCGGTTCTATTGCTGTAAATCTTTCTCCTTCTGACTCACCATACAATTGGCCCGTAATAGAAGATTTAGAAAAAGACGATCATTTGCCTGATCAGAAAGAACTTGAACGGTATTTAGAAAATTTTTCCGCTTCTGCTGATGAAATATTACTTTATGCCAACGGCCCCGTGCTAAGAAATCACTCTGGTATATGCCTTGATCTAAGGGTTATTTTAGTCAAACTTCGAAACTCTGAAATTGACGATCCTAAGGCAATTTTTGAGTCAATAGATTATATGCGAAATTCTGAGCAAGGGATTTTCCCTTTAGCAAAGAAGAGCTGGCCTTCCTCCTTTGGAAGATGGGAAATTGACTGGTTAATCAGAGGTTATTTTCGACCGACCTACTCCGTAGGAGATTTACCTTTTAACTCCGTTAGGCAAAGCGATTATCGCATAGAGTATTTCGGCGGAAATATACATAATGGAACCTGGAGATACTGGGTCAACCAGTGGTATCCAGTTTATCACGCTGGTGTAGGCAACTCTCTCGGAACTTATTTTACAGTTTCTAATGATTTTTTAAAAAAACTAAAAGGACACACTGGCGGCAATTATTATTTAATTGGCGAGATGACTTGTGTTGACAGGCGTAATTTCTCTAACTCTGCGGAGTCAATAAAAACCTATTCCATTTTGCCGATATAGACATTATGAATATTATCCCTCTAAATGGCCGCACCTAATACCGCTATACGTGCCATTTAATGACATGTGGTGGCTGCGAAAAAGCATCACATCGCAAGCCTGATGTTGTAGTGGTCAACTTAAACTGCGAAATACTGTCCAGAAAATGCATGACCTGCACGCCTGAAATCCGAAAGGCAATAATGACCGCCAGGCACTTCTTCGTAAAATCATCCACGCAGATAAGGAGCTTTATCCTACGTCCGGTGACCAATGAATCCATAACGAAATCCTGAAATCCATCGACCAGTCAAGGCATCTATGGAAGTGAGTCTACTTAGATTATAATTGAAATAGACTCCTCTGCTTCGTATAGCTAATTAGGCTCCGAGAAAAAGATATCTCCCGCTATATGGCATAATTATTTGTAGCAATTCAATTGCGTTCCGAAGGTTTTCTACCTGATCATTTAACAACGTGATGTCCTTGATACCGTGAAATAAATTATTTCGATATCTATAGACAATTAAGAGACACACTTCTATTTTATCTTCAAAAGAAGTTTCTTTATTTATCAGTACATCAAGTGATTTCTCAATTTGCGAAGCTTCTCTAAAATATAGGTAATGGAAATGCTCTGTTGGTTCACCGCTTTCATGTATATAGCGTTTAGACCAATATGCTAACTGGGAGTCGATCGCATCTGTTGGCATTTCCCTTGCGACTCGTTTTGAAAGAACCCCAATCCGATCTACAACATTCTCATTATGAGCTTCTGAAGCCTCAAAAATTGACCACATAAGAGTGAAGTCGGATACTACCTCGAGTGTATCAGGTTCAAGTGGTGCTGAGTGTTGAATGTTTTGTTGAATCCAATCAGATACCTTCACTGATAATTTCCTTAAGATAGAGCATTTATTCAGTATAAATTTTGAGATTTTAGTCAAGCAATTAAGTCGGACACGGGTATGGCATGTCCTTATAAGACAGATGTCATTAGGCAAATGATATACTGGGATTTTTATAACTGATATAGCAAAAGATGAAATTTTGTATGAGATTACAAGTGGAAAGGGCCTTGTTGAATAAATCGAACTTTTGGCAGATTGTAAGTATCCCAGAAAAACGAACCATTCACTTTTAGAGATCTTCCGACATACTGATTATGTCCCCTGAGGAGATCGCTATGCGTAAGATCCGATTCACCGAGCACCAGATCATCGCCGTCCTGAAATCCGTCGAAGCTGGCAGGACCGTCAAAGATGTGTGTCGCGAAGCCGCTATTTCCGAAGCCAGTTACTACAACTGGAAGGCGAAATATGGTGGGATGGAAGCCGCTGATATCAAAAAAATCAAAGATCTTGAGGACGAGAACCGCCGGCTTAAACAGATGTTTGCGGACCTGAGTCTCGAGTGCCGTGCACTGAAAGACGTTATCGAAAAAAAGCTTTAAAACCAGCGATAAAGCGGGAGCTCGTCAGCTATCTGACGGCACAATTTGCCATGAGCATTCGCCAGGCGTGCAGGACATTATCGCTGAGCAGGACGGTATATTTTTATCAGCCCGATACCCGGCGCGATGAACCGGTGATCCAGAAGCTGACAGAGGCGGCTGAACGCTATCCCCGCTACGGATTTAAGAAGCTTTTTCAGGTGCTGCGCAGGCAGGGTAACACCTGGAACCATAAACGCGTTCACCGGATTTACTGCCTGCTGAAACTGAATTTTCGCCGTAAGGGAAAACAGCGTCTGCCGGTGCACAATCCTGCTCCGCTGGCGACGCCAGAGGCGATGAACCAGAGCTGGTCCATCGATTTTATGCACGATGCGCTGGTGTGCGGCAGACGCTTCCGGACTTTTAACGTGGTGGATGATTTTAACCGCGAAGCACTGGCGATCGAAATTGACCTGAATATCCCGGCGCAGCGGGTCGTGAGAGTGCTGGACAGGATCGTGGCAAACCGCGGATATCCGCTGAAGATGCGGATGGATAACGGCCCGGAGCTGGTCTCGCTGACACTGGCACAATGGGCAGAAGAGCATGGTGTAATGCTGGAATTTATCAGGCCCGGCAAGCCAACGCAGAATGCCTTTATCGAACGGTTCAACCGGACATACCGGACAGAAATACTGGATTTTTATCTGTTCAGAACACTGAATGAAGCACGGGAAATTACAGAGCGCTGGCTGGCTGAATATAACGGCGAGCGCCCCCACGAATCCCTGAATAACCTGACACCGGAAGAGTGCCGGCTGATGGCTGAAACCCCGGAAATCTCAAAAAGTGCGTGGAACTAAAACGGGTGTGCTTACAATTGGCCGCACTTGCGCATGCCTATAAAAACGAGGTACGACGCGCCTTTAACCGAAGTGATTATCTTGAGCAACCTCGCCCGATGATGCAGTGGTGGGGTGATTTTATTAAAGAGCAGATAATGTAAGCGATCTGCCCCCGTTGATTAACATACCGCCTTATGCGAAGCACATCACATTCCAGGAAATAACTTAACAGGTTAACCGGTTAAGTTGATTTGGGATGTTGATTGTACAAATCCATGCAGGTATCGTAAGCCTACAAAATTAAATACAACAGATACCGGCGAAATAATGAAAGCAACTGTACAATCAACGAAATACCTGGTGATAAAAGCGGCCCTGGTAGATGAAATAAGAAATGGCACATTTAAACCAGGAGAAAAATTTTACAGCGAGTCTGAATTAAAAGAACGCTACGCCGTCAGTTCCGCCACGGTGATTCGGGCAATTCACGAAATGGTGAATGAAGGCTATCTGATTCGCTATCAAGGTAAAGGCACCTTCGTGTCTAAAGCAAAACGTAATGAAAGTATCATTTTTTCTGAATCAGACCGCGATATGAAGGGAATGCAGTCGGTAAAAATCATTGACTGTACGACTGAGAACGATTCCTCTATCCAGGAAAAACTCGGGCTTAATTCTGATGAAAGTTATTATCGAATTTCCCGACTAAAATTAGATAGTGGAAAACCTTATGCCTTTCAAATATCACATATCCCGGTACGTTATTTTGACAGCAAATTGATGGTCAATAACTCAGCGCTTAATTCAATTTATGAGGCTTTTAAAGTCAATCACGGCCTGGATATGTACGCCATGCCCTACCGTCAAACAATATGTGCAATAACCGATGTTGCGACAGAAATGCAAAAACACCTTGAACTTTCTGCCTGCCAACCGGTGATAGTCATGAAGCGCTATACCTACGATGAACAAGCGCGGGTCATTGAATACATTGAAACCTACAAACGTTTCGAGTCATTTTATATCGAAATCAGAACACCAGATAAGGGGGCAGGATGAATCAACTATTATTAATATCCCATGACGGTTATGCCAGCGGTGCCAGAAAGGCCACAGAATTGATCCTGGGACCGCAACCCAACCTTCAAGTAATTGAACTCGATAGCCAAAAGGGAATTGACGTATTTAAAGAAGAGCTTACAAAAAAGATCACCACCCTGAACACGAAAAAAGAAAAAATAATTATCCTCGCAGATTTGAAAAATGGCTCTCCCTACAACATCGCAATGGAAATCATTGCTAAAGAAAGCCTCTGGGATAATATCACTCTACTGTCAGGAATGAATTTAAATTTAATACTCGAAATGGTTATGGTGATCGATGATGAGATCACCCCTGGCATACTGGATGAAATAATGAAAACTGCATGTGATGGCATTCATCATTTACAGCGTTCATCACTTATCAAAAATATCGATGATGGAGATGAATAAATATGGAGCATATAGCGGTCTGGCAGATAGTATTATTGACACTCTATTCAGGATTAGCAATTTATGACGGTAATAACACCACGTTGGGTTTAGTTAAACCCGGCATGGCTGGCTTTTTTGCCGGGGTGATAATGGGGGACATGACAACGGGGTTAATTGTCGGAGGTACGTTAAACCTGCTGGTATTGGGCGTGGGCAATTTTGGCGGCGCCTCTATTCCCGACTACATGACCGGAGCGGTACTAGGGACGGCGTTTGCTATCATCAGCGGTCAAGGTGCTGCCTTTGGGGCGACTATAGGCGTGCCTATTGGCCTGCTAATGGTTCAGCTTGATATTCTGGCTCGTTTCACTAACACCTTTATTCACCACAAAGCGGATGCGCTAATCGAAACGGGTCAGGTGAAGGCCGCGGCGAGACTGAACCTACTCGGTCAGGTACCGATCTCTCTATCGCGAATGCTCCCCGTCCTGCTGGCGTTGATTCTCGGAGCCACCTTTGTCAACGACGTAGTGACATGGATCCCGGACTCCATCATGAACGGTCTGAAAGTCGCTGGCGGCGTGCTGCCTGCCTTGGGTATCGCTATCCTTCTGCGCTATTTGCCCATCAAAAAGAATGTCACGTTCCTGATCCTGGGTTTCTTTCTCGCCGCGTATCTCAACATACCGGTACTCGGCGCGGCATTGATGGGTCTGGCGATTGCCATCTACGTCTTTAATGCTGAGAAACAGGAAACGCAATCTACCGTCCCTTCTACAAATGGAGCAATGGGTGATGAATAAAGTCTTAAAACGGGTGTTCTGGCGCTGGTTTCTGTTTGGTCAATCTGGATGGAACTACGAAAAAATGCAGGGTCTGGGCTATTTGTTCAGCATCTACCCATTCCTGGAGAAAAAGTATCCGCAGCCAGAGGCGCTAAAAGAAGCGGCAAAAGTTCACAGCCAATTCTTTAACACCAACAACACCATGGCGCCGGGAATACTAGGGGTAAATATTGCCCTCGAAGAACAAACGGGTCTGGCGGGAAAAGATGCCATTACCGGGATTAAGACCGGCCTGATGGGACCTCTGGCAGGTATTGGCGACACTTTGTTCTTCGTTATTCCGACCACGATTATCGGCTCGGTCGCCTCCTATCTTGCATTGCAGGGTAACCCGGTGGGGCTGATCCTCTGGCTGCTGTTTGCCCTGGTTCGTCTCCTGTTTATGCGTTTTAGCATCAATAAGGGCTATCAGGAAGGTGTTAATCTGTTGAGTTCGTTGACCAACAGCCTGAATAGAATAACCCGAGCGGCCAACATTCTCGGACTCACCGTCATCGGGGCACTCATCCCTTCAGTGGTAAAGGCGAAACTTAACTTTGAGTTCAGCTACGGAGAAGTCTCTCTGAAGCTTCAGTCCATTGCCGATCAGATAATGCCGGGGCTTATTCCTTTGCTGGTAGTGGCATTCACCTACTGGCTGCTGGGTCTCAAAAAAATGAATTCAACACGGGTGATTTTCATTCTGATTGCCCTCGGCATCGTCGGATATAACCTGAATATTCTCGGTTAAATAAACGTAATTATCTTAGGAGATAACCATGAAAGGTATCGTACATATTCGTGTCGACGATCGGCTGATCCATGGCCAGGTCGCTACCCGCTGGGTAAGTCACTTTAATGCTAATCGTATTATGATCATTGACGATGCGGTCGCGGCGAACGATGTAGAGAAAATGCTGCTTCGCAGCGCAGCCCCTGAAGGCTGTAATACCTCTATCCTGTCATTTGAGAAAGCCAGTGCCAATATTCTCGCTGGAAATTACGATGGCCAGCGCGTTCTGGTACTGCTTAAAACCCCAGAAATTGCCCTACAAATGGTGAATAGCGGTATCGCGTTGACCCAATTGAACATCGGTAACATGTCGAACAAAGAAGGACGCCGTCAGATCAAGCGCTCAGTGAGCGTCAGTGATATTGAAGCCCAGGCGATCGGTGCCCTCCAGGCAAAAGGCGTCAACGTAACGGCGCAAATGACACCGGAAGAACCAGACACCAGCATCAGTGCTTTTTTGAAAAACGATAAGGGATAGGGAATGTCTCCACATCAGCAACAATATTATCAGCATGTTTTAACCACTCTGGATAGCGTACTGCTCACCCAGAATGCAGAAATAGAGCAGGCAGCGGCACTGTTTGCCGAGTGCGTGAAAGCCAACGGTATCATCCATGGTTTTGGTTCGGGTCACTCATTTGCCGCAGCGGTTGAGCTAGCCGGGCGGGCTGGCGGGCTGGTCAACACCAAAGCCATCGATCAGTTCTATGGGCCAACGGGCTGGTTTGACTCGCTTAAAGGGATTGGCGATGTCTTCGCTGGCCTACTCGATCTACGCGAGGCAGACTGTTTTGTCATGATTTCCAACTCCGGCACCAAGCCTTTACACGTTGAGTTGGCACAAAAAATTAAACAGCAGAACCTCAAACTCATCGTCATTACCCGCCACAGTGCTGAATCTGAAGCAACAACGGAAAGTATCCGAGACTATGCGGATGTCATTCTGGATAACGGTTGCCCTGCCGGTGACTGCACGCTGGATCTGGATAACGGCAAGATAATGACCGGACCGGTGTCATCACTTTCTGCGGCATTCATTATCAATAACGTCGTCATTCGCTGTATTGAGTTATTACTCGAGCAAGGTATCGAACCTCCGGTCATGCGCAGCATCAACCTGCCCGGCGGCAAAGAATACAACGACGCTCTCATGAAACAATATAAAGAGCGCGTATTTACGTTCTAGGGGGCAAATAATGAAAGAGCATCAACCATTCATCAGCGCATCACTGCCCTTTCCTGCTATCACGCCCGAGCAGTGCCGGGATGAGCTGAACGCAATAGGTCGTCAACTCACACGAAATGCCGAACGCTTTGGTGATAAGTTCCCTTCTGCCTGCACCTCGGATAACCGCTATGTGTTGAAAGAGAATAACGACTGGACCAACGGTTTCTGGACCGGGATGCAGATGATAGCCTGGGAGTTCAGCGGCGAATCAACATACCTCGGCGTTATTGAACGCAATATCGCCAGTTTCAGGGCTCGCCTAACCGCACACCACGTACTCGATCATCACGACATCGGCTTTCTCTACAGCCTGTCGGCTGTCGCGTACTGGAAACTCACGGGTAGTGACGCGATAAAACCGCTGATTACTGCGGCAGCTGACCTGCTGATTAGACGTTTTCATGACAATGCCGGTTTTATTCAGGCGTGGGGCAAATTGTCGGACCCACAAGAACATCGCCTGATCATTGATTCACTGATTAACCTTCCTCTGCTACATGTGGCGGCTAGTATCAGCGGCAAGAAGCATTACAGTGAGGTGGCAGAGCGCCACTATCTGACCGTCATTAACAATATTTTCCGGGCAGATGGTTCCACATTCCACACGTTTTACTTTGATCCCGCCAACGGGCAACCCGCATATGGCAAAACGTTCCAGGGCTACAGCGACCAGTCATGCTGGGCGCGCGGGCAAGCCTGGGCGATTCTGGGGATCCCGCTGAACTGGTCTGCAACCGGAAAAATTCAACACTATGCCCTGTGGCAGAAAGCCTGTGATTACTTTTTCCATCATCTCCCTGCCGATGGCGTCCCTACCTGGGATCTTATCCTGGTCGGACAGGACGATGCGCCGAAAGACAGTTCAGCATTAGCCATCGCCATTTGTGGCTTACTGGAAGCGCACAAGCATCTCCCTGATGCACATTACGACCAGATAGCCCGTCAACTCTTGCAGGCTTTAATGACTCAGGCGTCTGCCAGTAACGACAGTGCCTGTGAAGGGCTGCTGAAACATGGTGTCTACGCTTACGCCTTAGGTAAAGGTATTAATGAATGTAATCTCTGGGGCGACTATTTCTATATGGAAGCGTTGTACCGACTCTATCATCCACAATGGTCAGGATACTGGATATGACAATAACCCAACAATATTTAAATGTTGTACAAGAAAAACTTAGCACTATCGCTCTTGAACAAAATGAAAAAATCGCTACTGCCGCCAGTAAAATAGCCAAAGTTATTAATCAGGGTGGCATCGTTTATATTTTTGGTTGTGGACACTCCCACATTTTTGCAGAAGATGTTTTTTATCGTGCAGGAGGAATTGCGCCCGTCAGACCGATATTTATCGAGCCACTGATGCTACATGAGGGAGCCGCTGCCTCATCATATTATGAAAAACAGAATGACTATATTAAAACATTCCTTGATAAATACGACCTGACAGAAAAGGATGCATTAATTGTTATTTCCACATCGGGAATTAATCCGGCCCCCATTGACGCGGTATTATGGGGTAAGCGACAGGGTGCTTTTACTCTGGCGATAACTAGCTTTATTTATGCTGATACTCAGCGCTCAAAGCATAAAGAAGGCCTCTACCTACGGGATTGTGCAGATCTGGCCATTGATAATCATGTGCCCGTTGGTGATGCCGTACTTTCACTTTCTGGTCATACCACCCCATTCGCACCAGTTTCATCGATGACCGGAATATTTATTATTCATGCTCTTTTCGCCGAGACCATCGCCAATTTGAGCCATGACACTCACCAATTACCGATATTTTTAAGCGGCAATATCGATAACGCTAACCAGCATAATGAAGGTCTATTAGAACAATACGGAGAAAGGATCCCTGAATTAATAAAAAACCGTTAATAATAAAAAGTTAGTTACCTCTCCCTACTACCAAGAATTTACAAGGTGAAGATAATGAGTACAATGAAACTCAGAGCCTCTCTGTGCGCACCGTTTTTATTTTTAATTTCTCCTGATGTTTTTTCTGCTGAGGAGATGGATTATGATCCACCGTCCTTATTTGAGAAGGCTTTTTACGATGACGGTAAGTTAGATATTAATACTTCATTGTATATTCGGCACCGTGCCGTTAAAGATCCCACTACGGGTAAGTATGGCCTTGGGCCTGCTGGTATTAAAAACCAAACCGGTAATGTTGCTCTTAGCTACATTTCCGGCTACTACAAAGACGTTATCGGGTTCGATTTCTGGGGGAATGCAAATATTAAATTGGGTAATACCGTTGGCCAATCAGAAATTCTTTATTACGACTACCAATGTGGTCAGGCTGGTCAGTTCAGCCCGTGTGAGAAATCATACATGGCCGTGTCTGTCGCTGCTCTCAAATTGAATCTGGGTGAAGAGGATATAAACTTTAAGCTCGCTGCTGGCTATACCCCCATTAACTCCGGGACGATTAAGAGCAGCTGGGGACTGAATCCGCACGCCTTCCGCGGTTTCGACAGCGCGTTGAAGCTCGATAATTTCAAACTCACCTACGCATGGGCCGATCGCTTTAAAAACGACTGGAGCCGCGACTTTAAACCGATGACCACCACATGGCATCAGAACAACGCCGCCGGACTTGATAACAACGGTACGACAATCAAAGCGGGCAAAACCATCGATTACATTCACACGGTGGGCGCAGTGTATAACCTGGGTAACACGATACTAGATGTCGGTTATGGCGAAGGTAAAGATTACCGGCGGAACTGGCAGGCACAGCTTGAGCGTAACGATAGCCTGTCTAATGATTTCTCCCTACGCAGCAAGCTGTTTTACCAGGGAGCACGTTATAACGAGAAACTGTCCGGAATCAGCGATCCTGCCACTGAATATTATGTCGGCGTCGGCTTCAATCTGAGCCATAACAATACGGTGTGGTCTCTTGGTTACAGCCAGAACTATGCCCCCCATACCGGAGATTACAACTTCCGCTTAACGCCATGGGCAAACTCTGACAAGCGTGACTATCAACCGACGCTTTCACAGCTTGAAGACTTCAACGTTTCAGGAGCAAAAGCGGTTCGATTGGGCTTAAGCTACAACCTGGCAGACTTCCGGTTGCCGGAATTAACGCTGGGAAGCTCAGTCACCTACGGCTGGCATGTCGTCACAGATGTTAGTAAGACCCGGGGGGAACGCCAGTATGATGGGAAAATGACATCTGTCGATCTCTCGGCCCGCTACCAGGTGGCTGACGGACCCGCGAAAGGTTTGTCGTTGACACTGCTTCCCGCCCTCCTGCGCACCACGGATAGCAACTATAAAACCGATCGTAACGACGTGAAGTTTATTGTCGGCTACACAGTGAATATTTTCTAATAACATCGTCCTTCACCCTCGAGGGTGAAGGATTTTTTTCTCTACGCCCTAAACCGAGCAGGTAAAAGACAGGGAGTGGATTGCGAAGAATGTCGAAAGAAGCACCGGATAAAAGCTCACCCATTATTAATCTATCTACGGAATTAACTCAAAAGTAATCGACACCAACGTATCAGAATTAATTTCCGCAGGGGGAGTACTGTATAGCGACCCTGCCTGACCATAGAGCGTGACAATCCCACCTTTGAGACCTGATAACAAGACTTTACCTATAAGAGGATCAATATCTTTGTTGTTCACAAACGTTGAATTCATAGTATTCAATATAGGCGTACCATCAAGCTTTTTCTCCAGTATATTCATAGACAAAGACTCGTTAGCTTTGTACTGGGCCTTCCCTTTCTTCTCAACAACAAAATAAACACTATTAGGCAAGATTTCATATTTCTTACCTTTAATTTTGGCCATGATTCTTTTTTCGATATCAACATATCTTGATGACATTTGACCGTTAAGAGTATTAACGATACGCTCTATTTCATCTTCTTTAATTTTAAGTTTTTTATTGTAAGCATCGTTAAACCCTGAAACCAACGCTGAGGGTGTCAGCTTCACATCATTGTCGGCCATTTTATTCACATCTGATAGCGCCTGAGTGAGGTAGAAAACGCCTAATGCATAGGCATTTTTATTACTTTTATCAACAAAATTTATAACCTTTTCTTTTATAGATAAGCTATCAAGTGTTGACTGTAATTTTTGATTTTTTTCGTTTAAAGCAAGTATCGAAGCATCATATTTTTTCTGCGCCGTATCTGCAGCAGTAATCTGTGCCGACAGCAAGTGGGTGGTGTTATCCCGTGTTTTCTGCGCAGCCTCGGCGGCGGCGGTCAGCTCAGCATTCTTTTTCGTCAGCGCCTCAAGGGTGACTTTCTGCTGACTTTCACCCTGGGTATTCTGCGTTTTCAGCGCGGCAATCTGCGCCGACAGCGTGCGGGTAGTGTCATCCAGCTTTTTCTGAGCAGCCTCGGCGGCGGCGGTCAGCTCGGCATTCTTTTTCGTAAGCGCCTCAAGGGCGACTTTCTGCTGACTTTCCCCCTGGGAATTCTGCGTTTTCAGCGCGGCAATCTGCGCCGACAGCGTGCGGGTAGTCTCATCCAGCTTTTTCTGCGCCGCATCGGCAGCCACACTCAACTCAGCATTCTTTTTCGTCAACGCGCTGATGGTATTTTTCTGTCCATTTTCACTTTGCGCATTCTGTGCTCTTAGGGCACTCTGCGTTTTTAGCGCAGCAATCTGCACCGACAGCGTGCGAGTCGTGTCATCCAACTTTTTCTGCGCGGCCTCGACGGCAGCGGTCAGCTCGGCATTCTTTTTCGTCAAGGCGTCAAGACTGGTTTTCTGGGCGCTGTCTTGTGGAGCAATCTGTGCTTTCAGCGCCGCGATCTGTGCCGACAGCTCACGCGTCGTTTCATCCCGTTTTTTCTCAGCCGCTTTCGCCGCAGCGCTCAGTTCCGCATTCTGTTTCTTAAGGGCAGTTATCGTAGCTTCAGTTTTATTATTCTGATTTATTTTCTTTCTGGCTGTTTCCTGCTTCAGAGGCACTTTTTTACTGCGATTATCTTTCTCTTGATTAACCGAAGTTGATTCTTCTGAGGCCGACGGATTTTTTATTTCGAGTTTCGATATATTATCAAGGAAATCTCCCCCCTCAGAATGAGCAGGGAGAACAACAAAAAGGGTAGAGAGAGCCAATACAATCGCCAGAGTGCTAAGATTGTATATATTCAGTTTCCCCTTGCGGTATGTCATCTGGCCAACCCATTGCTAAGTTCAGCTTTTCTTGCCCGGGCTTCAAACTCTTTAATTAATTTCTGAGAAATACTATTACACTTATCGTTTATCTTATATTCAAAAAGCGGAGTAATTGTTGATTTTACACTGGCCGACGTTTGGCCTGAAACAGAAGCATAAAACTTAGCATCGCTGATCAAACCATACAGCTCGCTTGAGTCCTTCTGAAACTTACTATCTAGCTTAACCAGAGCATCCGCATCCTGGATACACTGCTGTAAAGCAGGAACCTGGGCTGGTTGTTCGTTTTGACTAACTTCCTTTTTTATTAATGCACTATCTGTTTTTTTTATATTAGCACACCCCTGTAACAGGCCAACCGAAATGCAGATCAACATCAATAAGCTATTTCTTATCATTTTCATAATCCGTTAGATAAAATAATTCAAAAAAAATATATCAATCGATTCCAGCAGAAAAAATTTCAATAGACAATGCTATTAGTCGAATTTAATACCAATTCGGATAAAACACACAATTTGATTGTTTTTTAACCACAAAAGAGATGGGAATAATCCTGGTACAATGCGATATTTACATCCAATAACTGTCTTAAAGGTAAAGACGAAATAGCGGATTATCTTTTTTATTCCTGACATAAATCGGCAATTTCACAAAACAAATCAGACCAGGCTCTTTCTAAAGAGCCCCATACGTTACTCACTCCACTTCGGTCTCGCCACCGTATTCTTCTTCAGAAGATTACGGAACTCCTTCAACCAGGGTTCATTGCTGCGCCCACGTTTGCATATCGCCGAGAAAGGTGATTGAAAGCCAAACTCATTGGGCAACAGCACCCGCAGACGGTTCTCTTTAATCCATGGCCAGGCGTAGTGCTCAGGAAGATAGCCGATATATTTTCCGGACAAAATCAGCAGCAGCTGCGCATCAACGGTCTCAACGGTGGCGCTCCCCTTGCTGAATCCGCGCCGCCGCAGGTCGCTGGTGTTCCAGTAACTACGCGTCACCAGCGGACACTGGCTGATCAGATTTTTATCGAGCTGGCGACTAAAGAACATCGGATGCAGGTCGCTACAGTAAAGCCAGTGCTGCTCGCGATAGAGCGGTTCGCTGATGATGTTATGCACCCGCGAGTTATAGCTACCGATGGCGAGATCGATATGGTTATTCAGTACGCCATTAAGCTGTTCCGCCGGGGTACGGATAATCAGTTTGATATGCACATGAGGAAACTTATCGCTAAAGCTGCGCAGCACCACCGGCAGCGATAGTGCGGTTTCGGTTTCGATGGAGTCGAGGGTTGAGATACAAATCGTCCCGCTGTGCTCACCCTTCAGCAGCGCCGACTGGCGCTCCAGCTCGTTCAGTTCGCTCAGAACACGGATCGCTTGCTGTAAAAAATGCTGCCCTTTCTCGGTCAGAGCAAAGCCACCGCGCCCGCGCTGGCACAGGCTAAAACCAAGTTGCCCCTCCAGCTGCGACATCGCATTGCTGATCGCGGAAACAGAAATCCCCAACTCCTGCTGGGCGCGGTTATAGCTCTCAAGACGGGCCACCGCCTCAAAAACCTGTAGCTGACGAATATTAAGCGTAGCATCGTTAGGCATTGTATTTAGTTCACGAATAAATGAACTAAGTATTTGCGGCAGACGATTTAAAGTCCAGCACATCTTTCGCACTATCCCTCCTGTTGAGTTTTGTCTGTCAGATTCAGGAGCTGAAATGGATAACGTCTTTCATCAACCACAAGGTGGCAACGAAATGCCGCGCTTTGGCGGCCGCGCAACGATGATGCGCCTGCCATTTATCGAAGATTTACAGGTACTTGATGCGGCATTTGTCGGCATCCCACTGGATATCGGGACTTCCCAACGTTCCGGGACACGCTACGGGCCGCGCTATATTCGTACCGAGTCGGTCATGATTCGTCCCTATAACATGGCAACCGGCGCGGCACCGTTTGAGTCGCTGTCGGTCGCGGATATCGGCGACGTACCGATTAACACCTATAGCCTGCTTAAATCAGTGCAGATCATCGAAGATTACTACACCGGTTTAAATAGTTTCCCGCTGATTCCCCTGACCCTGGGGGGCGACCACACCATTACGCTGCCAATTCTGCGCGCCCTGACCAAAAAGCATGGCCCGGTGGGGCTGATTCATGTCGATGCCCATACCGATACCAACGATGAAATGTTCGGCGAGAAAATCGCCCATGGCACCACCTTTCGTCGCGCCGTCGAAGAGGGACTGCTGGACCTCAAGCGCGTAGTACAGATTGGCCAGCGCGCTCAGGGCTACGCCGCCGGTGACTTCCAATGGGGCGTCGATCAGGGCTTTCGTCTGGTCCAGGCGGAGAAGTGCTGGCACAAATCCCTGACTCCGCTGATGGCCGAAGTCCGTCAGCAAATGGGCGATGGCCCGGTCTATCTCAGTTTTGATATCGATAGTCTTGACCCGATCTGGGCGCCAGGAACCGGCACCCCGGAAGTTGGCGGTCTGACGTCAATTCAGGCGCTGGAGATTGTCCGCGGCTGCCGCGGCCTGAACCTGATTGGCTGCGACCTGGTCGAGGTTTCCCCACCTTATGACGTCAGCGGTAACACCTCGCAGCTGGCTGCCAACCTGCTGTACGAGATGCTCTGCGTTCTCCCCGGCGTGAAATACGAATAGAGGATAAACCATGCAGCTCAACGTCTTTCGCACGCTATGGGGCGTCACCTCCCCGTGGCAGCAAACTGTTAGCGAACTCAAAAGCGTCGGCTGCTGCGGCATTGAAGCGCGGGTGCCGCTCACAGTAGAAGATCAGCAGACGCTGGCCCGGCGCATCGAAGAGTCAGCGCTGCAGTATATCGCCATCGTGTTTAGCGGCGGCGGCGTCATTCCGGCCCAGGCCGAAACGCCAACCCAGCATCTGGAACGGTTAAAAGAACGCTTTACAGCAGCAAAAGCGCTTAATCCGCGCTTCGTCAACCTGCTGGCCGGTAACGACCGCTGGCCATTGGCGCAGCAGGTGGAATTTCTCGGCAAAGTTCACGAACTGGCTGCCGATTATGAACTGACATGCAGCTTCGAAACCCATCGCGCCACGTCGCTATATAGCCCGTGGCTAACGCTGGAGATTATCCAGCAGCTACCGCAACTGCGCTTTACCGCCGATATCAGCCACTGGATTGTGGTGAGCGAGCGCCTGCTGGATGACCCCTGCGATGACTTCAGCACGTTCATCGACCGGGTCCACCATATTCAGGCCCGCGCCGGATATGACCAGGGCCCGCAGGTGCCGCATCCGGCAGCTCCTGAATATCAGTCGGCCCTGCAATTTCAACAAAATGTCTGGCAGCAGATCTGGCAATCACAACGCCAGCGCGGCTACCAGCAAACCACACTGACGCCGGAATTTGGCCCCGATGGCTACCTGCATCATCTGCCGTTTACCAACGTTCCGGTAGCTGACTTGTGGTCGCTGAACGCGTGGATGGCACGACATGAACAGCAGCATTTTGTTGAATTCACTTCGCTCACTCAATAAGGAACGGTAGAAATGACCGCCGCAAAAAGTTCTTTCACTGAATTACCGACTATCGATATCAGCGACCTGACCTGCGACGATCTCGCTAAGCGCCAGGCGGTGGCTAACATCATTGGTCAGGCCGCCCGTGAAGTCGGTTTTTTCTACATTACCGGCCACGGCATTGCGCCAGAACTGATCGCCGGAGTCCGCTCCGCGGCAAAACAGCTTTTCGCCTTGCCGATGGAGCGCAAAATGGCCTACTACATCGGCCAGTCCAAAAGTCATAAGGGCTATGTTCCTGAAGGCGAGGAGATTTACGGTTCCGGCAAGCCGGATCATAAAGAGGCGTTTGATATCGGCTTCCAGGCCGCTGACGACCATCCCTTCGTCATTGCCAAAACGCCGCTGATTGGTGCCAACGAGTGGCCGGAGGTACCAGAATTTAAATCCCGGGTGCTGGCCTACTATGAAGCGGTTTTCGCCCTCAGCCACCGTCTGTTTGACGCCTTTGCCCTCGCCCTTGGTTTGCCGGAAGGCTATTTCCAGTCGATGGTCACCTGCCCGCCCTCGAAGCTGCGCCTGATCCACTACCCCTTTGACGCCAGCGCCGAAGATGTTCCCGGTATTGGTGCACATACCGACTATGAGTGCTTCACCCTACTGCTCGCCGACCAGCCGGGCCTCGAAGTGTTGAATGAAGATAGCGACTGGATCGACGCTCCACCGCTGAAGAACGCGACCGGGGAAGAGGCTTTCGTGATTAATATCGGCGACATGCTGGAAGTGCTGAGCGCTGGCACATTTGTTGCAACAGCACATCGTGTGCGTAAGGTGCCGCAGGAGCGCTACTCGTTCCCGCTGTTTTTCGCCTGCGATTATCACACGCTGATTCGCCCGTTACCCAGCTTCCTGGAAGCAGGAGAAGGCAGCGAATATCAGGAACTGAGCATTGGCGAGCATATGTGGAGCCAGGCGTTGCAGACCTATCGCTACCTGCGCGAAAAAGTCACCCGCGGCGAGCTTCAGCTCCCCGAACGCGCACGCGGCACCAACACCTTTGGTCATCTGAAAAAACAAGCACAGCAAAAATCCGTTAATAACCCGTGAGGATAAATGATGAAAAAAACGCTAAAAAAAATCTCGCGCCGTGTGGCTTTATCCATCGCCGTCACCGCTTGTTTTTCACCGCTAACCCAAGCCGCTGAGATGCTGACCGATGGCGTATTCAAAGTCGGGATGGAGGTGACCTATCCACCTTTTGAGTCTTACGACAGTAATAACAATATCGTGGGGATCGACCCGGAATTTGCGGCGCTGATCGCCGAACAACTGAAAGCCAAACCGCAGCTTATCGACACGAAGTTCACCAGCCTGATTCTAGGTATTGGTAAAAAATACGATGCGGTGATTTCCGGCATGTACGTGACCCCTGAGCGGCAGAAACAGGCGGATGCCATCCCTTACGCATTATCCGGCGCGTCAATTATTGCGCTGAAAAACAGCGCCATTCAGCCAAAAACAGAAGATGAGCTATGCGGCGTGAAGGTGGGGTTACAAGCAGGTACGGCCTGGGTTTCCAGTTTGAAAACCCACTCCGACGAGTATTGTCTGAAAAACGGCAAACCGGCGATTAGCATTCAGGAATTCCCGACGGCGCCAGAAGCCTCACAGGCGCTGATGTCGAAAAATATCAACGCCCAGTTAGAAATCGCCCCGGCGGCGCAAATCATTGTCGACAAAAGTCGCGGTCGCCTGGCAATCAGCTCAAGCCGCCTGATATACCCATTACCGCTGGGAATTTATATCGCCAAAGGCAACACCGAACTGGCAGAGGCCATTAAATCGACGTTAGCCACCTTAAAAGCTAACGGCAAATATGACGCCATCATCAAGAAATACAATTTAGAACGCATTGATTAATACAATAAAGAAACAGGAGTCGGTATGGAGTTCGATTGGGGATACTTTTTCTCATTATTTAGCGTTGGGGCATTCTGGCAAGCGTGCGTAACCGTTGTTGTCGTCAGCTCGTTGTCCTGGTTTATTGGCCTGATATTGGGTTTTCTTTTAGCCTGCGCCAAGCTCTCTGGCCCGCGCTGGCTAAAGGTTCCCGTCGAACTCTATATTTGGTTTTTCCGCAGCGTGCCGTTGATGGTATTACTGGTCTTTGTCTATAACCTACCGCAGCTATTTCCCATCACCCAACCGCTACTCGGCATTCCGTTTATTGCCGGGCTGGTGTCGATGACGGTAACCGAAGCGGCCTATATGGCGGAGATCCATCGCGGCGGCCTGCTTTCCGTCGCCAAAGGGCAAAGCGAAGCCGGGCACGCATTAAGCTTTAGCTTTATTGGTATTCAGCGCTTAATTATCATCCCGCAGGCGTTTCGTATTTCGCTGCCCACGCTGATTAACGAATATATCACCATTATTAAACTCAGCTCGATTCTGTCGGTGATTTCACTGCCGGAGCTGCTGTTAACTGGCCAGCGCCTGTACGCGCAGAACTTCCTCGTCATGGAGACGCTGCTGGCGGTCGCCGTCTATTACGTGATGGTAGTGACGGTCTTTACCTGGCTGTTCCGGGCGCTGGAAAACCTGCTCGATATTCAGCGCAAGCGCCCGCAAACGCTCAATGACAACGAATGCGAAACCCTGCGCCAGAATCTGAAACCGCCAGTGCAGGCGCAAAAAACGCAGCCTACCAGCGGTAACCCACCGGCACTGGATTTACGCGCCATCGAAAAATCCTGGGGCCAGCATCACGTGCTGAAAGGCATCGACCTGAAGGTCGAAAACGGCGAGGTGATCAGCATCATCGGCCCATCCGGATCCGGTAAAACCACACTCATTCGCACCATTAACGCCCTTGAAAGCATCGATGCCGGAGAAATCATTCTTTACGGCGAGGACTATCTGAAAGGCGCGTCCATAGTTGATAAACAGCAAATGCGCGCGGGCGTGCGCCGCATCGGTATGGTGTTCCAGGGCTTCAACCTGTTTCCCCATCGTACGGTGCTGGATAACGTGATGCTCGCCCCGCTCTACCACAAATTGCTCGACCGTCCCGTCGCCCGGGAGCAGGCGCTGTGGCTGCTGGATCGCGTCGGTCTGCTGGCTCACGCCGAAAAATACCCGTACCAGCTCTCCGGCGGCCAGCAGCAGCGCGTCGCCATTGCCCGCGCTCTGGCGCTTAAACCGGACATCATGTTGTTTGATGAACCCACATCTGCATTGGATCCTGAACTGGTTGGCGAAGTGCTGAAAGTCATTCAGTCCCTCGCCCGTGAAGGGATGACGATGATTATCGTGACCCACGAGATGGACTTTGCCTTATCGATTTCTGACCGGGTAGTGATGATGGAAAACGGCGTGGTGCAGAGCGATATGCCGCCGCAGCGCATTCGCAACGATGTCGCCGATCCGTCCCTGACTCGTATTCGTGAATTTATGGGAGTGCAATAAATGGCAACTGAACTGGAGCTACGCCAGCAGCTGGCCGCCGCCTATCGTCTGGCGGCGCTATTCGGCTGGGAAGACACGCTGTATACCCACTTCTCCGTGCGCCTGCCCGGCGACGGCGAACCGCGTTTTTTAATTAACCCGTTTGGCATGATGTTTGATGAAGTGACCGCCAGCAACTTAATCGTGGTCGACATGCAGGGCAAAGTTGTTGAGGGCAGCGCCCCGGCAAACTCGGCAGGCTTTACCATTCACAGCGCGGTGCATATGGCGCGCGAAGACGCTCACTGCGTGATCCACACCCACACTCTGCCTGGAATGGCGGTCGCCGCCTGCGAGGATGGGCTGCTGCAGATTAACCAGATCAGCACCGAGTTTTATCGGCGCGTCGGCTACCACCCTTATGAAGGCGTGGCGTTCGATCTCGATGAACGCGTACGGATCCAGCAGTCGCTCGGCGCTAACATCGCCATGATCCTGCAAAGCCACGGCCTTTTGTCGGTCGGTCGGACCGTCGCTGATGCGTTTTACATCATGTACTACCTCAACCGCGCCTGCGAGATCCAGATGGCCACTGCACAGCTGGCGCCGCTCAGCCCCATTCATACGATCCCTGAGCATTTAAGCCAGCACGCCTGTGAGCAGCTGATGGGGGTTGAACATGAACGTCAGCTGGTGTGGCAAGCCTGGTTACGTCGCCTCGATCGTCTTGATACTTCTTATAAAAGATAATGCTGATGACTCAATTAACCATCGTCGTGGATTGTAACGACCCCCTGTATGCGCAGGAAATTTGTAGCGCATTCGCGCTATTCCCGGAAGTAAAAGCGGTTCTGCCAGAGGACCCCGCCGCCCGCGAGGCGCAATACGCCAGCTGCTGGTTTCCTGACCCGCAGCTGCTGGCCCGCTCGCCTGAGCTGAAACTGATCCAGGCCGCGTCTGCTGGCGTCGACCATTTACCCGCCAGCGTTTTTGCCAGCAACGTTCCGCTCTGCCGGGTGGTTGACGAAGATTTTCGCCACGGCATGTTTGAATACGCTCTGTGGGGCGTACTTTGGTTTCAGCGCAGTTTTGACCGGGCGCTGGCCCACCAGCGTGAAAAAACATGGAAGATTTACCCGCAGCGAGCGGCGGCCGATTATCACGTTGGAGTCATGGGCCTCGGCGAAATTGGCGGCTATATCGCCGCGCAGCTTGCCGGATTGGGATATAAGGTTTCCGGTTGGGCGCGGAGCGAAAAATCCCTTGCAGGCGTGCGTTGTTATCACGGAGATGCTCAGGCTGGCGAATTTCTTGGCCATCTGGATGCGCTGATCAACGTCCTGCCGTTAACGGAGCAGACGCGAGGCATCCTTGCCCACCCTTTGCTGGAGCAGCTACCTGACGGTGCAGCGCTGATTAACTGCGGACGCGGCGAGCATATGGTGAATCAGGACGTACTTGAAGCACTGGAGAACGGCAAGTTGTCCGGCGCGGTGCTCGACGTGTTCCCCGTCGAACCGCTGCCGCAGGAAGACCCACTGTGGCAGCATCCGCAAGTGGTGATCACCCCGCATATGGCCTCTATCGCGCAAACGGTGGTGGTTGCCCGTCAGCTGCTGGACAACATCCAGCGGCTGCACCAGGCACTGCCGCTGAAAAATCTTGTTAACAAACAGAGCGGTTATTAATCCCGAAAACGTCAATAGCCTCATATCCGCTGCTACGCTTAATGGTCTGTCCGACAAAAAATAAGGCTATCAGCATGAATATTGATTTATCGGGGAAAGTCGCACTGGTCACCGCCTCCACTGGCGGTATTGGTTACGCCATCACCAAAGGTCTGGCGGCTAGCGGTGCGGAAGTGATGATTAATGGTCGCAGCGAGCGTAGCGTGAGCGCGGCCATCGCCCGTTTGCAGAATGAGGTTCCCGGCGCGAAACTGCGCCCGGCGATCGCCGACTTAAGCAGCGCTGAAGGCGTCAATCAGCTGGTGCAGGCTGTTAACGGAGTCGACATTCTGGTCAATAACGCCGGTATTTACGGCCCGCAGGATTTCTATGAAACCGATGATGCAACCTGGGAGAACTACTGGCAAACCAACGTGATGTCAGGAGTGCGTCTTTCTCGCGCCCTGCTACCGGCGATGGTACAGAACGGCTGGGGTCGGGTAGTGTTTATCTCTTCGGAATCGGCGCGTAACATTCCAGCGGATATGATTCATTACGGCGTGACGAAAACCGCTCAGCTGTCGCTGGCCCGCGGGCTGGCGAAGTTTGTCGCCGGTAGCGGCGTCACCGTCAACAGCGTGCTGCCGGGGCCGACTATCTCTGATGGCTTTGCTGAGATGATGAAAGATGAAGTCGCGAAAACCGGGAAATCGCTGGAACAGCTGGCAAAAGAGTTCGTGATAGCGAACCGCCCAAGCTCGGTGATTCAACGTGCGGCCACGGTGGAAGAAGTCGCCAATATGGTGGTTTACGTCTGCTCGACTCAGGCTTCAGCAACATCAGGCGCGGCGCTGCGCGTGGATGGCGGCGTGGTGGATGACATCGTCTGATAAGACGTGCCCGCCCGCAGGTTAGCGGTCGGGCGTTTTAGATGGCTCTTTAACGCTGGTCATTTCGTACTTGCCTTCCGGATCCATGGCGTTCACCGCTTTTTGCAGCTCCGCCAGAGCAAACTTAAGCGAAGCGACCTCTTCACGTAGCGCCTGCACTTCTTGTTCCTGAGTCACCGCACGGTTGGTTTTCGGAAAAGCTTCGAAGACATCTTCTTCGAGGAACATACGAACCTGACGATTATCTACATTCACCAACTGATATTTCAGCCGGCCACTGTTGATTGCGTTATAGATAGTTTTACGACTGACCATCGCTAACTCTATGACGTCGCTGATTCGTAACATCTTGTCCCTCGTCGGTTGCGGCTTCACCGTATTGAGCTCATCATTTTATCTTACTGCGTGACGACGGCATCGGTGAACACTTTTGCAATCTCCTCTGGCGTCATTTTCACGATATCGTTAACTCGATCATGATCGGCCAATAATGCGAACAAGGATTGAATAATTGCCACTTTTTCGCAAGTTTTATCAATCGCCATCATCACGACTATCTGCGGCACAACGCTCTCTTCAGGCTCATCGGTACGCTGAAATTCAACCCCCGCCAGGTTAATGCCAATAGCAAAACCGGTCTGGTTAACATGCTCAAACTCGGTATGCGGAATGGCGACGCTATGGGTCTCCATAAATATCCCGGTTGGATAGACTTTTTCCCGTTCAAGCACTCCGTCGGTAAAACTCGGTTTAACCAGCCCGTCGGCCTGCAGGCTATCTGCCAGGCGGGTCAGTAAAGCCGTCCGACTGACAGACTTGGTAAACTTCACCACCCGCTGTGCGCTAAACATCATTTCCCACCCTCCACGCTCGCTTCGGCCATCTGTTCATTTTCCTGCGCCAGTTTACGGCGATTCCACAGCACCAGCGCGATGGTGCACAGCGTCAGGATACCTACGCCAATCTCTTTCAGATGGAAACTCTGGATAATCGCCCACGGCAGCATCGCCCCGGCATAATCCACGCTGCTAATACTGGTGGTCCCCTGCGGCAGCGAGAAGCCGGTGCTCACAGCGGTGCTGGTGACAATCGGCGCCAGGTTGGTACCAATCAACAGCGCCAGACTTAAGGTTAACAGCCCGGTCAGCAGCGTGCGGAACATATCGCCGCGACAAACCGCCGTCACCAACACGAAGGCGAACGGTAGGCCGGTCAAGGAAGCGAACGGCAGGAACTGGTTGCCGGGAATAATCGCCGCCAGTACCAGCATCACCGGGATCATCAGCATCGACACGGACAACGTCACCGGGTGCCCAACGCTCACGGCTGAATCCAGGCCGATAGCGATTTTGCCGAATGAACCGGCACGCGACTGAGCTATCTCCTGAATACGTTCGCTAATCGGATAAACCCCTTCCATCAGCATTTTAGCCATCCGCGGAATAATGGTCATCACCGCCGCCATGGTAATTGCGGTTTGCAGAATAGCTTTCACTTCGATACCCGCGATTATACCCAACAGCGCACCGATAATTGCCCCCAGAGAGGCCGGATCGCCGAGAATAGATAACCGTTTCTGGATAACTTCGGTATCAATTTTGATATCACGGATAACCGGGATGCGGTCAACAATGGCATTCACCAACCACGCGGCCGGGACAAATGATGCGGAAAAACCGTGCGGTACCGAAATAGACGGCAAGTTCAGGTATTTCTCAACATCGCCACTAGTACGGTCGGCAATCACCATCGTAATAATACAGTTGATACCAGCGGCAAATATTCCCAGCCACAGGCTATCGGTAATAATCGTCACCAGGGAACCGGTAAAGGCATGATGCCACAGATTCCAGATATCTACGTTCAGCACCCGCGTGGTTTTGGTGTACAGCATCAACACGTTAATCGCGACGCACACCGGAATCACCAGCGCGCCGACCCGGGTCCCCATCGCTACCGCTGCAGCAGCAGGCCAGCCCACGTCCAGCACGTTAAGATTCAGACCAAAACGCTCCACCAGAGCATGGCTCACCGGGGTCAGGGAATCGATCATCAGATTAACGGTAATGCTTAAGCCGATAAAACCAATACCAACCATTAAACCGGCTTTTAATGCTTTGCTCAGCGACAGGCGTAATATCAAACCGAGGAGCATAAATATTAGCGGCATCATGACCGATGCCCCTAAACCTACAATGTAATCAACAATAAACATGGCTTAACCCTCGGCGAGAATTAATTCTTTCACGCTGCTGAAAACTTTATCAGTACCCATACCGGTTAATAGCGGTAGAGCGTTAACAACGGGAATAGAAAGCGCAACCGGCGAAGTAGAAACAATAAAATCTACATCGTCGCGGGTTTTGGCTTCAGCCACGGTTCCCTGGGAAATACGGACTTTATCGAGAATATTCTCTTTTTTCAGGAAGTCCTGGAGCTTATTTAACGCAACGGTACTGGTCGCCACACCGGCGCCGCAGCAAATCATCATGTGTTTCATGAGCAATCCTCTCTGTTTTGGTGAGAGGAATTAAAGCATGCAGAGAAGATATGAATTGTGATCAGTGTGTAATTTTACACACTGAGTACACAATGAATTGTAGAATCAAAAGTAACACATTGATAAATATTGATTTTAAATCATACCCAAATGTGTAATCACGCTAAAAATGTGATGAACATCTCATTAAAGTGTCCGTTCATCTGTATATTTTAGATTTTTTACACACTACTGCACCGTGTCATCGGTGATGCCGTATACCGCATATTTTTTCAGCAAGGCGCTGTACTCACCATTTTCACGCAGGGTTTTCAGTGCGGAGGTCAACTGTTGCGCCAGCGCCTGGTTACCCTTCTTGATGTAAATACCCAGCGTTTGCGGATATATCGTCTGCGGGGAACTGACCTTCAGTCGGCCTTTGCTGCGCTGGGTAAACAGGCTGACTACGCCAGCAATATCCACCTGAGCCTGAATATTGCCGGAAAGCAGTGCCTGCAGCGTCTCCGGCGCAGTCGGGAACTCTTTAATCTCAATCGCCCCTTTACCTTGCGCCTGGCAATAGCTCGCCGAAAGCTCATGCAGCTTTTTCACCCACGATGTCCCCTGCTGCAGCCCAATGGTTAAGCCACAAAGTTCGTTTTCCGTTTTCGGCGCAACTTTGCTATCGCTGCGCACCATGATATAGGCTCCGGTTTTAGCATAAGGGATCGCATCCGCCTGCTGGGTACGCTCCGCAGTGATATAGAGCGCGGAGATGACCGCATCCTGACGCCCCCCGCTCAGGCCGAGGATCAGACTGCTAAATTTGGTGTCCACGAGCTGTAGCGTCAGGCCCGCTTTTTGGCTTAATAACGCCGCCAGTTCAGCATCAAAACCGACGATTTTGTCATCCTGCCAGGATTCAAAAGGCGGGTAGGCGACTTCCATCGCTATTTTCAGTTTTCCCGGCGACAGAGTCGCATCCGCCGCATTGGCCGCCGTAACAAGGCCTGATGCCAGAACCAACGCGGTAGCGAGGTAGCGCAATGAGAGATTTCTTTTCATCATAATTCTCCGCTGTTATTGAGAAATACGCCGATGATGGGCGTCGGCAAGCTGGCACAGGAGTTCAAACATCATGGTCGCGCCGGTCAGGCTGGTGAGATTGCCCTGGTCAAAGGGCGGCGAGACTTCCACCACGTCGGCACCAATCAGATTCAATCCAGCAAGCTGACGAACGCAGCGCTGAGCCTGCAGCGTGGTCATACCGCCAATTTCCGGCGTTCCGGTACCGGGTGCATAGACCGGATCCAGCACATCGATATCGAAGCTGATATAGGTAGGCTGCTCGCCAACAATCTCACGCGCCCTCTGCATCACCTTGTCGATACCCAGCTCGTCCACCTGCTCCATACGGATGATGGTGATACCGTTCTCCTCCGCCCAGCGGTGCTCGTCGGCGGAAAACAGCGCTCCGCGGATGCCGATTTGCACCGTGCGTTGCGGGTCGAGAACGCCTTCCTCTACCGCACGACGAAACGGAGTTCCGTGGGTAAAGCGCTCGCCGCCGAAGTAGCTGTCGTTAGTATCCGAGTGGGCATCAAAATGGATCATCCCCAACGCCTTATCCCGCCCGAGCGCCCGTAAAATAGGCAGCGTGGTGAGATGGTCGCCACCTGCGGTTAGAGGCATCACCTGCTGCTCATCAAGGGCGCGATACCAGGCTTCAATGCGCGCCAGGCTATCCTGCATATCTACCGGATTGATACGCACATCTCCCAGATCGCCAACGCGGGCGTAATCATAGGGAGAACGGCGGGTGGTCTGGTGGACTCGACGCACCAGGCTTGAAGCATTGCGTAGCTCACGTGGCCCGTGGCGAGTCCCCGCACGGTTTGTGGTTCCGCCGTCCCACGGCACGCCTACCACGCCGATATCCAGGTCGGCGGCCTGTGGCGCAAAAGGGAGACGGAAAAAGGTCGGTAATCCGCTAAAACGTGGAATTTCGCCATCCTGCGGCTGCGGGTATTCATGTTCAATTAAAGATGTCATTGCTGTGTCTCCAGGGCTTTTCGGGGCGATGAAGACATACTGCTGAACGCGGATGAGAGAAAAAATAGTCAAAAGCAAAAAATTAGTTTAGAAAAATAAAAACAAAACCCGGGGTTTACAGCGGAGCATCCCCTTTATGTCAGTTGGAAAATTTCCGAATCTGCGGCTGTTACACGTTTTTATTACCGTGGCGAAATATCAGGGCTTTGCCAATGCGCAGCAGGAACTTAACCTGACGGTTTCGGCTATCAGCAACTATATGAGTGAACTGGAAGAGAAGCTCGGCATCACCCTATGTCGTCGCGGTAGAGGCGGTTTTTCTCTGACCGAAAAAGGGGAAACCGTCCTCCAGCAAAGCATCGACCTGCTGAATTCGATGGAGGATTTTGAGCGCAATACGGCGACGCTGCGCGGCGAGCAGACCGGGATTTTTAATCTTGGCGTAATTGACTCGACGATTACTGACCCGATGCTGCCGATGAGCGAAATCATCGCCACGTTTAGCGAGCGCTTCCCGCTGGTGCACATTAATTTACAGGTCAGAAGCCCGAACGCGCTTTTGCAGGGCGTACTGAATAATGAACTGGATCTCGCCGTGGGCACCTTCTCTTTACAGGCCAATAGCGTGGTGTCTCACCCACTTTATCGCGAACAAAACTGGCTCTATTGCGGTGACAAACACTCTCTGTTTACCGTTAAGCACCCGACGGAAGCGCTTATTTCCGAGATGCGAATGGTCACCCGCAGCTACTGGAGCAGCAGCGATTTAGGGCGTAAAGGCTTTAAGCAGAGCGTCGCGAGTGCAGAAAGTATGGAAGCGCAGCTGATGCTGATTCTGTCCGGCAAATACGTCGGCTATCTGCCGGAACACTACGCTTTGCCCTGGGTGCAATCGCAAAAGCTGCGCGCCCTGCTGCCAACAGAATATGGCTATCAGGCTCCCTTCTCGCTGATTTTCCGCCGGGGTCGCAGCAAAGAAACCTTAATTCGCTCAATGCGAGACGCCGTGCGTACTGGCGTTAAATCACGCAAAAATTAGGCTCGTTTCGCTGCTCGTCCGCCGACCAGCAACGCAAGCAGCGCGATGACAATCGGCACCAGCGATCCCCACAGCACGGCGTTCCAGCCAAAGAGGTTCATCAGCGCACCGGAAGAGAAAGAGCCAATCATCATGACGCCGAAAACAATAAAATCATTCAGCGACTGTACCTGGGTTTTCTCTTCCGGACGATGGAAGTCCATAATCTGCGCCGACGCGCCGGTAAAACCAAAGTTCCAGCCAATACCCAACAGGATCAGCGACAGCCAGTAGTGCATTACGTCAATGCCGGCCAGCCCCACCATCACCGACAGCACCAGCAGAATTAACCCAGCCGCGTTAATACACCGGGCTCCGAATAGATTGATTAATTTACCGGTGAAAAATCCGGGCCCGAACATGGCAATCACATGCCACTGAATCCCGAGATTTGACGCCTGCTGCGAGATACCGTGCATATGCATAGAAAGCGGCGCGGCGGTCATCAGGAAGTTCATCACCATATAGGAGATTGCGCCGCTGAACACCGTACGGGCAAAGCCCGGCTGGCGCACAATTTCGCCCAGCGGACGGCCGCCGGATTTTGCCTGCGCCACCGGCTCGGCGGTTTTTACCCCCAGCAATACCAGCGCCGATACCACAGCCACCAGCGCCTGCGCGATAAAGGTCATCGCAAAGGTGTGCGGCGGCCACAGGTTCATGGTGCCAGTGACCAACATTGGCCCGATGACCCCGGCGGCCACCCCGCCGCCCATGACCAGGGAGAGCGCCCGCGCGCGGCGCTCTCTGCTGACGCCATCGGTGGCGGCAAAGCGGAACGACACCGACACTGCGGCGTAGGCTCCGCCTAAAAATGCCGCGATACAGAATAGCCAGAATGAGCCAATAACCACCGCCAGCGCCGCCAGTAGCCCGGTCAAAATACCGGCCCCGGTGCCGGTCATAAAGACGGTTTTGCGCCCACGCCTTCTGGCCAGCGCACCAAACGGCAAAATACAGGCCGCCATGCCCAGCACAAAAATGGTGATCGGCAGCGTCGCCAGCGTGGGATTCGGCGCAATCGCGTTCCCCACGATCGCCCCGGTGGCGTAAAACACCACCGAGTTCGCTCCCGCCAGCGCCTGCGCCGTGGCCAGATAGACGATATTCCGGTTTTGCTGCGCGACCGGCAGCGTTATCTCAGCGCTCATTTATTTTCGTTATCCTGGATGCGTTTTATTTATGCCAATAGCTCTGGTGACATAATGAACGAAATCAGGCATTTCGACCAGCCATCACGCCGCCGTCAATATCCCATACCGCACCGGTCACCCAACCGGTACTATCGCTGAGCAGGAACGCCACGGTTTGCGCGATATCCTCAGGCGTGCCAACGCGGCCAATCGGGTGAAAGCTGTCAAAGCTATTCATCACCGTCTTCACCTCCTCTTTCGCAATAAAGCCTTCATAAATCGGCGTATGTACCACCGCCGGGGATACCGCATTGACGCGAATACCGCTGCTACCCAGCTCAATCGCCAGATTTTTGGTTAGCGCATGCAGTCCGGCCTTCGCCATTGAGTAGGCCGATGACGGCGTCGCGCCGATAGCCTGCTGCGCCCACATTGAGCCAATATTCACAATCGCGCCTTTGATACCGGCGGCCAGCATGTTGAGCACCACTTCGCGGGTGATAAAAAAGGTCGCCCGATTGAGATTCATATACAGATCATAATCGGCCATTTCATGTTCAATAAACGGTTTCGGGAAGAAGACGCCTGCGGCGTTAACCAGCAGGCTGATATCCCGATGCTCGGCGTTGATAGTCATCATTACCTGCTGCATACCCGCTTCGGTCATCAGATCGGCAACGATAATATCCACCTTGCCGTAAGCCGCCAGCGCCTGACGCGCCTGCTCCGCCTTCTCCTGGCGATTGCCCACCAGCACCACGCTGCCGCTGTTCTCAATCACCCGTTTGGCCGTCGCCAGCCCCATGCCGCTGGTCCCACCGACCACTAACAGCTTTTTCCCAGTAAATTCTGTATTCATCATTAACCTCTTCTCTCTTGATTTGCGTGGTCTAAGGATGCCTGTCTTGAGTCACGCTGACGAATGAGAAGAAATAGCGCCGCAACAAAGAAAATCTATCTTGATGAGATATACTGAAGCGCAAAATGACCGAGGAATATCCACCATGCGCTCGCTTAACCGACTGAAATGGCTGCATGCTTTTGAAGCCGCCGCCCGCCACGGCAGCTTTACCGGCGCGGCGCGGGAACTGGGCGTGACGCCCGCCGCCGTCGGGCAGTTAGTCAGGGCGTTGGAAGATTGGGTCGGTCACCCGCTGCTGCACCGCACCCGGGCAGGCAAGGAACGTCTGACCCTGGTGAGCGAAGCGCAGGAAGCGCTGCAGGATATTACCCAGGGGCTGGATAAACTGGAGTGCGGGTTAAACAAGCTTCGCGGTCGCCGGGCACGCTCCGTGGTGGTGATCACCGCCTCGCAGGTGTTGATGATGAACTGGCTGATGGAGCGCTTAAACCGCTTCTCTGAGGCTTATGAAAATATCGACCTGCGCCTCAACGTCACGGAAAAGCTGATGGATGTTTCCCACGGCGAAGCGGATTTGGGGGTTCGCTGCGGACGCGGCGACTGGTCCGGCGTCGATAAGAGCTGGCTGATGGATGAAGAGGCGGTATTAGTGTGCAGCCCGCTGATTGTTCCGCCGGGAAAAATCGCCTGCGGTGACTGGCTGGCAGAGCAAAAGCTGATTCATGATGATACTCCGCATCCCGGCGCCAGCTTCCCGTCGTGGGAGGATGTGCTGACGGCAACTCAGGCCCCGGCCCCTCGCGATAGCGGTCTACATATTAATTCAACCTCGGCAGTCATTCTCGCCGCCCTTAGCGGGCGCGGCGTCGCTATTGTGCGCCATGCGCTGGTTAAGCAACTGCTCGCCACCGGCCAACTGGTTCAACTACATCCTGATAACCGCTGGCCGCTAACGTGGTCTTATTATATTGTCACGCCGCAGCACGCGGTGATGCGCCCGGAAGTGAAAGTATTTTATGAATGGCTGCTCGCCGACGTACGGGCAGAAAATCAGACCAGCAGATTTTCTGCCTCTGGCACCACATAGAAAACCTTTAGTGAATTAGGGTTTCACCTGATCATGAATCCGCCATTTCTGTTTAAGCACATTTTTGTCCTGACTCTCCAGCCACTGGTTAACCTTCTCCAGCAGCTGCGGGTTGTCTTTGTTCATCATATAGACTTTGAAACTGGCGGTTCCGGCGAACGGCGTCTCGTTGGCTACGCAAAAAACGCCCGGCTCATTGCTTTGGTAATAGACCCCTTCGATCAGGTCGGTCACCATCATATCCGCCGTTTTCTGCCGCAGCGCTTCGAGGTTATCGATATTGTTCTTCACCCGAATAATCTGCGCATGCTTGATATGTTCATCGACAAAGCTCTGGTTGGTGCCGCCCGGATTCACAACCACCTTCACATTCGGCTGGTCAATTTTCTCCAGACTGCCAAGCGCGGGGGCCGCCGCACAGTTAGCCAGCGCAATTTTACCATTCGGTACCACCGGCTGGCTTAGGGCAAAATCTTTTGCCCGCGCCGGGGTTTGTGTCACCCCACCCATAGCGATATCAAACTTATCGGCCTTCAGGTCAGCGGAGAGCGTCGGCCAGCTGGTCTGCACGAAGCTCACCTTCAGGCCCAGCCGCTTGCCAAGATCTTTCGCCATATCAACGTCGTAGCCCAGCAGCTCCCCGGCTTTATTGTGAAACGCCAGCGGCGCGTAGTCTCCCGGCACACCTACTTTCAGCTCGCCGCTTTGTTGAATGCTGTTCATATCGCGCGCCTGAGCGCCAAAGGCGACGGCAGCAATGACGAAAGCAATACCTGACTTCAACTTCATCTTTTTATCCTTGTCCAAATGTGAACCGCTTCTGGTTAAACCGCGCTACGCTGCGGATTTTGCTCATCAGTCATAACAGCTTTAATCATGGATGCCGTCAATACCGGCGGCGAGAAAGTCAGCATCGTCCCTTCAGCAACGCGCTCGGTGAACAATTCACAAAAGCGCTCAACCTGATTCACCGGAAGCGCAGCAATATCCTGGGCGGAGAAACGCCACCATCGTAGCGCCAGCAGTTGTTCAATAATCGCGTCGTTAAAGCGCATACGGATCGGTTTTGCCGGATTGCCGCCAACGATGGTGTACGGCGCGACGTCTTTGACCACCAGCGCGTTGGCGGCAATAACGGCCCCATCGCCAATAGTAATGCCCTGCGCCAGGGTAACATTCTGACCAATCCACACATCGTTACCGATGGTTATTGGCCGGGGCGTTTTCTCAAAGGGATAAAATTGATTGGGTTTACCGCTGTCGACTGCAAGAGTCGACATGACGCCGGAGAGATGGGCATAAAACACCGGGCTGGCGCTGGCCCACTCCAGAGGGTGTCGGTCGCCAAGCACCTGCAAGCGATCGGCAATCGAGGTATAACGCCCTACCTGAATCAGCGCCGGAAGCAGGGTTCGCGTATAGCTAAAAGCGCCCATGGAGGCCAGCCGTTCACCGCAGCGCCCCCAATAGGTGGTATAAGGTTCGGTGACTAGATTTTCCGGTATATCAATTAGCAGGTCGTCACGGTAAAAGGCATGGGCGCAGGTAAGCTTCTGCCCGCCGACAAAAACGCGATGCGCCTGCAATAAAGGTTTTAGCTCACCAAAGGCGATTTTCATTTTCGATTTTCCCGCACAAAAGTATTCCAGGTCAGCCGCTTAATCTCTCGATCATTGATAGCGTACCGATCTGCTCACCGTGCAAAAAATCGTAATGACATCTCTTTTTTGTGAGCTACAGCGCGAAAGCGGCGGCTCTTTTATTGCAGGAACCGTTAGTTATATTCCAGTGCGAAAGTCACCATACTGTTTGCCGTTCCGGCGGCTACCGCGTCATCGGTCTGCACATACTGGGCGCTGAAGTTGATATTTTCCGCAGCGCCCGCGCTGCTGGCGGTGATTCGTTTGAGCACCGGTAAGTTGCTGGCTTCGTTAATTTTTACGCTGGTCCCGGCAGCGGGTGCCGGGGCGCTATTATTGCCGTAGGTGAGCTTGATGCCCACGCCGCTGGCGGAGGCGTTCTGTTTAGTGAGCGCCAGGGTATCCGTCACTCCGGCCTGCGCTGTCACGCCAAAAAAGCCAATGCGAATATCGGTTGGCGTCGAGCAAAAAACCGGGATGGAGAAGCTCTTTGCGCTACCGCCGGTAGTGCTTTTACCTTTGAACTCCGCCTTATTCACCGTGCCGAGGCTAACGTGAATATTCGAGGTCGAGACCTGACAGCTGCCGCTGCTGCCAATATCCACGTTCAGCGCGGCCATATCGAGCGTGACCGGCGAGCTGGCGACAAACCCAGCGCTGCTGTCGGCCTGCTCCAGAATGGACAGTTCGCCGATCTGCGGCTGTGCCGGAACGTTAGCGTGGTTACCGCTAACCAGCGCGACCTGCCCGGTCTTGTAAAACGTCACAAATACTTTCACCACCGTCTGCTGCTGTGTCAGCAGGTTAGCAATCTCATTGCTGTCGCAAACCGTCACTGACTCCGCCCTTCCAGCGGTATGGCTACCATCGATAAAACGAATCGCCCCACCGTTGCACTGAAAGCCCAACGAATATCCCATACCGTCCAGCGCCGAGGGAAACACGTGCTGACCGTTAATCGACAGCGGTGATGAGGCCGTTTTTAGCTGCCGATAAACCAGACGCTTAGCCACGGCTTTCGGCACCTGAAGATCACAGGAAAAATGAATGCCGCCGCCGTTATCCGCCATCATACTGCTCATCTGCGTGTTGAGCGGCAGAGTGGGTAGATACTTGATATTCTGGACGTTAATGGTCATCTGACCGATATCCCCTTTGCAGGTTTCCGCCCATCCGCTGTGGCTATAAATCCCCGCCATCAGCAGCAATAAAAACGATACTATGCGCAAAATAACCTCGTTACAGACAGACGCCAGAGACGGTTTTTAGCGGACTCTGTTCATGCTGTGCGTTATCGGTAAGATGGAAATGCAGCGCGCATTTCCGCGAAATGTTGTCGGCGTTCCACTCCACGTCCAGGGTTCCCTCTTGCGGAACGCCGCTCAGATAAACTTGCCCCATGTCCGCAACCATGCCGCCCGGAGCCGCCCCTTCGTCATCTTCAGTCTTGCGCAAGTGAACGCTGGCACCAAACGGCAGCGGGCCGTGGCTATCGCTGAGCGTAAACAGCACGCGGCTGCCGATATGCGTCTGATAATTAGCCTGCACCACCGCCCCGCCACCGGGGATCACCGTCTGCCCTTCAAGATCGACATCGGCATCGTCGGCCAGCGATTCGGTATCGAGGGTAATGGTGTTTTTGCGATATGCCGTCAGCGAGGGCACCACCGCATAGCCCCGCCAGTCGGTATGCACGTTGCTGCCGTTCTGAATCGCCACATCGGCAGCCCCCGGCGCGCGCACGATGGCAAAGCTATCACCAACGGTCTGCCCCAGCGTCACGCCGTGCTGATGGGCGACGATAGAACCCGATGCGCCCCAGGTAAGCTGGCTGCTTGCGCTGTCATGGCGATAGCCGAGCTGCGCACTGCCGTAACCGCCGTGGTAATCCAGCGATGCGCTGCTGTTGCTGCCCTGACCGCCGTTAACATAGCCCTGCTGTAGGGAATAATAGAGATTCGGATTGTGCGGAACCGAACCATATAACGAGGCCTGCTGCGAAGTTCGTCCGTTATTGTCGGAAGTGGTGCTGTAGCTCACCGCGCTCCCGGAGAACGGGCCGCCAAGCGGAATGCTCAGGTTAAACGACCACGAGCGATCTGCTTTATCGCGATCCGAGGACTGAGTGTAGTAATAGCCGACGCCCCACGAGACGCCCCGCCAGGCGCTGTAAAAACCGAGATGAAGCGTTTCATCGCGGCTTTGGCGGTGCCAGTACTGTTGTGAATAAGCGGAAATCGCCAGGCTGCTCATGCCGCCGAACGCCTGAGAAATGGACACCTCTTCGCGGCTACGCTTGTTATCCAGCAGCCCGTTGCGGCTTTCAAGGGTATTCGCTTCGCTAAAGTCATAGTAGCCGCTGGAAGAGTAGCGGTAGCTGGCAAGACTAAATGAAGTACCGGTTCCGGCGAAATCCTTCTGATACTGTACGCGAACGGAGTGGCCCGCCGAGCGTTTTCCAGAAGGCGTCGTAGTGCTGGCCCAGGTCGCGTCTCCCCCAAGCGAACCCAGTTCGCCAAAACCGCGCCCGACGCCGAGCGCCCATGACTGATAATCCTGCGCCAGCTGGCTACCGCCGTAGAGGGTGAACTCCGAAGGCAGGCCGTAAAACAGCGTACCCTGCAAAAACGTCGGCGACTGGGTCTCGCTTTGCCCTGAATGATAGCGTCCGGCGCTCAGGCTGAATTTAACTCGTCCTTCGCGCAACATAAAAGGCACCGCTGAAAAGGGCTGCGTAAAGGTGCGAACCGAGCCATCGCTCTCTTTGACCTGCACTTCGAGGTCGCCGCTTTGCGCCGTCGGGTACAGGTCGTTAATCGCAAACGCCCCCGGCGAGACAAAGGTTTCATAGATAACGTAACCATGCTGGGAGATGGTCACTTTGGCGTTGCTGTGCGCCATACCTCGGATCGTCGGCGCAAAACCGCGCTGGCTGTCCGGCAGCATTTCATCATCGGACATCAGCTGCACACCGCGAAACTGCACGCTGTCAAAGACTTCACCGGAGGTAAAGGTGTCCCCCATACGCAGCAGGCTTTTCAGTGATTTCACATCGCGCTGCAGCCAGGTGCTTTGTGAATTCCAGCGCCGGGTCTGCTGGTCATATTGCATCGACGAGACGTTACGCAGACGCCAGGCCCCGAGGTTAATTCCGCTGCGCAAATTCAGATAGCTCGAACGCTGATTATCCTGAGCCTGCTGGCTCTGCGACCCGGTCAGGCTGTAGTTGACGAACGCTGCCGGGATGCCGTCATCCCAGCGCGCCGGATCGACATAGCCGCGGCTCTGGACGTTCATCGCGGCCTGCGGAATGCTCAGGTTCAGGCGCTGGGTAGCGAAATCAAAACGGCTGCTGGCATCAGGGATGTAGTGCTCAATGCGGGTAAACCTTTCACCGTCATGCAGCGTATTAAAGGCCGGGAAAACGCTAACGTTAACGCCATATTCCGCCAGCTGTGCCGGAGTTAATTGCGGTTGCAGCGCGCCGTTGCTGTCGACAAAAGTCACTTCACTTTGGGCTATCTCCTGGTTATTCACCCAAATGCTGACCGGATACGTCCCCGGTTGTTGGCCGCCTGATTTAGCAAAATAGTGTAAATCAGCGGTCTTTTGCTGCGGATTGGCGAACTCCAGCGCCGCCGGGTCAAAGTAGTCGTCTGCCCTTACCGGACTACTTTGGCAAAGAAGAAATAGCGCCGTCGGCACCGTCGCTAATAATAAAAATCCCCCGGTTGGCGCGACGATCGCTGAATAACCGGGTGTGATACCAGGAGTGTTATTTTTCACAATGTTCTGCCCAGGCGAAGCAAAAAATTACTGCTGTGCGTAATCCGTAATACCGCCAAAATCATTAATGGCGCGCCATTTGACCACTCCGGAACCGTTCACCGGCCACTCTTTATGGGTTAATGGTCCAATCATTCCGGGTTCACTAATCTCTTTACCACCAACCGAAATAACAAAAAAGGAGACAAAATAAGGCGTTGAGTTTTGCGCAATCAGGCGGTTACCCTCAATTTTAAATGTCAGCTTACGCCACGCATCGGCAGGTTCACCGGCGAGACCCTCTGGGCGATAGAAAATCTTAAATTTCGATTTAATATTGACTTGTAATTTATTGTTTTCATCTTTTTGCGTTGGTGCAATACTTTTCACGTTCAGCCAAAAAACGGATTCCCGATCCGCTGGCATATTTCCGCCAATGTAATTAATACGCAATACGTTCTGTTGTTCAGGGTCGAGACGAAATAGCGGCGGCGTGACAATAAAGGGCACCCGACTTTTATTTTCCGGCGCATAGTTTTCTACCCACGACTGCACCAGATAAGGCGAATGGGTATCAGCATTGGTCACTGAAATTGCAGCTTCGCGCTTCCCTTCCTGATAAACAACACGGGTCCCGCCCATGACAATACCGGCCTGTGCCGCAGTGGATAGCAGTAAAAAGGCTATCGCGGTAATCGTTCTTTTCATAATCACTACCATCAGGGAATAATAAAGAGCAGGGATGAATATACCCGTCATACTTCAAGTTGCATGTGCGTTGGCCGCGGATTACTCGGCCCATCCATGGGCCTCGCCCTTACGGGCCGTCGCAAGCGACGTTCAAATCTGCTCCCGGCAGATTTGTCGTTCACCCCGGTCACTTACCTGAGTAAGCTCCCGGAGATTCGCTCACTTGCCGCCTTCCTGCGACTCGAGTTATTTAGGGTATATCTGCTGAAATGGGTAACAAACCGCTATTAAATATTGTGTTCGCATTTCTACCGGGCGGCGGCTAGCGCCAGCCCGACAGGGGCAAAAAGCAGAAACTGCGTTGCGCGCGCTTTCCCGGAGGCGATGCTACGCATCTGTCCGGACTACTGACCCCGTAGCCCGGTCAGCGCAGCGCCACCGGGAAGGCAGACATCCACAGTATCTACGAAATCTTCAATATCAACAGGCGATAAGAGCCCCGCTGTTTCAGCCGTCTGACCTGCTCTTTTTTATTAGTTGTAAACCATATTGAAGTTAGCTGTGCCGTCGGCAGAACCGGCGGAAACCGCGCTGGTAGAGACGTAGTCAGCGAAGAACTCCAGATCGGCGGTACCGGTCGCGGTGCCGGTCGCACCAGCGATAACGCTATGACCACGTGAAACAGTGCCCAGATCAACCGCCGTTGATTGGTCATCTTCATACAGCTTAATCGCCACCCCTTTCGCGCTACCATTAATCGCCAGCAGGGCGCTATTGTTGGTATCGCGGGTGCCGTCAAATAGCACGGAAACGGTGGTGACTGTTGAAGGACAATCTTTCACTTTGATATGGAAGGAGGTTTTGGTGGTTTCTGAGCCTGTGCCGGTAAAATAGCTGCTTGCCCATTTCCCCAGATCAACGCTTTGATTTGCGCTGGTGCTATCAACATTACAGGAGGAGTCGGTAATAGAGCCGGTAAATTCAACCTGACCGCCCGTACCCTGGGTTCCCGCGCTGCTGCCGGGATTAACGGTCATAGCAGAACTGGCCGGTTGGGAAATACTTGATAATGCTGAGCCAGACACCAGAGCACCGACAATCATTGCCATAACACGAAATTGCGTTTTCATTATTTATCTCATCTCTAACTTATATTTTTTGCCGATTACGCATTGAGCCAGTATGGCCTGAGCGTATCTGCTTACAGATCCTCCATGTTAATGATATTCGCGTTCCATCCGCAGGATATTGGGCGTACAAGCATCCTGCTCCGCTTATTTCCGTGACATTATTCATGCGCAAAGAATTATTGAGCGAAACGACTAAAAGATGCATTCAGAGTACAAATAAATATTATCCCGCCCCAAAACAATTCGCAATATTTTGTTATGTTAATGAAATGATGTTTTATTTTACATAATAAAAAAATATTAAACACATCCCGACAATTGTTAATTAATGCAACCAAAAATCCCGATACAGCAACAGAAAAAAGCAACAATAACACACATAAATTAACACCAGAAGGCGGTTTAACCTCAGCATATAGTTATCATTTAGCTAAACAGGAATAGAACCCATCAAATATTAGGATAAATCTTAGAGTGAAGTTTCATCTTATTTTCATCACCGAAATAACAATAATCACGCTAATCAATAATAATCTTTAATATGGAGGGGATGGTTATTTCGAATGAAGCCCATCAGTGAAATGAAAGATAATTAACCCCATTTATTTCAGGGAATAAAAAACCCGTAATCTCTTATTAAAATTACGGGTTACCTTAATTAAGGACTAACGGCTATTCGGTCAGAACAGTCCCAACGGTGCGGTACCGTAGCTCACCAGCAGGTTTTTCGTCTGCTGGTAAGCATTAAGGGCCATTTTATGCGTTTCGCGCCCAACGCCAGACTGTTTGTAACCGCCGAAGGCCGCATGCGCCGGGTAGATATGGTAGCAGTTAGTCCACACGCGACCGGCTTTAATGCCGCGCCCCATGCGATAAGCCAGATTGGTATCCCGCGTCCAGACGCCAGCGCCGAGACCAAACTGGGTCTGGTTGGCAATAGACAGCGCCTCCGCTTCATCTTTAAAGGTGGTGACGCCGATAACCGGGCCAAAGATCTCTTCCTGGAAGCTTCGCATATCGTTACGGCCCTGAATCAGCGTCGGCTGAATATAGAAACCGTTATCGAGCTCGGCAGAGATACTGGCGCGTTCGCCACCGGTCAGGATCTTGCCGCCTTCGTCCCGGGCGATTTTGATATAAGAGAGGATCTTATCGAACTGCTGACGCGACGCCTGAGCACCAATCATGGTGTCAGTATCAAACGGATCGCCACGGCGAATTTGCGCCACTTTCGCCATTACCCGTTGCATAAAGGGTTCATAGATAGACTCCTGAATCAGCGCGCGAGACGGACAGGTACAGACCTCGCCCTGGTTAAAGAAGCCCAGCACCAGGCCTTCAACCGCCTTCTCGATAAACTCCTCTTCGCCTTCCATCACGTCGGCAAAATAGATATTCGGCGACTTACCGCCGAGCTCGACGGTACAAGGTATGATGTTCTCAGCGGCGCAGGCCATGATATGGCGGCCAACCGGCGTTGAACCGGTGAACGCAATCTTAGCAATACGTTTGCTGGTCGCCAGCGCTTCACCCGCCTCTTTACCAAAGCCCTGCACCACGTTGAGTACCCCCGCCGGGAACAGATCGCCAATGATCTCCAGCAGCAGAGTAATACCCAGCGGCGTCTGCTCAGCGGGTTTCAGCACTACGCAGTTACCGGCCGCGAGCGCCGGAGCCAGCTTCCAGGCGGCCATCAGCAGCGGAAAGTTCCACGGAATAATTTGCCCGACCACGCCTAGCGGTTCATGGAAGTGGTAGGCCACGGTAGTCTCGTCGATCTCCGCCGTACTCCCCTCCTGCGCGCGCAGGCAGCCGGCAAAATAGCGGAAGTGATCGACCGCCAGCGGCAGGTCGGCGTTAAGGGTCTCGCGGATTGGTTTGCCGTTATCCCAACTCTCCGCCACCGCCAGATATTCCAGGTTAGCCTCGATACGATCGGCGACCTGCAACAGCAAATTAGCGCGATGCTGAGCCGAGGTTTTGCCCCAGGCATCAGCGGCCCGGTGCGCCGCATCAAGGGCAAGGTCGATATCTTTGGCATCAGAACGCGGGAACTGCCCAATATCGCTACCATCGACCGGGGAGGTATTCATAAAGAATTCGCCGCCGATCGGTTCAATAAATTTACCGTCAATAAAGTTACCGTAAGCAGACTTCAGTGAAACCAAAGCGCCCGGCGTGCCAGGATGTGCATAACGCATCGCGAATCTCCTTCATGTAGGGTTGAGGCGCAGCGGCATATTAGTTTTGTACGATCGCTCGCTGCACCTGAACGCTATTGCAGGGGTTATGCCACTTTTCCTGTTTCTTAAAACTTATTTATATTCAATAAATTAAATACTCACTCCATTTTTCTGTTGCGCCGATTTTTTCTTATGTGTCGCAAATCGCAACATCAAATAAACCACATAGCTACAATATTGCAACACAACTAAACCGCCATGAGGTGTCACGTGCGAGGAAATCCGTTTTCCCTGACGTCGGAGGTCAAAGCGAGCCCGCTGCTGAGCGATTCCTGGTGTCGCAGCCAACGCTATGGCCTCGACCCCACCACGGATGACTTTCCTCGCTTGCACGCTAGCGAACTGGCCGACAGGCTTGCCAGCCATCACCGCATACAAAGGCTGACGCAGCCGGTGGTCAATGGACTATCAGGTAAGGTTAGCGACCTGCAATCAGTGGTGATTCTCTCCGATGCCAGTGGCCTGGTCCTGCAAACCTTCGGCAACCTGGATGCCATGCAGAAGGCACAGCGCTTTGCCTTAGCCCCGGGAAATCTGTGGAGCGAAAGCGGGCGCGGCACCAACGCCATAGGCACCGCGCTGGCGATTGACGACTGCTGCGAAATCGATGGTCGTCAGCATTTCCTGACCAGCAATCAGGGGCTTTATTGCGCCGCCGTGCCGCTGCAAAGCCCCGACGGACAAATTGCAGGCGTGCTGGACATCTCCGGACCGGCCCGCTATCCGCATACCCAAACCCTGGCCTGGGTAAAAGGCGCGGCGAAACAGATAGAATATCTGTGGGTCAAACAGAGCCTGCATCCGCAGCAGTGGCTGATGAGTCTGCACTCCCGGGCCGAAAAACTCGACAGCGTGGAGGAGTTGCTGCTGATTTTTACCGATAATGTGCTAACCGCCGGTAACCGGCTGGCGATGCGCGAACTCTGCCTCAACGCGGCGCAGTTTGGGCACATCACCTTCCAGCAGATTTTCCCCCAACTTCAGCAAACCGCCGTCAGCGTACCACTGCCGTTCACCACTGGACGTCAGAACTACTACTACCGCTTACGCGCGCCAAATCACACCAGCGTGGCAATGCCAGAGCGGCCAACTATCAACTACCCCTTCCCCATTCAGCATGAAGGCGAAAAGCTGGTCCGCCTGCTTAACGCCGGAATTGGTTTGTGTATTGAAGGGGAGACCGGCTGCGGCAAAGAGTACGTCAGCCGTATGATTCACCAGCACAGCCGCTGGCACGGCGGTAAATTCGTCGCCATCAACTGCGCCGCTATTCCCGAATCGCTGATTGAGTCCGAGCTGTTTGGCTATCAGCCTGGTGCTTTTACGGGTGCCAACAAGAACGGTTATATCGGCAAGATTCGCGAGGCCGACGGCGGGGTGCTGTTTCTCGATGAGATTGGCGACATGCCATTAGCCCTACAGACCCGGCTGCTGCGGATCCTTCAGGAGAAAGAAGTGACACCGCTTGGCGCCAGCCAGAGCTCACCGGTCAACTTCGCGGTAATTTGCGCCACTCACCGCAACCTGGCCCAGCGCGTCGACGAAGGCACCTTCCGCGAAGACCTGCTCTATCGACTGCGCGAATATGCCCTGACGCTGCCGCCGCTGCGCGCCTGGACTGAACTACCTGCATTTATACAACAGCTGTGGCGGGATCTGGGCGGAGAAAAACGACGGGTCACCCTGACACCTGAACTATGCGAACACCTGGCGGCGCTGCCGTGGCCGGGAAACGTTCGTCAGTTGCAAAGCCTGATGAGGGTACTGCTGGCGCTGGCCGAAGATGGCGAGACGCTGACTATCGACGCGTTGCCCAATGAGTATCGTTCCCAGCCCGTCGCCCACGTACCGCGCGGGCTTCAACAGCATGATGCCCAGTTGATTGCCGACACCCTGGCAAGCTATAACGGCAACATCAGCAAAGCCGCACAGGCGTTAGGCGTGGCGCGCAGTACCTTGTATCGTCGCGCCGCCCGTCGTGGCAATTAACCTTTAGAGACTTTCCTCATTATGGTGCTGGCGCATGGTTTCATTTTATTTTAGAATTATCTAAATTTAGAAAAGACTAAAATAAATGAATACACCCGAACAGCTTCAGACCAGCGCTGGGGAAGCCGCCGCCCTGTTGAAAGCCATGAGTCACCCCAGCAGGCTATTGATTCTGTGCATGCTTTGCGAAACCCCGCACACCAGTGCTGGTGAGCTTGCGCGGATCACCGGCCTGAGCCCTTCGGCAACCTCACAACATCTCACCCGTATGCGCGACGAAGGGCTTATCGGCAGCGAACGCCAGGCGCAGCGAATTCACTACTTCATCACCCAGCCTGCGGTTCAGCAAATCGTCGCTACGCTAAAAACCATCTATTGTCCTTAAGGAACGTTCATGACAATCGCCACTCTTTCCCCTACAGAAGCTCAGACGCTCATCGCCCAGGGTGCACGGCTGGTCGACATCCGCGATGCTGATGAGTACGCCCGCGAGCATATCCCTGAAGCTGAACTGGTGCCGCTGAGTACGCTAAACAACGGAGCTTCGCTGCACGCAAGCGCTGACGAGACGATCGTGTTTCACTGCCAGGCGGGCTCGCGTACCCAGAATAATGCCGCTCGTCTGGCGCAAGCTGCCGCTCCAGCGCAGGTAAAACTGTTGGCAGGAGGAATTCAGGCGTGGAAAGCAGCGGGGCTGCCAGTGCAAGAGGACAAGTCGCAGCCGCTGCCGCTGATGCGTCAGGTGCAAATCGCCGCGGGCGTGCTGATTTTACTCGGCGTGGCGTTGGGCTATTCCCTCGGCAGCGGCTTTTTTCTGCTCAGCGCATTCGTTGGGGCCGGTTTAACCTTCGCCGGAGTGACTGGTTTTTGCGGTATGGCGCGTCTGCTGGCGGTGATGCCGTGGAACCGTCATTAACGTCTACCTCTTTCGGCCAGTTGTTTATACCCGTCATACTTCAAGTTGCTTGTGCGTTGGCTGCGTTCACTCACCCCAGTCACTTACTCATGTAAGCTCCTGGGGACTCGCTCTCTTGCCGCCTTCCTGCAACTCGAATTATTTAGGGTATAGCGCGCTTTTGCTAAGCTATGGTTATTAGCAGCAATAATTTTTATCAGTACAAAGGAGAAGAACCATGTTTTCAGTTGGCGATCTGGTACAACCGCGTTTAGGCGGGCCGAAATTGAAGGTTGTGGAAGTCCATGACGATCAAATTGTTGCCGTTCAGGCGAGTAATGAGCAAGGTGAGAAATATACGCTGAAGTCGGTCGACGTTACGGCTTATAAAGAAGAGGGTGATTTTGGCGTGTGCTAATTAAATCCGTAAAGACCACGGTGGGTTTCCCCACCGTTTTCAATATTACATTTCCAGCGTTTAGATAATCCAGGATATATCGCCAGTAGAGAATCAAAACGCTGCCGATGCTCGCGAAGAATAGTCATGCACGAAATACGAATAGTCACCCAGCCACCCAAACAGCACGTCATGCTACATTAAAGCCAAACCAGGCATAAAAAACTCCAAAAGTGACACAAATCACAGCAAGGCGCGATCCTGTCGCAAAATCGGCCATCGCTAAACGGTGCCGGTATCATCTCTATTACGTAGAAATAAAATATCTAATTGATAAATAAAACAAAAAACTAAAAAGAGAACAAAAGTAGCGTAACGGACAAAAAACGGCCTGACGCAGAGTATTTTATCGACAAAAAGCCCTTAAATAAAAATTTATAGCTAGTTGCCACTTTTAATGCAGAGATATAATCTACGCACATCAAAACAGACAGCCCAAAAACGCTGATTAACTGCGAATATTTTGGCTTTATTGACTTTAATTTCGAGGAGCATACCGATGTTCTCTGCGCAGTCCCGCTTGCGTCACGCGGTAGCAGACACCTTTGCGATGGTGGTTTACTGCACCGTTGTAAACATGATGATCGAAATTTTTCTCTCCGGCATGTCCTTCCAGCAGTCATTATCGTCACGACTGGTAGCGATTCCGGTAAACATTATTATTGCGGTACCTTACGGATTTTACCGTGATTTCGCCATGCGCCAGGCGCGTCGCATCAGCCCATCTGGGTGGATGAAGAATATTGCTGACGTGATTGCCTATGTGACATTTCAGTCACCGGTATACGTGGCGATTCTGTTGGTTGTTGGCGCTGAATGGCAGCAAATTGCCGCGGCGGTCAGTTCAAATATCGTGGTATCAATGCTGATGGGTGCGGCGTACGGCTATTTCCTTGATTACTGCCGCCGCCTGTTCCGCGTGAGTCCTTACCAGCAGGCTAAAGCCTGAGTCATTCAAAAAAGCGACTGGTTACGCCAGCCGCTTTTTTTCAACTATATTGCGTCTCGCCAAATAGGCCATTCAGGAAACGCTCAAGCGCCATGCGCGAACTAAAACCGTGTGGAATACCATAATGCTGCTGGACATCGCCTGCTAAATACAACGGAAACTGCTCATAATGATCGCAGGTTTTAATATCCGACGCAGGATCCGACAGCGTCGTACTACGTTCTTTTAACGCAGGATGAATAATTAACGCGGTACGCCCCATACGAGCTTCACGGTTCACATAAACATAATCATCGCCACGACGATATCCATACGCCTTTTGCGTCACAACATCCATGGTGAAGCCGGATTTTTCAAGAACACGCGCCACCTCATCGGGTCTTAAATACATACTGATTCCTCGTTATCTTTCACCGCACGTCAACCTTACCTTATTCATTAAAGACAACGCTTTCGGATAATTCCATAAACGGCGACTCACAGCATAATTCAAATTGTTGTCCTACACTTAATGACTCTACCGGGTAATTCAGGGGCTGAAGCCAAACGTGCTACCTCCTGAAGTATGACGGGTATAGACTCAATGGAACTAAGGGAGAAACTCATGGCCAATCGAGCAAACCGCAACAACGTAGAAGACAGCGCTGAAGATATTCATAACGATGTCAGCCAATTAGCGGATACGCTGGAAGAGGTGCTGAAATCGTGGGGCAGCGATGCGAAGGACGAAGCCGAGACCGCGCGTAAAAAAGCTCAGGCGCTACTGAAAGAGACTCGCGCCCGCCTTAATGGTAATAATCGCGTACAGCAGGCCGCGCGTGATGCTGTGGGCTGCGCCCGCGATGTTGCCGGAAGCGCTGACAGCTACGTGAGAGACAAACCGTGGCAAAGCGTCGGTGCCGCAGCCGCCGTTGGAGTATTTATTGGCGTATTGCTGAATTTGCGCCGATAATCTAATCGCCAGACCAATGAAGATAACAAATACGCGTCTACCCCTGCATACCCTGGTATGCAGGGGTTTTTATTATCCTAAGAAAATAAGGCTAATTTGAGCTGACGGACCACCTCAGCGGCCCTCTCTGCCGACGTCAGATTGGTAAAACTCATCAGCAGCCCCTTCTCCCCCTGGCTATCAATTCGCCAGTCGCTCAGCGCCTGCACCGCCAGACCGGCTTGCCTGCCGCGCAGGGCCAACTGACGATCGTCCCCCTCAACGTTAACCACCATCTGAATCCCACCCAGTTGGGGAACCGCCGAAAATCCCTGCTCCCGCAGCGCCGACTCCAGCCACTGGCGGCGCTGCGCATAGCTGGCGCGCATTTTCTTCAGATGACGCCAGAAATGGCCCTCGCGGATAAAATCGGCTAGCGTCTGCTGCCATAGCGTCGGCACGCTACAGCTCATCAGCGCGGCCTGTTCACGAAACTGCGCCACTAGCGGTTCCGGTACCACCAGCCAGGCGGCGCGCAGTGCTGGAAAAAATGATTTACTGAACGCCCCGGCGTAGATGACCCGCTGCGGGGCATCGAGGCTTTTTAACGGCGGCAGCGGCTTGCCCTGATAGCGAAACTCACTATCGTAGTCATCCTCGATAATCCACGCGTCGTTCTGCGCCGCCCATTGCAATAGCTGCCTGCGCCTGGCCAACGATAGCGCAACGCCGAGCGGACTTTGGTGAGCTGGAGTCAGCAGAGCAAAATGCGCATCCGGGTAGTGCTGCTGCGCCCAGGCGATATCCATCCCCTCATCGTCAACCGGGACAGGATTTATCTTTACCCCTTCCCCACTCACGATGGGTCGGATCAGCGGAAACCCTGGGTCCTCCATCCACATGTTCTGGCCCGGTCGGGCCAGGGTGCGCAGGATAAGGCGCATTGATGCAGCATAGCTACCGGTTACCAACACCTGCTCAGGCCGACACTCAATACTGCGCGATAGACGTAAATAATCAACGATGGCCCGGCGCAGGATCATCTCGCCGCTTGGATCGCCGGGAGCAAGATCAAAGCGCGTTTGCATGCGCAGCCGTCGGCCCATCACCCGTGCCCACAGCCCGCGAGGAAACAGATCGAGCGCCGGAAGCCCAAGTTGAAACGGCAGCGGTGCCGTCGGTTCGTCGCCCGCACCAGGCTGTACAGGAGCGCTTTGCTGCGGGCTGAGACGCTCGCTGACAAAGGTCCCCGCCTGCCCGCGCCGCTCCAGCCAGCCCTGCGCCACCAGCTCTCCCCAGGCATTTTCGATTGTCGCCCGCGACACGCCAAGCTCCTGCGCATAAACCCGGCTCGCCGGCAGCCTGCTGCCTGGCGTCAGTTCGCCGCTCTCAATGGCCGACTTGAGCTGTCGGGCAATACGCTGATAGTGCGGCGCTTTTTTCTCTTCCATTATGGTCTGCTTTTTTCATCACAATATGGCTATCTTATACAGTCCATTATAGTGCTATTTTGCTGACGTCTTAATGAGGAGAGTAAAATGACCACACTACGTCAGCCGTACAATGAACTGAGCCCGGAAGTCTATAACGCTCTGGTACAAGCCAAGATTGCGCTGGAAAAAAGCGAACTAGGCAACACGTTGATAGAGCTGGTTTATTTGCGGGTGTCGCAAATAAACGGCTGCGCCTTCTGTCTGGAGATGCATAGCAAAGCGCTGCGCAAGTCCGGCGTGGCGCAGAACAAATTAGACGCCCTGGCAGGCTGGCGAGTCAGCGCTCATTTCAGCGATGCCGAACGCGTGGCGCTGGCGTGGGCTGAATCGGTCACCCATATCGCCGAAAGCCATGCTGAAGATGATGTTTATCTGCCGCTGCTGGAGCATTTTAGCGCCCGACAGATTAGCGATTTGACTTTCGCCATCAGCCTGATGAACGCCTTTAACCGCCTTGCAGTGAGCATGCGCCTGTAATTTCACGACAAAAAAATCTGCCCCCCGCTGATTCCTTTAGTGGGGGTTATTTTTTGCAAAAACCATATATATTGAGTTGTTGAACTTTTAAATAACTACATCTAGTATTTCCCTCAGTGATAACCCATAACGCACGACGTCATTTTTTGCGCCGTGCCGCTATCTTAAATGGAAATACGAATCATGCGCATTACTATTTACACTAAAAACGACTGCGTGCAATGCCATGCTACCAAACGGGCCATGGAAACCCGCGGGTTTGAATTCGACATGGTCAACATCGACCACCATCCTGAAGCCGTCAATATGCTGCGCGAGCAGGGCTTCCGTCAGCTGCCGGTAGTGATTGCCGGGGAAACCCGCTGGTCCGGCTTCCGCCCGGACATGATTAACCGCCTGCGCCCGGCAACCTCAGCGGCCAGCGTATGAGCCTGATCGTCTACTTTTCCAGCAGTTCCGAAAACACGCATCGGTTCGTCCAGCGTCTGGGGCTGCCCGCGGTGCGTATTCCGCTTAACGAGCGGGAGCGCATCCAGGTAGACGAACCCTACATTCTCATCGTCCCCAGCTACGGTGGCGGCGGCACGGCGGGCGCGGTTCCGCGACAGGCGATCCGTTTTCTTAACGATCCGCATAATCGCCAGTTGATTCGTGGCGTGATTGCCGCGGGTAACCGTAACTTCGGCGACGCCTATGGCCGCGCTGGCGACGTTATCAAGCAAAAATGCGGCGTACCGTATCTCTACCGCTTTGAGCTGATGGGCACCCCACAAGACGTCGACAACGTGCGTAAAGGAGTAAGCGAATTTTGGCAACGACAACCGCAGAACGTGTAACCACCGAGGCACCTGACTTCCACGCCCTCAACGCGATGCTGAATTTGTACGACAGCAACGGTCGCATCCCGTTTGAAAAGGACCATCAGGCGGTAGAGGCGTTTATGGCCAGCCACGTTGAGCCGAATACCGTGCCTTTCGCCAGCCAGGATGACAAGCTGACGTGGCTGGTTGCCGAAGGCTATTACGATGCAAAAGTGCTGGCCCGATACGACAGGCAGTTTATTCTTGAGCTGTTCGCCCATGCGCAGAGCTACGGTTTTCGCTTTCAGACGTTTCTCGGCGCATGGAAGTTCTATACCAGCTACACGCTGAAAACCTTCGATGGCAAGCGCTACCTTGAAGACTTTGCCGACCGTACCTGCATGGTGGCCCTGAGCCTGGCGCAGGGCAACGAGGCGCTGGCGCATCAATTGACCGATGAGATCCTTTCCGGGCGCTTTCAGCCCGCTACGCCGACGTTTCTTAACGCCGGTAAGCAGCAGCGCGGCGAGCTGGTCTCCTGCTTCCTGCTGCGTATTGAAGACAACATGGAATCCATTGGTCGCGCGGTCAACTCAGCGCTACAGCTGTCAAAACGCGGCGGCGGCGTAGCATTTCTGCTCTCTAACCTGCGCGAAGCCGGGGCGCCGATCAAGCGTATCGAGAACCAGTCCTCCGGCGTGGTGCCGGTAATGAAAATGCTGGAAGATGCCTTCTCCTACGCCAACCAGCTTGGCGCGCGTCAGGGGGCCGGAGCGGTCTATCTGCATGCCCATCATCCGGATATCCTGCGTTTTCTTGATACCAAACGCGAAAATGCCGATGAGAAAATCCGCATTAAAACGCTCTCCCTTGGGGTGGTCATTCCAGATATCACCTTCCAGCTCGCGAAAGAAGATGCGCAGATGGCGCTGTTCTCGCCCTACGACGTCGAGCGTCTGTACGGTAAACCGTTCGGCGATATCGCGGTGAGCGAGATGTACGAGCAGTTGGTTGCCGATGAGCGGGTAAGCAAGCGCTGGATCCGCGCCCGCGAGCTGTTCCAGCGGCTGGCGGAGATTCAGTTTGAGTCAGGCTATCCGTACATCATGTTTGAAGATACGGTCAATCGCGCGAACCCGATTGCCGGGCGCATTAATATGAGCAACCTGTGCTCGGAGATATTGCAGGTCAATACCCCCTCTACGTTTGATGAAAATCTGGATTACGCCAGCATCGGCCGGGATATCTCCTGTAACCTCGGTTCGCTGAATATCGCCCATACCATGGACTCACCTGACTTCTCCCGCACGGTCGAGGTTGCAGTGCGCGGTCTGACGGCGGTGTCCGACATGAGCGATATCCGCTCTGTGCCGTCGGTAGCGGCGGGCAATGCCGCGTCTCACGCCATCGGTCTGGGGCAGATGAATCTGCATGGTTATCTGGCACGGGAAGGCATTGCCTACGGCAGCGAAGAGGGATTGGATTTTACCAACCTCTATTTCTATACCATCACCTGGCACGCGCTGCGCACCTCGATGCTGATGGCCCGCGAACGGGGTGAGCATTTTGCCGGGTTCGAGCAGTCGCGTTACGCCAGCGGCGACTATTTCCAGCAATATCTTGAGGGTGACTGGCAGCCGAAAACGGCGAAAGTTCGCGAGCTGTTCGTCCGTTCGGGTATTAGCCTGCCCGACCGCGATATGTGGCGACAGCTGCGCGATGACGTGATGCGCTACGGTATCTACAATCGCAACCTGCAGGCGGTGCCGCCGACGGGGTCCATTTCATACATTAACCACGCGACCTCCAGCATCCACCCAATCGTGTCGAAAATAGAGATCCGCAAAGAGGGGAAAACCGGACGCGTTTACTACCCCGCTCCGTTTATGACCAACGACAATCTGGCGCTGTATCAGGATGCCTATGAAATTGGGCCGCAGAAAATCATCGATACCTACGCCGAGGCGACGCGCCATGTCGATCAGGGGCTGTCGCTGACCCTGTTCTTCCCCGATACCGCCACCACCCGCGATATCAATAAAGCGCAAATATACGCGTGGAAGAAAGGCATCAAAACGCTGTATTACATCCGTCTGCGCCAGCTGGCGCTGGAAGGTACCGAAATCGAAGGCTGCGTGTCCTGCGCGCTGTAAGGAGAACAGGATGACCCATTTATCGCGCATTAGCGCCATCAACTGGAACAAGATTGAGGACGACAAGGACCTGGAGGTCTGGAACCGGTTGACCAGCAACTTCTGGCTGCCCGAGAAGGTGCCGCTATCCAACGATATTCCGGCCTGGCAAACGCTTACCCCGGTAGAGCAGCAGCTCACCATTCGCGTATTCACCGGACTCACGCTGCTGGATACCATTCAAAACACCGTCGGCGCTCCGGCGCTGATGGCCGATGCCCTCACCCCGCATGAAGAGGCAGTGCTGTCGAACGTTAGCTTTATGGAGGCGGTACACGCGCGATCCTACAGTTCGATTTTTTCCACCCTTTGCCAGACCAAAGACGTGGATGCCGCTTACGCGTGGAGCGAACAAAACGCGCCATTGCAGCGCAAAGCGCAGTTGATGCTGGAGTTCTATCAGGACAATGAACCGCTGAAGAAGAAAATCGCCAGCGTATTTCTTGAATCCTTCCTCTTCTATTCTGGCTTCTGGCTACCGATGTATTTCTCCAGCCGGGGAAAAATGACCAACACCGCCGATCTTATTCGTCTGATTATCCGCGATGAAGCGGTACATGGTTACTATATCGGCTACAAATTCCAGAAAGGGTTAGAGATTGTCAGTGCCGAAAAGCGCGAAGAGCTCAAAAATTTCGCCCTCGACCTGCTAATGGATCTCTACGATAACGAGCTGGCCTATACCCGCGAACTGTACGCCGACAGCGACTGGATTGAGGAGGTTAACGCCTTCCTGTGCTACAACGCCAATAAGGCGCTGATGAACCTCGGCTACGAAGCGCTGTTCCCGGCAGAAATGGCCGCCGTCAATCCAGCAATCCTCGCGGCCCTCTCGCCGAATGCCGATGAAAACCACGACTTCTTCTCCGGTTCAGGATCGTCGTATGTGATGGGAAAAGCAGAAGAAACCGTCGACGACGATTGGGACTTTTAACCTTACTTTCACCAGGAATATATCAACATATTTCCTGGTGATTTATTTCACTCAATATCTTTCGGTCATCACTACGTCATATTCAACAGAATTTTGTCGATTTCAGGCGGAATTATCGCAACATAACCAAAAAATATTAGTCATTAACAATTCGCGCCCAGCCCTTATATCACGGGGGATGAGCAGGCATTTCCCCTTTTACATTTCCGCCGCAAATCGACATAAAGGGTTGTCTCAGATTCTCAGTATGTTAGGGTGTAAAAAAATAAATTATCACCACCAGGTACTGTATCGATATTAATAAAATAGGAAACTCTCTATTGCATGGCAATTAAATTAGAAATCAAGAATCTCTATAAAATATTTGGCGAGCATCCGCAACGAGCTTTCAAATATATCGAAAAAGGATTATCGAAAGAGCAAATACTGGAAAAAACGGGACTTTCGCTTGGCGTAAAAGACGCCAATCTGACCATTGAAGAAGGCGAGATATTCGTCATCATGGGGCTCTCCGGCTCGGGGAAATCTACCATGGTTCGCCTTCTCAATCGCCTGATTGAACCCACCCGTGGACAGGTGCTGATCGATGGCGTCGATATCGCCAAAATCTCAGAGGCCGAGCTCCGCGAGGTGCGCAGAAAAAAGATTGCAATGGTATTTCAATCATTTGCGCTGATGCCGCATATGACCGTGCTCGATAACGCCGCTTTCGGCATGGAACTGGCTGGCGTTTCGCCTCAAGAACGCCAGGAGAAAGCGCTGGACGCGCTGCGTCAGGTGGGCCTGGAAAACTATGCTCACTCTTACCCGGACGAACTCTCCGGCGGGATGCGTCAGCGCGTTGGTCTGGCCCGTGCGCTGGCCATTAACCCCGATATCCTGTTAATGGATGAGGCCTTCTCGGCGCTCGACCCATTAATTCGCACCGAAATGCAGGATGAGCTAACCAAATTACAGGCAAAGCATCAGCGCACCGTGGTATTTATTTCCCACGATCTCGATGAAGCAATGCGCATTGGCGATCGCATTGCCATTATGCAAAATGGCGAAGTGGTTCAGGTCGGTACACCGGATGAAATACTGAATAACCCGGCCAATGATTATGTCCGCACCTTCTTCCGCGGCGTCGATATTAGCCATGTATTCAGCGCCAAGGATATTGCGCGCCGTAGCCCGGTTGGGCTGATTCGTAAAACACCAGGTTTCGGTCCGCGTTCAGCACTGAAATTATTACAAGATGAAGACCGCGAATATGGCTACGTGATTGAACGTGGCAATAAATTTATCGGCATTGTCTCCATTGATTCACTGAAAGCCGCGCTGAGCGAAGGTCAGGGAATCGATGCGGCGTTAATTGACTCCCCGCAAGCGGTGGATGCGCAAACGCCGCTCAGCGACCTGCTCTCCCACGTCGGGCACGCACCCTGTGCAGTACCGGTTGTGGACGAAGGGCAACAGTACATCGGCATCATTTCCAAACGTATGCTGCTGCAGGCTTTAGATCGCGAGGGGGCAAACAATAATGGCTGATCAATCTAACCCGTGGGACACCGCACAGGCGGCGGATAACGCGTCGCAATCCGCTGATGCCTGGGGCACATCAACACCCGCCCCGGCCGATGGCGGCGGTGCCGACTGGCTGAGCAGCGCACCCGCGCCGCAGCCGGAACACTTCAATATTATGGACCCGTTCCATAAAACGCTTATTCCGCTTGATAGCTGGGTCACGCACGGTATCGACTGGATAGTGATGCACTTTCGCCCGCTGTTTCAGGGGATCCGCGTACCGGTGGATTACATCCTGAGCGCTTTTCAGCAGCTCTTGCTGGGGATGCCTGCGCCGGTCGCGATTATTATTTTCTCGCTGATTGCCTGGCAGATCTCCAGCGTCGGTATGGGTGCCGCAACGCTGATTTCGCTTATTGCTATCGGGGCCATCGGCGCCTGGTCGCAGGCTATGGTGACCCTGGCGCTGGTGCTGACCGCACTGCTGTTTTGTATGTTGATCGGCCTGCCGCTGGGGATTTGGCTGGCCCGTAGCCCGCGGGCGGCAAAAATTATTCGCCCGCTGCTCGATGCGATGCAAACCACTCCGGCATTTGTCTATCTGGTGCCGATCGTGATGCTGTTCGGTATCGGTAACGTTCCGGGCGTGGTGGTGACCATTATCTTCGCCCTGCCGCCGATTGTTCGTCTGACGATTCTGGGGATTAACCAGGTGCCTGCGGATCTGATTGAAGCTTCTCGCTCCTTCGGCGCCAGCCCGCGTCAGCTTCTGTTCAAGGTTCAGCTACCTCTGGCGATGCCGACCATTATGGCCGGGGTCAATCAGACGCTGATGCTGGCCTTGTCGATGGTGGTTATTGCTTCGATGATCGCCGTTGGCGGCCTTGGCCAAATGGTACTGCGCGGCATTGGTCGCCTGGATATGGGTCTGGCGACCGTTGGCGGCGTCGGCATTGTTATCCTCGCCATCATTCTCGACCGCCTGACTCAGGCCTTCGGGCGCGACTCGCGCAGTCGTGGCAACCGCCGCTGGTACACCACCGGCCCACTGGGGCTTATCACTCGCCCTTTCTGTAAATAAGAGCACATCCCCCCGGCAGTCGGGGGGATGGACTTCCCTTCTATACCCTAAATAATTCGAGTTGCAGGAAGGCGGCAAACGAGAGAATCCCCAAGAGCTTACTAAAGTAAGTGATTGGGGTGAGCGAGCACAGCCAACGCACGTGCAACTTGAAGTATGACGGGTATATATGAATAAAAGGAACAACGATGCAACATACCGCGATTCTTGCCACAGCGTTTACCGCCCTCATTTCCACCACCGCCTTCGCCGCGGACTTGCCAGGTAAAGGCATTACCGTGAAACCGGCACAGAGCACCATTTCGGAAGAGACCTTCCAGACCCTGCTGGTCAGCCGCGCGCTGGAAAAGCTGGGCTATACCGTCGAGAAGCCGAGCGAAGTCGACTATAACGTCGCCTACACCTCTATCGCCGCAGGTGATACCACCTACATCGCCACCAACTGGAAACCGCTGCACGATGATATGTACGCAGCCGCCGGTGGCGATAAGAAATTTTATCGTGAAGGGGTATTCGTTACCGGTGCAGCACAGGGTTATCTGATCGACAAGAAAACCGCCGAGCAGTACCACATTAAATCTATCGACCAGCTAAAAGATCCGAAAATTGCCAAACTGTTTGATACCAACGGTGATGGCAAAGCCGATATGACCGGCTGTACGCCGGGCTGGGGCTGTGAAGCGGTCATTAATCACCAGATTGATGCTTACGGTCTGAGCAACACGGTCGTGCATAACCAGGGCAACTATGCGGCGATGATGGCCGATACTATTGCGCGTTATAAAGAAGGCAAACCGGTGCTTTATTACACCTGGACGCCTTACTGGGTCAGCGACGTGCTGAAACCGGGTAAAGATGTAGTCTGGTTACAGGTACCGTTCTCCTCCCTGCCGGGCGAGCAGAAGGATATCGACACCAAGCTGCCGAACGGTATGAACTACGGCTTCCCGGTTAACACCATGCACATCGTGGCAAACAAAGTCTGGGCTGAGAAAAACCCGGCGGCGGCGAAGCTGTTTAGCACCATGAAGCTGCCGATTGCCGACATCAACGCCGAGAATGCGATGATGCATGCCGGTCACGGTTCAGAAGCAGATATTCAGGGCCACGTCGACGGCTGGATTAAAGCCCACCAGCAACAGTTTGACGGCTGGGTGAATGAAGCGCTGGCTGCGCAGAAATAATCCCCCTCTTTTAGGGTATTCCCGGAGGCGATGCTGCGCATCTATTCCGGGCTACAAAACCCGCAGACCGCACGGACCCGTAACCCGGGCAAGGCGCTCTGCACCGCCCCCGGGGAAAAACCGCAGAGTATTGCAGAATTTCCCGGAGGCGATGCTCCGCATCTATTCGGGCTACAAAACCCGCAGGCTGCACGAACCCGTAGCCCAGGCAAGGCGCATCGCGCCGCCCCAAGGGGACTTCCTTTCCAAATGATGGATTAATATGCAAATAAATTGCATAACTTTAGCCATCAACCTGTTAGATACTGTTAAGCTACACCGCTCTCTGCTAAGGTTAATCCACCTATGCAATCATGTGATTTTCACGTGCGTTATTAATAAGTAATCCCTATGGAAAACCCTGCCGCAATGACGCAAACGGCCCCTGCGTGCGAAGCCACGCTGGCCGAAGGCATAAAAGATAGCCTGCCGATTGTGATTAGCTACATTCCCGTGGCCTTCGCCTTTGGCCTGAACGCCACCAAACTCGGTTTTACTCCGCTGGAAAGTCTGTTCTTCTCCTGCATCATCTACGCAGGCGCCAGCCAGTTCGTGATCACCGCGATGCTCGCCGCAGGCAGTTCACTGTGGGTCGCGGCGCTTACCGTCATGGCAATGGACGTTCGCCACGTACTGTACGGCCCTTCCCTGCGCAGCCGCATCCTGTGCACGCTGAGCAAGAAAAAAACCGCACTCTGGGCTTTCGGCCTGACCGACGAAGTTTTTGCCGCCGCCACCGCTAAACTGGTACGCGATAACCGCCGCTGGAGTGAAAACTGGATGATCGGTATCGCTTTTATGTCCTGGGCTTCGTGGGTCTTCGGCACGCTGGTAGGAGCTTACTCAGGCAGCGGTCTGTTGACCGACTTTCCGGCAGTAGAAGCAGCGCTTAGCTTTATGCTGCCCGCGCTGTTTATGAGTTTCCTACTGGCATCGTTCCAGCGCAAACAGTCGCTTAGCGTTACCGCCGCGTTGGCGGGCGCGCTTGGGGGGATTATCCTCTTTTCTATTCCCGCCGCGATCCTTGCCGGGATTGTCTGCGGTTGCCTGACCGCTCTGGTGCAGGCCAGCATTCAGGGGATGCCCGATGAACAGTGACGTTCTTCTTATTGGGGCCGTAGTCGGCTGCGTGAATTACCTGTTCCGCTATCTTCCACTACGCCTACGAGCGGGAAACGCCCGCCCTACGCGTCGCGGCCCGGTCAGCGTCCTGCTCGATACTATCGGCATCGCCTCCATTTGCGCCTTACTGGTGGTTTCCAGCGTGCCGGAAATCCTCCATGACTCCCACCGTCTGTTCCCCACATTAGCGGGTTTTGCGGTGCTGGGTCTGGCCTTCTGGAAAACGCGCAGCATTATTATTCCTACGCTTTTAAGCGCATTAACCTATGGCGTAGTGTGGAAAATTGGCACATGGCTATAAGCTTAAAGTATCAATATCAATCAATAATTCATTTGATTTATTTGTCACAATAGTTATTATATCGGCTGTAATTAATGAGGTCATAACCAAAATGGATAGTTCGTTTACTCCCATTGAGCAAATGCTCAAGTTCCGCGCCAGCCGTCACGAAGACTTCCCCTTTCAGGAAATTCTGCTCACTCGTCTTTGCATGCATATGCAAGGTAAGCTGCTGGAAAACCGTAACAAGATGCTGAAAGCGCAAGGGATTAACGAGACATTATTTATGGCGCTGATCACGCTTGAGTCTCAGGAAAATCACAGCATTCAGCCTTCAGAACTGAGCTGCGCGCTGGGCTCTTCGCGCACCAACGCCACGCGTATTGCCGATGAGCTGGAAAAACGCGGCTGGATTGAGCGCCGTGAAAGCGATAACGATCGTCGCTGCCTGCATTTGCAACTTACCGACAAAGGTCATCAGTTCCTGCGTGAAGTCTTACCACCGCAGCATAACTGCCTGCATCAACTCTGGTCTTCTTTAAGCACTGGCGAAAAAGATCAGCTCGAACACATCACCCGCAAGCTGCTTGGTCGTCTCGACCAAATGGAAGAGGATGGCGTGGTCGCGGAGTCTCTGCGCTAAGCGCAGCATCGCTCGCCCCATTTTTGAGTTGCAAGGAAAACAGCCAGGCCAGCAGATCTTCTGCTGGCCTTTCTGATAAACAGGTCGGCTCAGCCGATGTGAAATAATAAGATCGTGGAGAATAACATGAGCGCAAATGCGGAGAGCCAAGTCCCGCAGCAACCGGGCAGCAAGAAAGGCAAGCGTAAAGGCGCCCTTCTGCTGCTGACCTTGCTCTTTATTATTGTTGCCGTGGCATATGGGATTTATTGGTTTTTGGTACTGCGTCACTTCGAAGAGACGGACGACGCCTACGTGGCAGGGAACCAGGTACAAATCATGGCGCAGGTGTCCGGTAGCGTGACGAAAGTCTGGGCCGACAACACCGACTATGTACAAAAAGGCGATCCGCTGGTCACTCTCGACCAGACCGATGCTCAGCAGGCGTTTGAAAAAGCGCAGACCCAGTTGGCTGCCAGCGTGCGTCAAACGCGCCAGCAAATGATCAACAGCAAGCAACTGCAGGCCAGCATCGAAGTCAAAAAAACCGCCCTTTCCCAGGCGCAGACCGACCTTAACCGTCGTATTCCTCTGGGGGCCGCCAACCTGATTGGCCGTGAAGAACTGCAACATGCGCGCGACACGGTTGCCAGCGCGCAGGCGGAACTGGACGTGGCGATTCAGCAATATAATGCCAATCAGGCGATCGTTCTGGGAACGAAGCTGGAACAGCAGCCAGCGGTGCTGCAATCCGCTACCGAGGTGCGTAACGCCTGGTTAGCTCTGCAACGAACCAAAATCGTCAGCCCGATTAGCGGTTATGTTTCCCGCCGTTCCGTACAACCTGGCGCGCAAATCAGCCCCACCACTCCGCTGATGGCCGTGGTTCCGGCGACCAACCTGTGGATTGACGCCAACTTTAAAGAAACCCAACTGGCGCATATGCGTATCGGCCAACCAGCAACCGTTATCAGCGATATTTACGGTGACGATGTGAAATACACCGGCAAAGTCGTTGGTCTGGATATGGGTACCGGTAGCGCCTTCTCGCTGCTACCTGCGCAGAACGCCACCGGTAACTGGATCAAAGTGGTTCAGCGCCTGCCGGTACGTATCGAGCTGGATGAAAAACAGCTGGCGGAGCACCCGCTGCGCATCGGTCTTTCCACGCTGGTTGAAGTTAACACCACCGAGCGCGGCGGCGAGATGCTGGCAAGCCAGGTCCGTAGCTCCCCGGTCTATGAAAGCAACGCCCGCGAAATCGGCCTTGAGCCGGTCAATAAACTGATCGACGGTATCATCCAGGCTAACGCCGGATAATTCGGGGTGAGCGTAATGCAACAGCAAAAACCGCTAAAACCGCTGGAAGGCGCGCAGTTGGTCATTATGACCATTGCGCTGTCGCTCGCGACCTTTATGCAGGTGCTGGACTCCACTATCGCCAACGTGGCCATCCCCACCATCGCCGGTAACCTTGGCTCATCGTTGAGCCAGGGGACCTGGGTTATTACCTCGTTTGGGGTGGCGAACGCTATCTCCATTCCGATTACCGGCTGGCTGGCAAAGCGCGTCGGTGAAGTGAAGCTGTTCCTCTGGTCGACGGTGGCGTTCGCTATCGCCTCCTGGGCCTGCGGCATGTCAAACAGCCTGACGATGCTGATTTTCTTCCGCGTGATTCAGGGGATCGTCGCTGGTCCGCTGATCCCACTGTCGCAAAGTCTGCTGCTCAGTAACTATCCGCCAGCTAAGCGCTCTATTGCGCTGGCGCTGTGGTCAATGACGGTGATCGTCGCGCCCATTTGCGGCCCCATTCTTGGCGGCTACATTAGCGACAACTACCACTGGGGCTGGATATTTTTTATCAACGTTCCCATTGGCATTGCCGTCGTGGTGATGACGCTGCAAACCCTGCGCAGTCGTGAAACCCGCACCGAGCAGCGGCGAATCGACGGTGTTGGCCTGGCGCTGCTGGTGATCGGTATCGGCAGTCTGCAGGTGATGCTCGACCGCGGTAAAGAGCTGGACTGGTTCGCCTCTAACGAGATAATCATCCTGACGATTGTTGCGGTGGTGGCGATAAGCTTCCTGATTGTCTGGGAGCTAACCGACGATAACCCGATAGTCGACCTGTCGCTGTTTAAGTCGCGAAATTTCACCATCGGCTGCCTGTGTATCAGCCTCGCCTACATGCTCTACTTCGGCGCGATCGTGTTGTTGCCACAGCTATTGCAGGAGGTATACGGCTACACCGCGACCTGGGCCGGTTTAGCCTCAGCGCCGGTTGGGGTGATCCCGGTTATCCTGTCGCCGATTATCGGCCGCTTCGCGCATAAGCTCGATATGCGTCGGCTGGTCACCTTCAGCTTTATTATGTACGCGGTCTGCTTCTACTGGCGCGCATACACCTTCGAACCCGGTATGGATTTCGGCGCTTCGGCCTGGCCGCAGTTTATCCAGGGCTTCGCGGTGGCCTGCTTCTTTATGCCGCTGACCACCATCACCCTTTCCGGCCTGCCGCCGGAGCGGCTGGCGGCAGCATCGAGCCTGTCGAACTTTACCCGTACGCTGGCAGGGTCAATTGGTACTTCAATTACCACCACCATGTGGACCAACCGTGAGGCGCTGCACCATGCGCAGCTCACCGAATCGGTCACGCCGTACAACCCCAATGCCCAGCAGATGTACGATCAGTTGCAAGGCCTGGGGATGACTCAGCAGCAGGCGTCCGGCTGGATAGCACAGCAGATAACCAACCAGGGATTGATTATATCGGCCAACGAAATCTTCTGGTTCTCGGCGGCAATATTTATCCTTCTGCTCAGCCTGGTGTGGTTCGCCAAGCCACCGTTTAGCGCCGGCGGAGGCGGAGGCGGTGCCCACTAGGGTTTGATAAAAGGGATCTGCGGATCCCTTTTTTATTGCCGGAAAATGCAGGTGGTTGTTTTATCATCATAAGAGGTGTATCTTTACGCCGCCCCGAACACTTCCATTCACCACTAGCCGGTTCTGAGCGCTTCGCTCAGGTTGTTAATCCTCTTTTCTACACCCTCGCTTTTGATGGGTGAAATCACACATCCCTTTTAACCCGTTAACCTCACTACTCGCCTATCCCGCAGGCGTACTTTTATAACAACATAAATAATGGACTATCATGAATACGCAACGAAAGTACGGGAGAACCTGGCACTATCCGTTCTCCCCCGGCACCACCAGCGATGACCGCATCAACGCCGATTACTGGCGCGATTTGCAGGCCATCCCGGAACTGGTGCATACAGAGAAGCTGGACGGTGAAAATAACTGTCTGAATCGTCACGGCGTTTTTGCCCGCTCCCATGCCGCTCCGACGCAATCAGCATGGACGCATAAAATTCGTCAGCGCTGGCGATTACTGAAAAACGATCTCGGTGATTTGGAACTGTTTGGCGAGAATCTCTATGCCGTCCACTCCATTGAATATCGCGGGCTGGAGCAGGACTTTTTCCTGTTTGCCATCCGCAGCCAGGACATGTGGCTAAGCTGGGAAGAGGTGCAGTTCTATGCCGCACTGTTTGACTTCCCCTGCGTCCCGGAAATCACCGGCCCACAATCGACCAACGATGAAAAAGCCTGGCAGCGTGAGTTTATGGCGCTAACCAGCGGGCGCGGCGCGTTCGATCCGTGGGATACCCAGACCGGTCAGCCCTGCACGCTGGAAGGCATCGTCAGCCGCAATCGCCGCGAATTTCCCGTGGAGGATTTTGCCCATCAGGTGTTCAAGTTTGTGCGCAAGAACCATGTCAAAACGACAGAACACTGGAAACGCAACTGGCGACGGGCTCGTCTGGCACATGAGTTCGCCTTTGGAGGCCAGTCATGATCTGGCAACTCACCGACGACAAGCGCTGGCCAGAGCTGCGTCAACGCTTCCGCTGGGTGGACGAGATGCATCAGGTGCCGCAGGATCCGCTGCATCATGCCGAAGGCGATGTTGGGATCCATACCGAAATGGTGCTCGACGCGCTCACGGCGATGGACGCTTATCAACAATGTCCGCCTCAACAGCAGGAGCTCTTATGGGCCGCTGCGCTACTGCACGATGTAGAAAAACGCAGCACCACCCAACAGGATGAGAATGGCCGCATCCAGTCACCGGGGCATGCGCGAAAAGGCGAACTGACAGCACGGCAGATCCTATGGCGCGACATCCCTACGCCATTTACTCTGCGCGAACAAATTGTGGCGCTGGTCCGCCTGCACGGACTGCCATTATGGCTACTGGAACGTCCGGCACCTGAGCGCCTGCTACTTACCGCCGCCATGCGCATCGACACGCGTCTGCTCGCACTGCTTGCTCGTGCTGATGTAGAAGGTCGCCGCTGTCAGGACAAACAGGAGATACTCGACCGTATCGCCCTGTTTGAGCTTTTCTGTCAGGAACAGCAGTGTTGGGGACGGTCTCGGCCTTTTGCTTCCGATACGGCGCGCTGGCATTATCTGACGCATCTGAACAGTTCGCCCGATTTCGTTCCCTGGGAAACGGAAAGCTTTGAAGTGATTTTACTGAGCGCGCTGCCCGGAATGGGGAAAGATCGCTATATCAGCGAACAGTGCCACGGCATGCCGGTGGTCAGCCTGGATGATATCCGCCGTCGGCTTGGCGTCAGTCCGGAAGACAAAGCGGCAACCGGGCGTATTGTCCAGCAGGCCAAAGAGGACGCGCGAGTTTTGCTGCGGCAAAAAACTGCGTTTGTCTGGAACGCGACGAACATTACCCGCCAGTTGCGCAGTCAGCTCATTGGGCTGTTTACCGCCTACGGCGCGCGGGTAAAAATTGTCTATCTGGAAGTACCGTGGGCGCAGTGGAAACAGCAAAATGCGAACCGTCAATATGCGGTTCCGGATGCGGTGATAACGCGAATGGCGGCAAAACTGGAGGTGCCGCAGCCTGATGAAGCGCACTGCGTGGAATATCGGGTAATCGATGGGTAAAATCAGCCGGGCAGGGTCGACTCTGTCCGGCTACAGCAATCACTAGATGTGCAGTTCTTGCAGTTTTTCTTTCGGCAGCGCCAGCTCATCGTTGCTGTTGACGCGTACGTCGCGCTCAATGATATGACGAGCGATATCCTGGGCTTCTTCCAGTGAGTGCATGGTGTAAGTTCCGCACTGGTAAACGTTCAGCTCCGGGATCTGGTTCTGTTCTTTCACTTTCAGCACGTCGGCCATCGCCGCTTTCCAGGCATCCGCGACGCGCTGCTCGTCCGGCGTACCGATCAGGCTCATATAGAACCCGGTACGGCAACCCATCGGAGAGATATCGATGATTTCCACACCATTGCCGTTCAGGTGATCGCGCATGAAACCGGCAAACAGGTGCTCAAGCGTGTGAATGCCTCTTTCCGGCATCACTTCCTGATTTGGAATGCAGAATCGCAGATCAAAAACGGTAATTTCATCGCCGTGAGGCGTGTTCATTTTCTTCGCGACACGCACCGCAGGCGCTTCCATTCGGGTGTGGTCGACTGTGAAACTATCTAACAATGGCATTCTTCACCTCCGATAGTGATTTTTTTAAAAATAAAATGAACTCTTTTTGAGACGGCGAGTCTGAATATATGAAAGACGCGCATTTATTATCATCATCATCCCTGAATCAGAGATGAGAGTTTGGCCACATTGATTGTGGCCGTTTTCTTTTCTACGGGCAGTAAAACTACACGTGCCTTGCCAACAGCGCTTCAAACGGCTCGCTATCTTCCGCTTCAACCTTCTGCTGACGCTGTATTGATGCTTCACGCTCGGTAATAAAATCCTCTTCGCGTAAAATTTCCAGCGGCTCTTCGCGCAGCATCGTACGATATTGATCGGCAAGCTCCCTACCAGTGCCGCCAATCCCTTCTTCAAGCATAGAACGCAGAATGCGCGCCGAGAAGGTCAATTCCGGGTTATCAAAGCAGGCAACCAGCTCATCACAAACCTGCTGATACGCCTGACATCCGTGGATGCTATCTAACGTTTGCGCCACGCGGCGTAAATCACGGAACAGATCTTTACCCACTTTAGCCAGCGGGAACTGGGCGGTTTCACAACCGATACCCAACGTCAGGCCCGGCTTGCGGCCTTCCAGAATAACGCGATTCCAGTTGGTGCGCGTGCACAACAGTTCATCGCTGCTCATCTCTGGCGCATCGGCCAGTACACACCAGACCATAAACAGATCCAGGAAGCGTACCTGCTGCTCGTCAACGCCAATCGGTGAGAACGGGTTAATATCCAGAGAACGCACTTCGATATATTCAATACCACCGCGCAGCAGCGCGTCGGAAGGCGTTTCACCACTGCGGGTGACGCGTTTAGGGCGAATCGGCGCGTACAGCTCATTTTCGATCTGCAATACATTGCTGTTGATTTGCAGACGCTTTCCGTCTTCCTCCAGCCCAATCTGCGCGTACTCTTCGGAAGGCGTTTTAATCGCCCGCTTCAATCCTGCCACATACTCATACAGATCGTTAAACGTAATTCCGAGATTACTTTGCGACTTATTGGTATAGCCCAGATCGCTCAGACGCAGAGAGGTAGCATAAGGCAGGTAATACATGCCGTTGCTGGCTTCCTCAAACGGCAATGTCGTCGGTTTCCCTTGCAGGAACGAAGAACAAATTGCCGGGGACGCGCCAAACAGGTACGGAATCACCCAACCAAAACGGTAGTAGTTACGAATGGAACGGAAATAACCCGCTGAAATGGCCTCTTTACCGCTTTCAACATCCTCAACGCCACATTTAGCCTGCCAGAACGCCATTGGCAGAGAGAAGTTATAGTGCACGCCGGAAATGGTTTGCATGAGCGCACCATAACGGTTCTTCAACCCTTCGCGATACAGTGTTTTCAGGCGACCAATATTTGATGTGCCGTACTGCGCCAGTTCAATATCCTGACCGGGTGCGATGTAGCAAGGCATACTCAGCGGCCACATCCGCTCTTCGCCAATATGGCGGGCGGTATAGCGATGAACATCGCGCATTAAGGTGAGCATATGCTGGATATCGCCATCAACCGGCGTTATAAATTCCAGCAAGGCTTCGGCAAAATCGGTGGTAATCCATTTATGCGTCAGTGCCGAGCCTAAGGCTTGCGGATGACCGGTAGTGGCCAGCGTGCCGTCAGCGTTGACGCGCAGCGTTTCGCGCTCAAGACCGCGTTGAATACCCTGTAAAGCCTGAGGATTTTTTTCCAGCCAGGCCAGCGCCTGTGATACGTCCGGGATCAATTTGACCTCCCGCCTGTCGAAATCGTTTGAATTAGCATAATTGTAATGGTTGAACAATCAGTCCAATTAGTGCCACCACGTCATGCCCTGAAGCGTTATCGCCGCAATGACGATATAGCGTAATGCTTTGCCAAGGCATAAGAAAAAGAGTACTGGTCCCCAGGAAATGCGCATCCATCCCGCCAGTAAACACAGCAAATCACCTATAACAGGCGCCCAACTTAATAATAGCGTGACCGCGCCATAACGGCTTAACCAGCCGGACGCCTTCTCCTGCCAGCGCGATGTTTTGCGTAGCGGAAACAGGCGCCCCAGAATAACGTTAGTTACCCCTCCAAGGCTATTACCGATTATTGCTATTAAAACCAGTAACCACGGTTTGCTAACTCCCGCCAGCAGCATGGCAACCAATACTACTTCCGAGTTGCCAGGGAGCAGCGTTGCGCTCAAAAAGCTACTGGCAAACAGCGATATCAGCGACAGCGCGTCGCTCACAGCAATCGCACATCCACGGCATCCATTCCGGCGCGCTTCGCCGCCTGCAGACCGAAGTCCGCATCTTCGAAGACAACGCATTTATCTGCCGCAACGCCCATGAGATCAGCACACAGTAAGAAGGTGTCGGGTGCGGGTTTATGGTTTACAACATGATCGGCGGCAACAACCGCAGAGAAGTAGTGACGAAGGCCCAGATGAGCCAGCAGCGCTTCAGCAACGGCGCTCTCGCTGCCAGTACCGACTGACATTGGGCGACGACCGTGCCACTCCTTAACCACCTCAATCAACGGCAAAGGACGGACGCTATCCAGAAGCATCGCTTTCACGGCGTCCGTTTTTTCTTGTGCCAGATGATGAGGGTCTAAATCCGCGTGATTTAATTCGATAACGGCCTGAGCAATACGCCAGGTTGGAGAACCGTTAAGCGCAACCATGGCCTGCATATCGAAACGCATACCATAACGTCCCAGAACCTCGTTCCATGCCTTACGATGCGTCGGCTCGGTATCGAGGATCGTGCCATCCATGTCAAAAATCAGTCCTGCGTAACGTTCGTACATCGTGTTCTCACCAGCCGGTTCAGGAGAGATTACTGTATCGCAAAAGGCTGGTTTTGTCGCTGCTAGCGGTAGATGCAACAAAGGCGCCCGATGGCGCCTTTATCTATGCGGGTGCAGTTTAATGGGTTTATTTGATTCTTAAATCATTCTCAACCACACGAACACCCTGCACTTTGCGCGTCACTTCTACCGCGCGTTTAGCACTATCGGCGGATGAGACAAAGCCGCTCAGTTGTACACGACCCTTAAAGGTCTGCACGCTAATTTCTGAGGATTTGATCTCTTTATCATTGAATAACGCGGATTTCACTTTGGTTGTGACGACGGTATCGTCAATGTATCCACCGGTACTTTCTTTGGTGGACGATCCGGCACAGCCCGCAAGCGTGGCGGCTACCAGAAGCGTCGCGCAAAACGCAGATGTCGCTTTGAACCATTTCATGGATTTCTCTCCTTGCACTTATATCACCCAAAATCAGGCTGGTATACAGGGATAAATTATAGTGGAAAGAGCGACTTGCCAATGAAAAAAGTGCTGAAGAAGATTGTGAATTATTGCGCTGGAGATGACTTGAGGGGAGTGTTGCTGCTATCTCGGAGAATATGGTGCATCCGGGAGGATTACTCGGCTGCACCTCGCCCTTCGGGCCGTTGCTAAAGCAACGTTATCCTCCCTGGTACTGCCGACTATCGCGCAGACCATGCCACAACGATATAGCTGTTACTAAGAAGAATATGGTGCATCCGGGAGGATTCGAACCTCCGACCGCTCGGTTCGTAGCCGAGTACTCTATCCAGCTGAGCTACGGATGCATTGGGAAACTTGCTTTACTGCAGATTTTGATACGACTACTAAGCCATATCAAGTAAGAGATGGTGCATCCGGGAGGATGACTCACTCTGTTCGCCCTTCGGGCCGTTGCTAAAGCAACGTTATCCTCCCTGGTACTGGCGACTATCTCGCAGACCATGCCACAACGATATCGCTGTCACTGAGGAGAATATGGTGCATCCGGGAGGATTCGAACCTCCGACCGCTCGGTTCGTAGCCGAGTACTCTATCCAGCTGAGCTACGGATGCATCGGGAAACTTGCTTTACTGCCGATGTTGATACGACTACTAAGCCATATCAAGTAAGAGATGGTGCATCCGGGAGGATGACTCACTCTGTTCGCCCTTCGGGCCGTTGCTAAAGCAACGTTATCCTCCCTGGTACTGCCGACTATCTCGCAGACCATGCCACAACGATATCGCTGTCACTGAGGAGAATATGGTGCATCCGGGAGGATTCGAACCTCCGACCGCTCGGTTCGTAGCCGAGTACTCTATCCAGCTGAGCTACGGATGCATCGGGAAACTTACTTTACTGCAGATTTTGATACCGTTGCTAAAACCGTATCAAGTAAAAGATGGTGCATCCGGGAGGATTACTCGCCTGCGCCTCACCCTTCGAGCCGTTGCTAAAGCAACGTTATCCTCCCTGGTGCTGGCTATAATTTCGCAGACCATGCAACAACAATATTGCTGTTACTGGGGAGAATATGGTGCATCCGGGAGGATTCGAACCTCCGACCGCTCGGTTCGTAGCCGAGTACTCTATCCAGCTGAGCTACGGATGCAAAATGGCGGTGAGGCGGGGATTCGAACCCCGGATGCAGCTTTTGACCGCATACTCCCTTAGCAGGGGAGCGCCTTCAGCCTCTCGGCCACCTCACCACACGCCTCTTTCGAGTGCTTCGAAGAACTTGTTTCTGCTCTTCGTCGCTGCGATGGCGCACATATTACTTTCTGGTACTTATAAGTCAAACCTTTTTTCGAGACCTTTTTTTCGTTTGCACACTTCCCGCGCAATTAGCCTGTGAAAACGGCAAAAAGAGTATTTTATCAACAAGAAATTGGCTATTACGTCGTTGTGAAAGCGAAAGATAACTGTAGCGGATGATGGGCAATAGACAAAAAATAGAGGTCACAAGAGAAGAAAAGTGAGGAAAAAAGCGGGTAGAGGGATGCGCCTCACAAAAAAGCGAGGCGCGAAAACCTTAGTAACTGGACTGCTGGGATTTTTCAGCCTGGATACGCTGGTAGATCTCTTCACGATGCACGGAGACTTCTTTAGGGGCGTTTACGCCAATACGTACCTGGTTACCCTTAACCCCTAAAACTGTCACAGTGACCTCATCTCCAATCATGAGGGTCTCACCAACTCGACGAGTCAGAATCAGCATTCTTTGCTCCTTGAAAGATTAAAAGAGTCGGGTCTCTCGTATCCCGGCATTATCCATCATATAACGCCAAAAAGTAAGCGATGACAAACACCCTACGGTGTAAGCAGTCACGGCATCACATTCTGTTAAACCTAAGTTTAGCCGATATACACAACTTCAACCCGACTTTATCGTTATCAGTGCTTCTCGCGCAAGATGCTATAATCCGAGAATGACAGCATCTATGCGTTTATAGTTATTACAGTTTTGCGCTCACCCAGCCTTTCACACTGGCCAACGCAGCAGGGAGGGCAGACGCATCGGTACCGCCAGCTTGCGCCATATCCGGACGACCGCCCCCTTTACCGCCCACCTGCTGGGCGACCATACCAACCAGCTCCCCTGCTTTCACGCGGTCTGTCACATCCTTAGACACACCTGCAATCAGAGAAACCTTACCTTCTGCGACCGTGGCTAATACGACAACCGTTGAACCCAGTTGGTTCTTCAGATCGTCAACCATGGTACGCAGCATTTTCGGCTCAACGCCAGCCAGCTCGCTGACCAGCAGCTTAACGCCGTTAATCTCTTCCGCTTTACTGGAGAGGTTTGCACTCTCCTGCGCCGCAGCCTGCTCTTTCAACTGCTGCAGCTCTTTTTCCAGCTGGCGACTACGTTCTAATGCAGCTCGTACTTTATCGCCGAGGCTGTGAGTATCACTCTTCAGCAGTTGTGCGATCTCACCGAGCTGATCGCTTTGCGCATGCAGCCACGCAATAGCACCTTCGCCGGTGACCGCTTCAATACGACGCACGCCTGCGGCGGTGCCGGATTCAGACGTAATACGGAACAGACCAATGTCACCAGTACGCGAGGCGTGAGTACCGCCGCACAGTTCAGTGGAGAAATCGCCCATGCTCAGTACACGAACGCGATCGTCATATTTCTCGCCAAACAGCGCCATCGCGCCGGATTCACGAGCCGCATCAATGTCCATGATATTGGTTTCGACAGGCAAGTTGCGACGAATTTGCGCATTCACCAGATCTTCTACCGCACGGATCTCTTCCGGCTTCATCGCTTCAAAATGCGAGAAGTCAAAACGCAATGCTTTGTCATTAACCAGAGAACCCTTCTGCGCCACGTGCGTACCGAGAACCTGACGCAGCGCCGCATGCATCAAGTGCGTGGCGGAGTGGTTCAAACGAATACGCTGACGGCGAGCCTGGTCAACATCAGCCTGCACCGCGTCACCTACTTTCAGAGAACCGCTGGTCAGTTTACCGATGTGGCCGATGGCCTGACCATATTTCTGTGCGTCGCTGACCTGGAAGGAGAAACCGGTGCCCTTAAGTTCACCTTTATCACCTACCTGGCCGCCGGATTCAGCATAGAATGGCGTTTGATCCAGAATAACAACCGCTTCCTGACCCGCTGTCACCGCATCGACGGCTTTACCGTCGATAAACAATGCAGTGACTTTGCCGTTCAGCTCCAGGCTGTCATAACCTTTAAACTCAGATGCGCCCTCAACGCGAATCATCGCATTGTAGTCCGCGCCAAAACCGCTGGATTCGCGCGCACGGCGGCGTTGCTCTTCCATTGCGGCTTCAAAGCCCGCTTCGTCAACTTTAATGTCGCGCTCGCGGCAGACGTCCGCGGTCAGGTCGACCGGGAAGCCGTAAGTATCGTACAGACGGAAGGCGGTTTCGCCATCCAGCGTGTCGCCTTTCAGCTTAGCCAGCTCTTCGTCCAACAGCGCCAGCCCACGCTCCAGAGTACGAGCAAACTGCTCTTCTTCAGTTTTCAGCACCTGCTCTACCTGAGCTTGCTGCTGTTTCAACTCTTCACCGGCTGAACCCATCACTTCAATCAGCGGGGCAACCAGTTTCCAGAAGAAAGAGTCCTTCGCGCCCAGCATGTTGCCATGACGAATTGCGCGACGAATGATACGGCGCAGCACATAGCCACGGTTTTCATTCGATGGAATAACGCCATCAGCAATCAGGAACGCACAAGAGCGAATGTGGTCAGCAATAACGCGCAGGGACTTGTTAGAGAGATCGGTCGCACCAGTTACGTTAGCCACGTTCTTAATCAGCTCGCGGAACAGGTCAATATCGTAGTTGGAGTTCACGTGTTGCAGCACAGCCGCGATACGCTCCAGGCCCATACCGGTATCAACGGACGGCTTCGGCAGCGGTTCCATGGTCCCGTCGGCCTGACGGTTGAACTGCATAAAGACGATGTTCCAAATCTCGATATAACGATCGCCGTCTTCTTCAGGGGTTCCCGGAGGACCGCCCCAGATGTGATCGCCATGGTCGAAAAAGATTTCGGTGCACGGACCGCAAGGACCGGTATCACCCATCTGCCAGAAGTTATCGGAAGCAAAAGCTGCGCCTTTGTTGTCACCGATACGGATGATACGCTCGCGCGGAACACCAACTTCATTCGCCCAGATGTCGAATGCTTCGTCATCGGTTTCGTAGATGGTCACCCACAGTTTTTCTTTCGGCAGCGCAAACCAGTTTTCACCAGTCAGCAGTTCCCATGCGTATTTGATTGCGTCCTGCTTGAAATAATCGCCGAAGCTGAAGTTACCCAGCATTTCAAAGAAGGTGTGGTGACGCGCGGTGTAACCGACGTTTTCCAGATCGTTGTGCTTACCACCCGCACGAACGCAACGCTGCGCAGTAGTTGCGCGCGAATAATTACGTTTGTCGAGACCAAGGAAAACATCCTTGAACTGGTTCATCCCGGCGTTGGTAAACAGCAGGGTCGGGTCGTTATGCGGCACCAGGGAGCTGCTCGCAACTACCTGATGTCCCTTACTATGGAAAAAGTCGAGAAACGCCTGACGGATCTCAGCGGTGCTCTTGCTCATAATTATCCTGAAATCAAGCTAACGAAATGTCGCTGGCAGCCACTACTCAGTATCGACCGGCAGGCTACTCACGAAAATAAAGTGGGAATAAGATAAGTTTTCTTTACGGGGAAGTAAAATCCCCGATGGGTCAATCTGCAAAATTTCGCCAGATTTCCTGGATATCTTCCATTAGATAGCCGCGATAGAGCAAAAAGCGCTGAATTTTCACTTTTTCTGAAAATGCAGTGGGTAAGGGTTCGCCATATTTTCGTTGCGCCTGTTCTTTAGCGAGCAGCGCCCAGTCGATTTCGCATTCACTCATCGCGCACTCAATCGCCTCACGGGGAATACCTTTTTGCTTGAGCTCCTGCCGAACGCGCGCCGGACCGTATCCCTTCCGACTGCGGCTGGCAATAAACTGGCGAACAAAGCGGTCGTCGTCCAGATAGCGGTTATCAATACACCACTCAACGACTTTATCGACATCTTCCGGCGTCACATCGAGCGCTTCCGGGCCGTTTTTACTCATTACGGGAGCAGCAAGTTTGCGGCGCAGTTCCTGTTCACTGTGATCGCGCATTGCCAGAATACGGATGGCGCGATCCAGCAGGCGTGCATAGCCGGAACGGCGGGATGAAGTTTCAGTCATGGGCAACCTCGCTAATCAAAAAGCAAAAGGGCCGCATAAGCGGCCCCTTGTTAGACTTTCTGACGATATCAGAAATCTTGTTCAGTTTCTTCTGCGCTGTTTCCGTCAACGACGAAGTCCGGAGTGGAGTCCTGATTGCTCAGCAGCAGTTCACGAACTTTCTTCTCGATCTCTTTCGCTGCAGCCGGATTCTCTTTCAGCCAGGAGATCGCGTTCGCTTTACCCTGACCAATCTTGTCGCCATTATAGCTGTACCAGGCACCAGCTTTCTCAATCAGCTTCTCTTTCACACCGAGGTCAACGAGTTCACCGAAGAAGTTAATACCTTCACCGTAGAGGATCTGGAACTCAGCCTGCTTGAACGGCGCGGCGATTTTGTTTTTCACCACTTTAACGCGGGTTTCGCTACCGATGACGTTATCGCCATCTTTCACCGCACCGATGCGACGGATATCCAGACGAACAGAGGCGTAGAATTTCAGTGCGTTACCGCCGGTAGTCGTTTCCGGGTTACCAAACATCACACCAATTTTCATACGAATCTGGTTGATGAAGATAAGTAGGGTATTGGACTGCTTCAGGTTACCTGCGAGCTTACGCATCGCCTGGCTCATCATACGTGCCGCGAGGCCCATATGAGAATCGCCGATTTCACCTTCGATTTCCGCTTTCGGCGTCAAGGCCGCAACGGAGTCGACAACGATAACGT